>NZ_CP058214.1:0-316428 GCF_015482775.1 Kaustia mangrovi | reverse complement strand
CACGGCCGACACCATCCGAACCGCGCTCCAGATCATCGGGCGCGCGCCCGAGGTGGAGACGGTGTCGAGCTTCTTCGTGATGATGCTCTGCGAGCAGCACCACATCCTCAAGGGCGCGCTCATCTTCGCCGACTGCAGCCTGAATGTGGAGCCGACCGTGGACGAGCTCGCCGACATCGCGATCTCGTCCGCCGACTCCTACCGCGCGCTTGTCGGAAACGAACCGCGCGTTGCCATGCTCTCCTTCTCCACAAGCGGCAGCGCGAACCATGAGTGCGTAAGCCGGGTGGCCGATGCCGCGGCCCTCGTCCACAGCCGCAGGCCCGAGCTCAAGGTCTATGGCGACGTGCAGTTCGACAGCGCCATCGTGCCGGAGATCTCCGCGCGCAAGGCGCCGGATTCGCCCATCGAGGGGCAGGCCAACGTCCTCGTCTTCCCCAATCTCGACGCGGCCAATATCGGCTACAAGATCGCCCACCGCATCGGTGGCGCCAAGGCCATCGGGCCGATCCTCCAGGGCCTCGCAAAACCGGCGAACGACCTGTCGCGCGGCTGCGATGCCGACGACGTCTATTACGCCATCGCGGTGACGGCCGTTCAGGCTCTCGATCTGACATGTGACGCGGCGAGGCCCGCCGTCTGAAGGGCCCCGCCGCACGCACCGCGCGCTTGGGAGGGAGGGTCGCGCGGTTACTTCTTCATCATCGACTTGATCACGCCGACGACGATCATGAGGACGGCGCCACCGATGCCGCCGCCGGCGATATCGCCGACAATCGACCCGATATCCATGCCGCCCGCGGCGCCGGCGCCATCGGCCATGCCGGATGCAGCGCCACCCAGCACCGCCGCCAGGATCTGACCTCCGATGCCGCCGCCGACAATGCCGGCAATCGAGTTCCCCACCGTTCCAAGACTATAGTCCTTGAGCGCGGCCCCGGCGGCGTTACCCCCGACTGCACCAGCCACAAGCTGGATGATCACTGCTACAATATCCATGTCAGCGCTCCATTGTTGGCAAGCACTACCTGCTTTGCCGTGCAACGAATCACATTATACTTGACAAACGACTTGCACTCACCCGGCGACAACCAGTCCAAGGCGGTCGCCGGGGTAGATCGTCTTGCGCAACGGCGCCCACCACCACGCATTGTCCAGATACCACCGGACCGTCTGCTCCAGACCGTCCGCGAACTCCCGCGACGGACGCCAGCCGAGCGTGCGCTCGAGCTTCGCGGGGTCTATGGCATAGCGCCGGTCGTGGCCGGGGCGGTCCTCGACATGGGTTATGAGACGGCTGTGCTGCCCGCCGCGGGGATTGAGCCGGTCCATGATGGCGCAGATGCCGTCCACCACATCGATATTGCTGCGCTCGTTCGCGGCCCCGATCGCGTAGCGCTCCCCGGGAACGCCGCGCCGCGCAACGAGATCGAGCGCGCGGGCATGGTCCTCGACATGCAGCCAGTCGCGCACATTGCCGCCATCGCCATAGACCGTCAGGGGCTTGCCCTCCAGCGCATTGAGGATCGTGAGCGGGATGAGCTTTTCGGGAAACTGGTGGGGCCCGTAATTGTTGGTGCAGCTCGTCACGACGACCGGCAGCCCGTAGGTGCGCCACCACGCCATGGCCAAATGATCCGAGGCCGCCTTGCTCGCGGCATAGGGCGAGCTCGGATCGTAGCGCGTCTCCTCGGTGAAGCGCGGTGCGGCCGGCCCCAGCGAGCCATGGACCTCGTCGGTGGAGACGTGGACGAAGCGGAAGTCATTGCGGCGCGGCGCGGCGAGGCTGTCCCAATAGTCGCGCGCGGCCTCCAGCAGAGCGTGGGTTCCCACGATATTGGTCTCGATGAAGGCCGACGATCCCGTGATCGAGCGGTCGACATGGCTTTCCGCGGCGAGGTGGAGCACGCAATCGGGCTCGAAGCTCGCGAAGGCGTCCGCGACCGCGGCCCGGTCGCAGATGTCGATGCACGCGAAGTCGTGCGCGCGGTTGTTGCGCACCGCGCTCAGCGAGGCGAGCGTTCCGGCATAGGTGAGCTTGTCGAGCGTCAGCACCCGCGCGCCGCGCTCCAGCACCAGATACCGGACGACGGCGGAGCCGACGAAACCCGCGCCGCCGGTGACCATCACGCGCATGATACCGCCTCGCTGCCCTCATGGCGGAAGTACACCGTGTCGACATCCGCCAGGCGCGGCCAGCTCAGGTCCTTGCGCGACAGCGTCGCCTCGCCGGGATCGATCCCCCAGTCTATGCCGAGTGCGGGATCGTCCCAGGCCAGCCCCCGCTCCGCCTTGGCGTCGTAATGGGCGGTCACCTTGTAGGCAACGGCGGTGTCGGGCTCGAGCGTCACGAAACCGTGGGCAAAGCCCGGCGGAATCCAGAGCTGGCGCCAGTTCTCCGCGGAAAGCTCCACCGCGACGTGCTCCCCATAGGTCTCAGACCCCACCCGGATATCGACCGCGACATCCCTGATCGCGCCTTGGAGCACCCGCACGAGCTTGCCCTGCGCGCTCGGTGCGATCTGGAAATGCAGGCCGCGCACCGTACCGGCGGGTTTCGACCAGGACTGGTTGTCCTGGACGAAGTCGGCCGCACCGGCGGCGGCCTCGAAGCAGTCCGCGCGGAAGGTCTCCGCGAAGGTCCCGCGCTCGTCGCCGTGGATGTCCGGAGTGAACAGCACGAGATCCGGTATGGCGAGCGTTTCATGTCTCATGGGCGACCTCCAGACGTTGCGTGGCCGCGGCTCCTCCACGGGGCCGAGTATCGTGATCCGGGCCATGGGCGGGTCCTCCCTCCTCAGCGGTTGTCACGCCGCCGCCGTCCGGCGCGCCTTCAGCGCACCCTCCCAGGCAAGGGCGTGGGCGACGATGGTGTCGAGATCGTCATGGGCCGGCTGCCAGCCGAGCACGCCGCGAATGCGGTCCGCGCCCGCTACGAGCGCCGCCGGGTCGCCGGCACGGCGCGGCGCCATCGCGACCGGGAAATCGACGCCGGAGACACGCTTCACCGCGTCGATCACCTCGCGCACGGAATAGCCGTGGCCGTAGCCGCAATTGAGCACCAGATCCCCGCCCCCCTGTTCCAGATGGCGAAGCGTCAGGAGGTGGGCATGGGCCAGATCGCTCACATGGATGTAGTCGCGGATGCAGGTGCCGTCGGGTGTGGGATAGTCCTCGCCGAAGATCTCCAGCCCTACGCGCTCGCCCGTCGCCGCCTGGCTCGCGACCTTGATGAGATGGGTGGCGCGGGCGCCCGACTGGCCGGACCGGCCGCCCGGATCGGCGCCGGCGACGTTGAAATAGCGCAGCGCCCCATAGGCGATGTCGTGGGCGGCCGCGGCATCGCGCAGCATGAGCTCCGTCATCATCTTGGAGGTGCCGTAGGGCGAGATGGGCGCGAGCGGCGCCTCCTCCCCGATCGGGGTCTTCTCCGGCTCGCCATAGACGGCGGCGGAGGACGAGAAGATGAAATGCTTCACGCCCGTCTCGACCGCGCAGGCGATCAGCGAGCGCGATTTCACCGTGTTGTTGAGATAGTAGCCGAGCGGATCCGTCACCGAATCCGGCACCACGATGGAGCCGGCGAAATGGATGACCGCCGTCACGCCGTGGCGGCGCATCAGGTCCGCGACGAGCGCCTCGTCGCCGCAATCGCCCTCCACGAAGGCCGCCTCGTCCGGCACGGCCCAGCGAAAGCCCGTGGAGAGATCGTCGAGCACCACCACCTCGCGCCCCGCGCCCAGAAGCGAGAGCACCATGTGACTGCCGATATAGCCGGCACCGCCTGTTACCAATATCGTCATCTCTACCCTCTGTTGATCATGCGCAGGCAGCCGTCTTCTCCGGCGCCCGTTTCGGGCTTGCCGCGACGTCGACCATTCTGTTGGCGACGCCGTTCTCCACGAGAAAGCTGCGCATTTCGCGATAGGTGTGGAACCAGGCCCTGTTGAACCGGTCGAACAGGGACTGGTCCCAATAGTCTTCCAAGCGGAACGTTTCCTCCGAAAACACGTCGTGGCTCGGAATGCGGAAGGTCTCGGCGAACTCCGCTGTCCGGCTGTCATAGGTGAAGTAGATCGAGGGCACGCCGTTCGCCAGCGCCATCAGATTGCCGTGCAGCCTGTAGCCGAGCACGAGGTCGAGCTCGCGCACGAGCGTCTCGTAGTCGGCGACGACGTCCGAATAGAACAGCCGCGTCCGGTAGAGCGCCTCGATCTCGTCGTCGAGGAACCAGTCGGCCGCCCAGGGATTGGCCCTCAGCGCGGCGAAGGCCTCCTCGTGCCGGTCCGGCGTGCCGAGCACGAGCGCCTTCTCCTCCACCTCGCCCTGCGCCATCAGCGTCACGTCGAAGCGGGCCGCCATCGCCTTCACCAGGTCGCGGTGGGTCGTGAGATAGTGGCGCACGTCGCGGGCATAGGCCGGCGAGACCTCGCGCCGGAGCGTCACCCCCACCCTGGCGACATCCTCCAGCCCCGGCAGCGTGACGGAGAGGTCTGGATCGTTCCGGCGGAAGGCCGTCGGACAGCCGATGATGCGGGTATTGCGGATGCCGAGCCCCCACAGCACATCCGCCGTATAGGCGCCGCGCACGCCGATGGAGGGGGTGGACTCCGCCATCAGCCGGAGCACGGTCTTCGTCTCCTCCGACAGCGACAGCGCGCCCTCCACCGGGGCCTGCGCGCCGATGCCGAAGCCGATGACGGGAAGCTTGAGGCGCTTCAGGACGGGGATCGCGTTCTCCCAGTTCATCGCCTGGTGGATGTAGTTCGACCCGCGCAGGAAGACGTAGTCGCACTCCTCGCGCAGCCGGTCGATCTCCTCCATGCGCGGATTGGCGATCGGCAGCACCCGCACCGTGTCGAAATCCAGGAGCTTCAGCGAGGAATCGTAGACGAAGGCATCGCCGATATTGTGGTAGTGGGCGATATGCCGCTCGACATTCCGGTAGTCGTACCAGCGAACATTGTCGTGGTCATAGACCTCGCCGGACGGGATCATGACAAGGATGCGGGCGATGGTGTCCTCCTTCGGGCTCCAACGGTCAGGCGGTCTGCGCGACGGTGTCCGGCGACGCCGGCTCGCCGGCCGGCTGGCGCTTCTCCAGGACGTCGAGATAGAGATCGAGATGGCGCCGCGCACAGGCGCGGTAGGAGCAGGGCTCCGGGATCCCGTCGCGCAGGCGGTCCCACAGCCCCTCCTCCGTAAGCGCCTCGACCAGCCGGTCGGCAAGGTCCTCGGCGCTGAACACCCGGAAATGCAGGCCGTTGACCCGGTCGGCGATCTTCTCCGCCATGCCGCCGATATTACTGGAGATCAGCGGGCGGCGGTGGAAGAAGGCCTCCTGGATGACCACCGGCGAGTTCTCCCACCAGATGGAGGGCATGACCACCCAGTCGACCGACTGCATGAGATGCGGCATCTCCGCGTTCTGGTAGGCGCCATAGAAGCGCACACGCGGGCCGGCCCGCTCGATCAGCTCCTCCACGGTCTTGCGGTAGGCCTCCGGCTGGCGCTCCAGATTGCTGCCGAAGATCATCAGCCGGGCATCCTCGCCCCAGATCTCCTCCGGCACGCGGGTGACCGCGTCGAGCAGCACGTCGACGCCCTTATAGGGGTGAGCTGGCCGAAGAAGGCGAAGCGCGAACGCCGTGGCCGGGGGCCTGTGAGCGTGCGCGCCGGCGCTTCTTCCGCCACGTCGAGGCCGTTCTCGATAACGGTGATGCGGTCCGGATCGATGCCCCATTCCGTATAGCGGCCGGCCAGGAACGCGCTCGGCACCACATAGTGGTCGGCCAGCTCCAGCATGGCCTTCACGAAGCGTTCGCGGCGCAGGAACCGTGCCGGCGCGATGTCGGGAAAGCAGCCATTGCAGTCTATCGGCGAGGCGGCGTGGCACAGGCGACGATTGCCGGTCTTCACCATCTGGCCGTCATGGGCGCAGATCGGCACGAATTCGTGGAAGGTCATCACGATGGCCGCATCCGGCAGCGCCTCGCGCACCGCATAGAGCGTCTCCAGGCCGAGGCCGAGCACATGATGGAAATGGACGATGTCCGGCTCGAGCTCGCGGACGAAGCGCAACAGGTCCTGCCGGACTTCATCCGTATTGTGATTCGACAGGAAGAAATGGTTGAAATCGTTCGCGTAATAGAGGAGCTCGTTCTCCTTGTGGCCGAGGCTCATCAGGGCCGATGCGCTATGGCGCGGCACCGGCGGGCCGACGCGGGCGAGATAGAAGGAGCTCACATCGTCGAGCTCGTTCAGCCCCTTGTGGAGGTTGTGCGACGCCACCTCCGCGCCGCCGAGCGACTGGCTCGGATGCCCGTGAGACACGACAAGGATGCGGATGGCGCTCTCGCTCAACGGGTCAGCCTCCCATATTCGACATGACGAGCGACCAGCGGCGCTCGAAGGCCCAGCGGTCGATGCGCCGCGCGAGCCTGCGCCAGTGCGCGCCGGCCTCGATATCCTCCTCCGCCCCGAGCATCTCCACTTCCGGCAGCCACAGGGAGGCGGTGCCGGCGAGCTTCAGCTTGAGGGCGAGGTCGAGCCCCTTCTCCGCCGATCCGACATAGCCCCTGGTGAACCCCTCGACCTCCTCGAAGGCGGCCCGGCTCACCATGCAGCAATCGGGCGTGCCGGCGGTCACCTCGGCGGGCTCGGCGCCATCGAGCACGGCGCGCGGATAGCCCACATAGCGCTCCGCCAGGGTGCGCCCCTGCCCCTCGCCCTCCAGCCATATGCCGGCCCAGCGAATGGAGCCGTCCTCGAACAGGATCGCGGGCGACACGAGATACTTCCCGCCGCGGCTGCGATAGGCCGCCTCCAGCCGCGACAGCCAGCCCGGCCCGCGCGGCAGGATATGAGCCGACATGAGCGCCAGCGTCTCCGATTTGGTTGCGGAGATGCCGGCCTCCAGAGCGTCGCAGCGGTCCTCAATCCGCTCCCCGTAGACGACCCGGATGGCGAGGCCGTAGAACCCCGCCAGCCGCCGGATCTCGCTGCCCACCTCGTCGAGGCTTTCCGACGGGCCGGCGAGCACGATAGGCAGTTTGCGCGTCTCCGGGTCGAGCGCCAGAAGGGCGAGCAGGATATCGAGATCGCCGGTCCGCCCATCCGTGCCGATCACGAGCGCAAGCGGCGCCGTCTCGTCGAACGCGCCGATATCGTCGGTTTCCGCCGCGACGGGCTTGCCGCGCTGGAGCGATTGCACCATGGGGCCGAACTGGCGCTCGATGGCATTGAGGGCCGTGGAGGAATTGGGATCGAGCGTGGCGAGCAACCGCTCGATCACCTGGCGCGCGGTCAACCGTGTCGTCACGAGCGGATAATGGGCCGGCAGGCCGTCCTCGAGCGAAAGCTCCAGATAGATCGGGCCGGTCGCGCCATGCTCCGCCATGCGCGGCGCGAAGGCGATGAAGCCATGGCGATTGTGCTGCGGGTTGAGGCTCGCAAACAGGGCATCGTCGGCGAAGGCCCGCGTGACGTCGGGGCGTGCCTGCCGCGTCCAGCGCTCGTCGAGCACAGCCGACTGGGCGCCGGCATGAAGCGTTACGGAGCCGACCAGCCTGTCGGGGTCGAGCAGCCAGCCGGAGACCACGATCCCGCCATCGTCGACGATGGCCGCGAAGTCGATGCCGAGCCGGACGGGCTTTTCGAGGCCGGAGACCGTATCCTGCCCGTCATAGCGGTGGGCGGCGACATTGAGCTTGGCGGTGACCTCCGCGCTGCCGGAAACCCGCGGCAGCATCGCGCGGATATGGGAGGGCGTCTCGGTGGGCTCGCGCAGCACGCGCTGCTCGTAGACGCGGACGCAGCGCCACCCCTCCTTGCCCCTGAAGAACAGGCTGCGGAGCGCGGCGGCGTCCACCGGCTCCTTCGCCTCCACCAGCCCGGCGAAGCCCTGGCCCCCGCCGCCGAGGTCCTCGCGCTCGAAGGTGCCGCTTGTCAGTTCGGCAAGCACCGGCGCGCCGCTGCCGCCGACCGCGATCACGCGCATGCGCCCCGGGGCAGCTCCGTCGCCCAGCCCTGGACGAACACATCGCCCTCCTCCGACCGGCCCATCACCTCGATGAAGCCGTCGCCCTGCGCGGCAAGCCGCAGAAGGGCCGCAACGCGCGAGAGCCGGAGCGGGTTGGGGGTGCCGGCAAGCAGCGCCTCCACGATCCCGTCGACCACCGCGCCATAGGCCGGACCGGCCTCCTCCCTGAGCGCCCGGAACGCCTCGTCGAGGCTTCGCGCGCGCTCGTCCAGAACATAGCGCACCGGCTGGCCGGGCTGGCGGAAGACGACCGACTCCAGCCGGGTGCGGGATGTCGACTTGAGCGGCACCAGGGCGACGAAACCGTAGGGCGCATCGGAGCCTTGCGCGGTGCGGCGCCAGCTCACAATGGCCGCCTGGGACAGCGTGTTCGGATCGCCGTTCAGAAGCACATGAAGGGTCGCCGGCATCATGTCGCCGGCGCCGGCGATGAGCGCGAGGCTGTCATCGACCATGGCGAGCATGGCCCTGTGGCCGTCCTGCACCCGATGGTCGGCTGTGCGGTGCTCGTTCATGGCAGGCTCATCCTGCTCTCGCCGCCGACCGGCAGGCCGCCCGCGGGGTCCGGGACACTGCCCTCCTCCCGGGCGAGATGTGCGAGATAGAGGCCGTATTCGCTGCTGCCATAGGCGCGGGCACGCTCGGCAAGCCCGTCCGCGTCGATCAGGCCGAGCTGGAATGCGGTCTCCTCCGGGCAGCCGACCTTGAGGCCCTGGCGCTCCTCGATCGCCTGGACGAACTGCGCCGCCTGCAGGAGGCTCGCGGGCGTTCCGGTATCGAGCCAGGCACAGCCGCGCCCGAGCGTCTCGACCGCAAGTTCGCCGTCCTCCAGATAGGACCGGTTGAGGTCGGTGATCTCGAGTTCCCCGCGTGCCGATGGCCGAAGCTCGGCGGCGCGGTCCGGCGCGGTACCGTCATAGAGATAGAAGCCCGTCACGGCGAGATTGGACGGCGGAGAGGCCGGTTTCTCGATGATGTCGAGCGGCGCGCCGTCGCCGTCGAAGGCCAGGACGCCGTAGCGCTGCGGGTCGCGCACGGGATGGGCGAAGACCGTCGCCCCGGCGGGCCGCCGTACCGCGCGCCTCAGGCGCTCGCGCAGCCTGTCGCCATGGAACAGATTGTCTCCGAGGACGAGCGCGCAGCCCTCGCCGGACAGGAAGTCCCGCCCGATCAGCAGGGCCTGGGCGATGCCTTCGGGCCGCGGCTGGCTGGCATAGGCGATGGAGACCCCGAATGCCGAGCCGTCGCCGAGCAGGGACCGGAAGGCCTCCGCCTGTCCCGGTCCGGTGACGACGAGGATGTCCCGCACCCCCGCCAGCAGGAGCGTGGAGAGCGGGTAGAAGATCATCGGCTTGTCCCAGACGGCGAGGAGCTGCTTGCTGGTCGCCTTGGTGACCGGCCACAGCCTGGTGCCCTCTCCGCCTGCGAGGATGATGCCCTTCATGCGCGCCTCCCATTGCCGCCGGACAGGAGACCGCCGGACAGGAGGCCGACAGTCCGGCGCACACCGTCCTGCCAGGGGCGGGGCTCCAGCCCGAGCCGTGCGCGGGCAAGGCCCGTGTCGAGCGCCGCATAGCGCGGGCGGCGGGCGGGCTCGTCGCGTCCGGCCGCGCTGACGCCGTTGACGAGGCGGGGATCGGCCCGGCAGATCGCAGCGATCTCCAGCGCGATGTCGCGCGGCGTCGCGCCGCCCTTGCCGGCGAAATGATAGGTGCCCGACGGCACCGGCCTGCCGGCGCGCAGGCGCGCGGTGAGCGCCGTTATGGCGTCCGCGAGCTCGTCCACGGAGGTCGGCGAGGCGACGCGGTCCGATACGGCATCGACCCTCTCGCCGGCGGCGAGCCTGTCGAGGAACGCGGAGACGAAGGACCGGCGTGCGCTGCCGTGCAGCCACGCCGTCCTCAGGATGACATGGCGGCAGCCGCTCGCCCGCACGGCCCGCTCGCCCTCCTCCTTGGTCGCGCCATACCAGTTCACCGGCGCGACGGCGTCATATTCGTGATAGGGGCGGTTCGCCTCGCCGTCGAACACGAAATCCGTCGAGATATGGATCAGCGTGCCCTCGATCCCGGCGACCGCATCGGCAAGCGAGGCCGCGATGCCGGCATTGACGGCCCGGCAGGCTTCGCGGTGCTCCTCGGCCGCGTCGACGCCGGTGAAGGCGGCGGCATTGACGACAATGGCGGGCCTGAGCGCCTCGACCATGGTGGCGAGCGCCGCGGCGTCCGTCGCATCGACGACCGGTCTCGGCGGCGCGAAGGCCCATATGCCAGCCATATCGTAGGCCGCGCCGAGCGCCCGGCCCAGGAGGCCGCTGCCTCCGAGCACGAGAACGCCGGCCTCGCTGCCGGTGGGAAGGCCCGTGCGACAACGGTCCTTTCCGGCGGCGGTCTGCGCTCTCTGGCGCGCCTCGATGCCGTGGACCGTCATGCCCTATCCTCCGAACATCATGGAGAGCACGATCCCGGTGATCACGCCGACGAAGCCCGACAGGAGCAGGAGATGGGCGCGCACGTCGTTCTTGCTGCGCTCGGCAAGCTTCTTGAGCCTGCCGTCGAAATCCCCGAGAGCGCCGTCGAAGCGCATCAGGAAGACGTCGAGCTCGTCCATGCGCTTGGCCACGTCGTACTGCCGGTCGCGGACCACGTCGACCGCCTCCGACAGGCCGCTTTCCGACGACAGCAGCGTGTGCAGCCGCTCCACGGAATCGTCGATCTTCTCCCCGGTCTCGTATTGCGCCCGCTGGAGATGCCGCTGGGCGGCGATCACCCGGTCGAGCCGGTCGAGAATGAGGCTCAGCGGCACCGTCATGGCCGCCTCGGCATTGCGCTCGCCGGTCGTCGGGATCCGCAGCACGATCTCGGTGCCCGTGTCGGCGGAGGCGGCGACCACGGTCAGCTGGTCGGCGGCCGCCCCGGCCTCCTCGGAGAGCTCGAAATCGAAGGCATGATGGCCGTCGCCGATGCCGTTGCGCTTCAGATCCACGCGGGGCTTGTCGGCAACGGTGGTGGCGAGCGTCGTGCCGTTCATGAGGACATGGACGACGATCCTCTCGTCCGGCCGCGACGGATCCCAGACCCAGCCGTAGAGACGGCCATTGTCTATGGCGTCGACCCGGCCCTCGATCTGGGCCGGTGCCGGCTCTGTCGCGACTGCGCTATCGGTTTGCGTGGCCTCGGCCATTGACATCGCAGGGTCCTCTCTGTTCGCCGGGTTCAGGCTGCCGTTTCGGCGGCCGCCGCCTCGCGGAGGTCGCCGAACAGCTCGAGATGGGCGGCGGCGACATCGTCGATATCGGGCGGCGGCGCGATGTTGCGGGCGAGCCTGTCCCACAGCCTGTCTTCCAGAATGCAGCGCCGCATGATGCGGGCTAGGTCGAAGGGGTCGTTGGGCCGGACGTGGAGGCCCGTCTCCTCGTCCGTCACCATCTCCGCCATGCCGCCTATGCCGCTGACGATCATGGGCCGGCCGTGAAGCTGGGCCTCCTGGATCACGAGCGGCGCGTTCTCCCACCAGATCGACGGCAGGACCGCCCAGTCCACCCCGGCCATCAGCGCGGCCACGTCCCCGCGCCCATAGGCGCCGTGCCAGGTGACGCAGCCCTCCGTGTCCTTCAGAAGCGCCTCAAGCTCGTCGGTGAAGTTCTCGCTCTGGAACGGCGCGCCGCCGTGGATGCGCAGCTCGAAATCGATCTCCGCCTCCATGAGATAGCGGCAGGCCTTCAGGAGCACCGGCGCGCCCTTCCACGGATTGAGATTGCCGAAATAACCGAAGACATTGCGCTGGCCGTCAGCGCTCTTGCGCGCCGGCACGGGATGCGCCGCGGGCCGGCCGTTGCGCACCACCGAGATCCGGTCCTCGTCGATGCCCCAGCCGACATACCGGTCCTTGAGGAACTGGCTCGGCGAGATGAAGCGGTCGACCGCGCGCATATGCGTCTTGATGTTCAGCTCGCGCAGCAGGAACCGGTCCGGCGCGATGTCCGGGAAGCAGCCATTGCAGCGCGAGGGATCGGCCTTGCCGCAGCGTTCATAGGCGCCCGTCTTCACCATCAGCCCGTCATGGGCGCAGATCGGATAGTAGTCGTGGAGCGTCATCACGATCAGCGCATCGGGCAGGATGCGGCGCACGAGCGCGGGAAACTCCGCGCCCACCAGCAGCATGTGGTGGATGTGGACGATATCCGGCCGGAACTCGCAGAGCAGCTCCTTCAGGTCCTGGATCACGCCGTAAAGATCGGTCTGGCTCATCATGAACCGGTCGAAATGGCCGGCCCACAGCACGACCTCGTCGCCGGCATCGCCGACCGCCTGGAAGCTCGTGCCGGGCCGCGGCTCGCGATGGATGCGATTGGTCGCGCCGACGAACAGGGCCTCCGCGCCGGCGCGCTTGTAGGCGCCGAACAGGTCGTGGGCGAAGATCTCCGTGCCCCCGGGGTGGAAGTCGGGATGGTTGTGGGCGACCACGAGGATCCGCGTGCTCATGCCTCCTCCCCGCCCTTCTCCGCGACGAAGACGTCCTGGTAGTGGGCCGCCTGCCGTCCGCGCCAGTGGCCGAGGCTCTTGCGCCGGATGGCCAGCCCCGCGCGCTGCAGGACATCGTCGATGAAGCCGTCCTCGAAGGCGACCGCGCCGAGCGGCGCCTCCGGATTGGCGTACCATTCCGGCCCCTCGCCGGCCGGCGTGAAGCCGAGGCGCGCATCGCGCCCCTCCGTCTGGGTCCGCGCGCTTTCGTCCATCACGAAGGCCGACAGGAACAGCCGCCCGCCGGGCGCCAGAACGCGGGCGATCTCGCGCGTATAGGACCCGATCTCCACAGCCGGCAGGTGGGTGGCGACGGACACCATGAGGATGAAGTCGAACGCCGCATCGTCGAAGGGAAGCCTCAGCTCCTCGCCCTTGATGCGGCCCGCCGGGTTGTAGACATCATGGGCGATATCGAGATGGCGGAAGCGGAAATTGGGATAGACCGGCGAGACGGTCTCGCTGCACCAGTCCACGCCTTCCCGGACCGGGTCGATACCCTCGTAGCTCGCCGTCTCGGGGTCGAGATACTGGGTCAGCGGAACCGCCATGCGCCCGATGCCTGAGCCGATATCCAGCACGCGATGCTCCGGCCGCAAGCCCCCGAGCCGCACGAAATGGCGCAGGAACTCCGTGCCGATGAGCCGGAAGTCGCCATCGCCGACAAAGACGTTCTCCGCCGGCGGGGCCGGCAGGAAGCGGTTGCGCAGGATCGTCTCGGCAAGCCACTCGATGCGCTCGTCGGAGCCCTCCGCGCCGTCGCCCATATAGCCCTGAAGCGCGACAACCTCGCTCATGCCGCCCACCTCGCCGGATCCACGCCGCCCGCGCCGTCCTCGCCCATGAGCCCGGTCATGGCGTCGTTCCAGCGCCCGGCATGGAGCCAGGCGTTGTAGCGCGCCGCCACGCCGCGCATGTAGTCGGCATTGTGCTGTATGGAGCGGCGCTCCAGATGATAGAGCTCCACATTGGCGGCATAGGCGATGCCGTGGCCGGCGCGGCGGATCTTGAGGCAGAGGTCGCTATCTTCATAGTCTCCGATGACGTAATCCTCCGTGAACCCGCCCACATCCTCGAAGACGGCGCGGGGCACGACGAGGCAGGCCCCGTGACCGCCGGCACCATGCGGTCCACGCAGGCCGGTGCGAAACGGCCGGGCATCCCCTTGTAGAAATGATGGTTGAGCCACTGCCCCCGGAAATCGCGCGCGAAATACATGCCCGCATGCTGGATCGAACCATCCTCGAACAGGAGCTTCGGCCCGACGGCCGCCGCGCCGTCATCGCCCTCGAGGCGCGCCGCCAGCGTCGCCAGCCAGCCGGGGCCGGAGGGAATGACGTCGGAATTCAGCATGGCCAGCACCTGGCCGCGGGCGGTCCGCGCGCCCGCATTGCAGGCCAGCGAATAGCCGCCATTGCGGTTCATCACGACGAGCGTCATGGGCAGGCCGTAGAGCAGATGGAGGCCGTGCATGAGGTGCTCGACCTCCTCGGCCTGTTCCGGCGAATCGAGCACATAGACGAGCTCGCCGCGCTCCGCGATATCCGGATCGGCCGCGAAGCTCGCCACCTGCACGCGCAGGAAATCGAGGACCCGGTAGAGCGGGACGACGATGCTGATCTCGGGGTTGTCCAGAGGCTGCCCGATCGTCTTCACCGCATCGATACCGACGCGGGCGCGGTGCTGCTCCTGAAGCGCGCCGAGCGTGGGCGCGAGACAGCCCGTCAGAACGTCGTCGCCCAGATGCTGAGGGGGAATGGCCCGCAGCGCCGATGCCCGCGCCTCGCTCGGATCGACCGGCTGGCGCGGCGGGACCATGAGGTAGCGCGCGCCGGAGGCGAGCCGCAGGAGGAACCGGGGCTGCAGCAGCGGGGCTGCACCCTCCTGCGTATCGAGGAAGGCGACGAACCCCGTCGCCTCGACGGTCTCGCCGTCGCGGTTCGCGTGGCCGCGGAAGCGGTGCATATTGTCGTCCAGCGGCCGGTACCCGCCGTCCCCGTCGAGGACATCCAGCCCGTCGACGAGATCGGTGGGATCGCTGAACCAACCGCCGGCGAAGAGGCCGGATGGACCCGAAAGGGCCACATCGATCTCTGCCGCCGGCAATCCGTTGCCGCCCGTCACGCGCTGGGGCTGGAGCGGGCAGCGAAGCTGGAATTCCAGCGCGGCGCGCGCGTCGCTGTCCGTACCAGTGGCGAGCGCGGCAACGATATGTTCGTAAAGGCCGGACCCCATGGTCGCGCGCTGGCGCCACCAGGCCGGCAGATCGGGAACCTGGCGAGCCTGCGCCATGCGCCGCACGGCCAGGCCCTGCGCGCCGGCCACGACGACGAAGCCGTCGTCGCGCAGCATGGCGTGGTCCATGACCAGATGCATCGCACGGCGCCCCTGGCCGTCGGTTCCCGACAGATGGGGCGTGCCGCCGAGCCGCGCGAACCCGTTCGGCGCGACGACGAAGACATCGTCGATCTTGCCGAAGGTCGCCGGCAGCGCGGTTTCCATGACGAGACGGTCGTCGCCGATCTTCGCGACGGCGCGAACGGCTGCCGGTGTCTCCACGAGGCTCGCGACGAAGCGGTGAATGAGGCCGGTGAATGTACGGCTGCGATGGAGCCCGAACAGCCCGGGCCAGCCCTGCAGCATGCGCGAGGCCAGCGACAGGCGGCTTGCCGGGGTGAGATCGTCGAGCAGCGCATCGACATCGAGGGCACCGAAGCGGGTGTCCGGCTCGATGGCGACCTCCGCGCCCGACGACAAGGCACCGGCATAGGCATGCAGCCTGAGGCCGGCATCCTGCGGCGCGCGCAGAGCCCAGAGCAGCCGCGTCCCGCCCGAGGCGAGCGGCAGTCTGAGCGTTACCATCGGTGCGGGCAGCTTGCCCTCGACGGCCTCCAGCTGAGGAGACGTCCACAATCTTGTCGGAACATCCCAGATGAGCACGAGCGTCTGCGCGCTCAGGCGACGAATATCGAATCCGCCCGCAACGCCCGCCTGGACGTCCGCGGCACCACGATCGAGCATGGCCGCTCCCTGACAGGTCGAACAGCCGACGGCCGGTAGAGGCCGCGACCGACGAGATGACCGAACTCACAAATTGCGGAGGGCCCGCGCGGGCCCTCGCGCCAACGAACAGGCGCCCATGCAAGCGGGAAAGCCCGCATGGACACCTGCCAGGTGCTTACTGGACCGAGAAATAGGAGCCCGGATCGTCCTGTACGTCGTCGGCATTGGTGTTGGAGAGTGTGATCGTGTCGCCATTGCCCAGATCGACCACCGTGTCGGCGCCAACCTGGGTCGCGCGTGCGGCCACATCCTCTGCCGTCGCCACGTCCGTTCCGTTGATACCCTGCGAAATCTGCAGCATATCCTGGCCGGCCTGGAAGTCGAGGACCACATCCTGTCCGCCGCCGCCGGTGAACACGAAGGTGTCCGCACCGCCGCCGCCGGCCATGATGTCGTTGCCCTCGCCGCCGAAGATGGTATCGCTACCACCGCCGCCGAGGAGCGTGTCGTTGCCCTCGTTGCCGAACAGCAGATCGTCACCGCCGCCGCCGAGCACGACATCGTCGCCCTCGCCGCCCAGCATGGTGTCGTTTCCGCCGCCGCCGAGGAGCGTATCGTTGCCTTCCTCGCCGAACAGCAGATCGTCGCCGCCGCCGCCGAGAAGCTGGTCGGAGCCTTCGCCGCCGAACAGCATGTCGTCACCGCCCTGCCCAAACAGCAGGTCGTTTCCATCCTCCCCGAAAGCTATGTCGTCCCCCCCACGCCCGAATATGATGTCGGCTTCGGGCGAGCCCATTAAGGTATCGTCGAACGCTCCGCCTTCGAGAGTCGCCATTGTGGTTCCCTCCTTGATCAGGGTGTGTCGGCGCATTGCGCCCCCGTAATGTGACCCCCGCTATCCGCACTGCGACGATCACGGCTCGCAATATACCTCAGCAAAATCTGCTTTGGAATGAGCATTTATTGAATTTATTGTGTCATCACCATGTCCCTAACTTCAAATCCGAACCGTTTTTCAGATAAAAAATGAAATTCTATTTAATAATTATTTGTTGCGAATTTCGAAATTATGGTGCGTGACGAATACCCACGCGACGGCGGAAAGTCGCCTGTCACAGGGCGAGGAACCGCCGGAAGGCTCGGAAAACGGTAGTAAGCGCCGCGAAAGACAGGCGTTCTGCGGCCCGTCCGCCCAGCGTCCGACTCCGATATCCGGTGCGAAATACGTCGGCAGATGCCCAAAAGAATGGCGTCGTATGACTAAAATTTACGTCAATGTAAAGTCGATTTACTTGCGAAATACATGAATGGCGTGCGGTCTTGCCGCACTGCATTGCGAAAACGCGGGCAAATCGCGGATCCCGCCGGCCGCTCACTCCTCCCGGAACGCCCGGTTGAAGCTCTTGGTGATCGGCTCGATGATGTAGTCGATGGCGCGGCGCGGACGATTCTTCACCAGAACCTCCGCCGGCATCCCCGGATAGAGCCGGACATCCTCGTGCTTGGCGAGGACACTCTTGTCGATCTCCGCATGGACGACATAGAAGGCGGTGCCCGTCTCCTCATTCGTCGTCTGGTCCGCGGCGACATAGGTGATCTCGCCGTTGAGCGGCGGCAGTGTCCGCCGGCTGTAGGCCTGCAACTGCACCTCGGCAGGCGCTCCGACTCGAACGGAATCGATGTCGCGCACATTGATCTTCGCCTCGACCACGAGATTGTCCTCCTGCGGCACGACATCCATGATCGGCTGACCGGCCGGCACGGCGCTGCCCGGCGTGCGCATCTGGATATTCATGACGGTGCCGGCCGACGGCGAGCGCACGACGAGCCGCTCCAGCACATCCCTTGATGAGGTGATCCGCTGGTTGACGTCGTTGAGCGCGATCTGCGCTTCCTGAATGGCCTTGGCGATGTCGCTCTGCCATTCGTTCTCGATGGAGAGCAGCTCGACCTTGGCCTTGGCCTTGCCCTGCTCGGCCTTGGCCATCTGTGCGCGGTACTCGCCGCCATCGCCGACCAGCCCGCTCCACTGTGCCTCCAGCTCGACGACCCTGGTGCGGGTGGCGAACCCCTGATCGGCGAGCGTGCGGATGGCGGTCAGCTGCTCGTTGATCAGATTCGTCTGGCGCTGATTAGCCTCGAGCTGCGAGCGCAGGGCGTCGATCTCGGCCTGGTGCTGCTCGATGGCGCGGCGCTGGGTGTCGAGCTTGGCCTCGTAGACCTCGCGCCGTTTGACGAAGAAGCGCTGCTCGTCGGCGACCACGTCGAGCGTGAGCGGGTCGCTGCTCTTCAGCAGCTCCTCGGGGAAATCGATCGTCCTGGCGCCCTTCTGCTCGGCGCGCAGGCGCGCGAGCTTCGCGACGAGCCCGGTCCGCTCGCCCTGGAGCTGGGCGAGCTCGGAGCGCGCGCGGGTCTCGCTCAGCTCGATCAGCGGCTGGCCGACGGTCACATGGTCGCCCTCGCGAACCATGAGCTTTTCCAGAACACCGCCTTCCAGATGGCTCACGACCTTCTTGCGCGAGTCGACGATGATCGACCCGCTGGCGACCGCGGCGCTGTCGAGCTCGGCCGACATCGCCCAGCCGATGAAACCGCCGAAGCCGATCCCGATCGCCAGGAGGCCGGCGATCAGCGGCCGGCGCAGCATGACCCGCGGGGTGACCCGGTCCTCCGCGAGGATCTCCTGCCATGTTGGCTCGCGCCCCGTCGCCGCGGGAACGATATCCCGCCGGCGGGCGACCTTCAGCACCTCGTTCATGACGCAGCCCCCTTGCTGGCGATGGTTGGCCGGGCCTCGGCAGAATCGGAGAGCTCGCGCACCACGGCGGTGCGCTCGCCGAACTGCGCGACCCGGCCATCCTGAAGAACGAGCAGCTTGTCGGCGGCCTGCATCATCGACATGCGATGCGCGATCATGATCACGATGGAGCCGTCCGCACGCGCGGAGGCGATGGCGCGCATGAGTGCCTGCTCGCCCTCCGCATCGAGATTGGCGTTCGGCTCGTCGAGCACCAGCAGGCGCGGCCGGCCGAACAGGGCGCGCGCCAGGGCGATGCGCTGCTTCTGGCCGCCCGACAATGTGAAGCGGCCATCGCCGACCGGCGTGTCGTAACCGAGCGGCAGCCGGCCGATGAGCTCGTGCACGCCCGCCGCACGCGCCGCCTCGATCACCATGGCGGGATCGGCCTCGCGCATGCGGGCGATGTTCTCCCGGATCGTCCCGTCGAGCAGCGACACGCTCTGCGGCAGGTAACCGGCCACATTGCCGAAGGACCCACGTTCCCAGAGATAGACATTGTGGCCGTCGAGATAGACACCGCCGCTCGTCGGCTTGTTCACGCCGACAAGGAGGCGCGCGAGCGTCGACTTGCCCGCCGCCGACGGCCCGGCGATGCCGAGCACCTCGCCCGGCGACAGGGTGAAGCTCACCCCCTTCAGGATCGGCACGTCCGAACCCGCGGTCGCATAGATGACACGGTCGATGACCAGATCGCCCTCCGCGCGCGGCGTCGGCGCGGTCTCCCGGAACGACCGGCTTTCCTCCAGCGTCGTGCGCACCCGCCGCCAGGAGGACAGTGCGGAGACCCACTGGCGCCAGTCGCCGGTCACATTGTCGAATGGCAGCAGGAGCCGGCCCATGATGACACTGCCGGCCATCATGGAGCCGGGCGAGACGTCGCCGTGAATGACCAGATAGGCGCCGATCCCGAGCACGGTGACCTGCATGCTGTAGCGCAGGCTGCGGGTTACGGCATGCATGCCGCGATTGCGGGTATGGCCCAGATTGTAGAGGTCGACGGCGTGGAGCTGCGCGCCGCGCCAGCGCCGGGCCAGTGCGGGCAGCATGCCCATGCTCTCGATCGTCTCGGCATGGCGCATCGAGGAGCCGATGCTCGAGATCGTCTCGATGTTGGCGTCGTTGGCCTCCTTCATCACATGCCGCGAGAGCATGTCCGACATCAGGCTCAGGCCGATCAGGACGAGCACCGAGATCAGGCCGACAATGCCGTAGATGTAGTGGAGCGCGAACATCACGGCGAGGAAGATCGGCGCCCAGAAGGCCTCCAGCGGAGCCGTGATCGCCTGGCCGGTGATGAAGCCGCGCAGGTCGTTCAGGTCCCTCAGCGATTGCGCGCCGCCCGAGGTGCCCCGCTCCAGCGAGGACCGGATGGCGGCCTCGATCGTCGGCAGGTTCAGCCGCCGCACAACGCCGCTCGCGATCGCCTGGAAGGTGATCGCGCGAATGAATTCCAGCACGCCGTAAAGCGCAAGCGCCGCCAGGCACAGCACCGCCAGAAGGCGCAGCGTGTCCACGCTCTGGCTGGTGATGACCCGGTCATGCACCTGCAGCATGAAGAACGGGACGGTGAGCTGGAGCAACGTGATGCAGCCGCTCAGGAGGCCCGCATAGATCAGCCCCATCGTGAAGGTGCGGCGAATCTCCGTCACCAGGGACGCCGCCTCGGCCGGCATCGTCGACTGTTCATCCGCCATCCGCGGTTACCCCGAAAACGCTGAAAAATTGCATGCGGTTTCAAGCCATTCGCTTGTAGTCATACATTTTCCCTAATCTGCCCGCATGATGCCGAAATCCGACTATTCAGGTTATAGAGCCAAATATGTCGATCTAATGATCGAAACGTCCCAGGATCGCGCAGGTTTTTCTCATGTGTTTTATGTAAATCTCGTGGGAATTTGTTTCGAATTTCTACGCAAATTCTGGTGAAGGATGGGGAACCATGGAAGAACATCTCGTGAAGGAGGGGAAGAGGACGGCTGTTTCCCGTGCCGAGCGCGGAAACGGGGCGTCGGCTCCGCTTGCGACGAGCGATCATGAGAGGGACACCGAAGCGGCGACGCACCTCGAGCTGGCCCGCGTTCTGGAGCGCATCTACCGGCGCTACACCGACCTTTTGCGCGGAGATCTGAACCGTCTGGGCGTCGACGATGCCAGCCCGTCCCAGGTCATGATGCTGTTCACGATCGGCCATGACGAGCTCTCGATCCGCGAGTTGCTCGACCGTGGGCACTATCTCGGTTCGAACGCCTCCTACAACCTCAAGCAACTGGGAGATGCGGGATATATCGAACGCGAGACCTCGCCGCGCGACCGGCGGTCGGCGCGCATCCGCCTTGCGCCCAAGGGTCACGAACTGTGCGACGCGATCCGGGGCATCCATGACGGGTATCACCGCCTCGTGGTGCGCGACGAGATGGAATATGGCGAGATGGAGACCGCGTTCCGCATGCTGCGCAGGCTCGAGGAGGTCTGGACCACGACGCTGCGCTACGGCGATGCCGCCTGGGCCGACGCGACCCCGCCAACGTCGCGAAACGGACGGAAATGAAGGCTGTCTTCGTCCATCGACACGGACCCGGGCAGTTTCTTCATCTCGCACCGCATCTGGCAGCCGCCGGGTGGCAGGTGACCCTCATCGCCGAAAAGGTCGACGTCCAGATGCCGGGCGTCGGCGTCGTCCGCTACAGGCCCGAGCCCCCGCCGCGCGGCGCGCCGGCAGTGTCGCGTCCCATGGCGGGCCCGGACCGTCATGTGCGCACCGGAACGAAGGTCGCCGAAACGCTGGAGACGCTGCGCCGGCGCGACGGCCCTCCGGACATCGTCGTCGGCCATATCGGCTGGGGCGGGCTTCTGTTCGCCAAGGACGTGCTGCCCGACACGCCCATGCTGGGCTATTGCGAGTATTTCTACCGGGCCGATGGCGGGGACATGGGGTTTGCACCCGACGACCCCGTCACGCTGGAGGAGCGCCAGCGCATCCGCCTGCGCAATGTGAGCCAGCTCGTCACGCTGGACGCCATCGAGGCCGGGCTCAGCCCAACCCGATGGCAGCGCAGCCGCTATCCCGACTGGGCGCGCCGGCGCATGGCGCTGTGCCATGAGGGCATCGACGTGGCGCGATGCCGGCCGGATCCGGACGCCCGCCTCTCCCTGCCCGACGGGCGGGTGCTTAAGCCCGGCGATCCCGTCGTGACCTATGTGGCGCGCGATCTGGAGCCCTATCGCGGCTTCCCGCAGTTCATCCGCGCCGCCGCGAGGCTCGCGAAGACGAATCGCGACGCGCTGTTCGTCGTGGCCGGCGGCGACGGGGTGAGCTATGGCGTTCCCCCCGAGGACGGGCGAAGCTGGCGCGCGGTCATGATGGAGGAAACCGGGCTCGATCCCGACCGGATCGTGTTTCTCGGGCGCGTCGACCACGACACGCTGATCGCGCTGTTCCAGGTCTCCGCCGCCCATGTCTACCTCACCTACCCGTTCGTGCTCTCCTGGTCGGTGCTGGAGGCCATGGCCTGCGGATGCCTCGTCATCGGGTCGGCGACACCGCCCGTCCAGGAAATCGTCGCCGACGGCGTCAACGGATACCTCACCGACTTCTGGGACGAGACGCTGCTCGCCGGGCGGATCGCGGAGGCGCTGACGAAGCGTTCCTCCCACAATGCCATCCGGGAGAAGGCTCGGCTGACGGTCCGCCACAGATTCGCGCTGTCCGACTGCCTCGACCGCCAGACCGCCATCGTCAACCGCGTGATGGGCGCGCGGCGTGTCCAGCCGCGGCCCGAACTCAG
Organism: Kaustia mangrovi; assembly: GCF_015482775.1. Taxonomy (GTDB): domain Bacteria; phylum Pseudomonadota; class Alphaproteobacteria; order Rhizobiales; family Im1; genus Kaustia; species Kaustia mangrovi. The sequence continues at coordinate 294,276 of NZ_CP058214.1, read as the reverse complement.
CCCCGCCCTCTAGGATCGCGAGGCCCCACTTGCGAACCGGATTCGCCATACCGGCCCCCGGTTGCTAGAAGGGGCCGCCATGCACCGCCCCGGAACCAATGCGCCGCCAATGCGTTTACCGGACGTCACAGTCCGCAAGCGAGACTGTCTGCCGCCCATCCGGGCACCGATCAATCACGACATCTGACCAGGACATATGTGTGGAATCTGCGGAGAGATCACCTTCGACGGAAGCCCTGCTTCTCAGGATGCACTTGCAGCGATGAGCGCCTGCCTCGCGCCGCGCGGACCGGACGGCCACGGCGCGGTGACGAGAAACCGCGTCGGCCTCGGCCACCGGCGGCTGAAGATCATCGATCTCAGCGACAAGGCGGAGCAGCCCATGGTCGACGCCGCGCTCGGCCTGACCATCGCCTTCAATGGCTGTATCTATAATTACAAGGAGTTGCGCTCCGAGCTTCAGGCGAAGGGTTACAGCTTCTTCTCCGACGGCGACACCGAGGTCATCCTCAAGGCCTGGCACGCCTGGGGGCCGGAAGCGCCGAAGCGTTTCCACGGCATGTTCGCCTTCGCCATCTACGAGCGCGATACGGGCCGGCTCGTTCTCGCGCGCGACCGCTTCGGCATCAAGCCGCTCTATTACAGCGCGACGGACAGGCGTTTGCGGTTCGCCTCCACCCTGCCCGCCATACTCGCCGCCGGAGACGTCGATACCGAGATCGATCTCGGCGCGCTCCACAACTACATGACGTTCCATGCGGTCGTGCCGGCGCCGCGCACCCTGCTGTCCGGCATCCGCAAGCTGCCGCCCGCCACCTTGAGGATCGTCGAGCCCGACGGACGCACCAAGGACGAGGTTTTCTGGAGCCTCCGGTTCGAGCGCACCAAGGAGGATCTGGAGACCTCCGCGGAGGTCTGGCGCGACCGGGTCGGCGAGGCGCTGCGGCTCGCCGTCGACCGCCGCATGATCGCCGACGTGCCCGTGGGCGTGCTGCTGTCGGGCGGTGTCGATTCGAGCCTGATCGTCGCGCTGCTCGCCGAGGCCGGCCAGACGGGCCTGCAGACCTTCTCCATCGGCTTTGAGTCGGTCGGCGAGGAGAAGGGCGACGAGTTCATGTATTCCGATATCATCGCGGAGCGCTTCGGCACCGATCACCACAAGATCTTCGTGCCGTCGGACCAGCTCCTCACCGCCCTGCCGGAAACCATCGCGGCGATGTCGGAGCCCATGGTCTCCTACGACAATGTGGGCTTCTTCCTGCTCTCCAAGGAGGTCGCCAAGCACGTCAAGGTGGTCCAGAGCGGCCAGGGGGCCGACGAGGTCTTCGCCGGCTATCACTGGTATCCGAAGCTCTCAGGCTCCAACACCGCACTCGACGACTATGCCGAGGCCTTCTTCGACCGGGATCACGACAAGTTCGCCCGCCATGTGAGCGACCGCTATCTCGGCGAGGACTTCTCCCGCGCCTTCGTCTCCGAGCATATGGGCATGCCGGGCGCGGAGGATCCCGTGGACAAGGCGCTGCGGCTCGATTCGACCATCATGCTGGTGGACGATCCGGTGAAGCGGGTCGACAATATGACCATGGCCTGGGGGCTCGAGGCACGCGTGCCCTTTCTCGACCACGAGCTCGTCGAGCTGGCCGCCCGCATTCCGCCCGAGCACAAGCTCGCAGACGGCGGCAAGGGCGTGCTGAAGGCGGTGGCGCGCCAGGTCGTGCCGGCGGAGGTGATCGACAGGCCCAAGGGCTATTTCCCGGTCCCGGCCCTCAAATATGTCGAGGGCCCCTATCTGGAGATGACCAGGGACGCCCTTACCTCCAGCCGCGCCCGCGAGCGCGGCCTGTTCAGGCAGGACTATCTCGACGCGCTGTTCGACGACCCCAGGGCCCATATCACGCCGTTGCGCGGTTCGGAGCTCTGGCAGGCCGCGCTCGTCGAGATGTGGCTCCAGTCGCACGGCCTGTAGGCACCGGGAAGGACAAGAACGGCAATGACCACTCCAGCTTCCGGCAGGAAACGCGGACGCGCCGCCTACGACCACCGCATGCGGCGATTGCGCGACTACGGAATGAAGCCCCGCATCTCGGGAATGGACGACGGCGAAGACGAGCCTGCCCCTGTGCAGGCCGCAATCGATTGCGGATGGGGCCGGCTGCTGTTCGGCCAGACCTTCGAGGATGCCGACACCCTCGTCGAGGAGATGCGGCGGGAAGAGCCGGAGCGCCGCGACATCGCCTTCTATGTCCGCGATCCCCATATCGTGATCGCGGCGGCGCCCCAGGAGCTGTTCCTCGACCCCTCCGACACCTATCGCCTCGATCTGTCGACCTACCGGCAGTCGCGCCGCAAGCCCCGCGGCTTCTTCGTACGACGGCTGTCCTCGCTCGACGATGCCGAGCAGGTCAACAGCATCTATCTGAAGCGCTCCATGGTGCCCGTGCCGCCGGAATTCTTCTGGTCGAAGAGGGACAGCCGGGCGATCACCTATTTCGTCGCGGAGGACGAGGATACCGGCGAGATCCTCGGCACCGTCATGGGCATCGACCACTGGCGCGCCTTCGGCGATCCCGAGCACGGCTCCTCGCTGTGGTGCCTGGCGGTCGATCCCCAGGCCATGCGCCCGGGGATCGGCGAGGCGCTGGTGCGCCGGCTCGCCGAGCATTTCAAGGCGCGCGGGTCGCAGTATCTCGACCTCTCGGTCATGCACGACAACAGCCAGGCCATCGCGCTCTATGACAAGCTCGGCTTCGTGCGGGTCCCCTACTTCGCGGTCAAGCGCAAGAACCCGTTTAACGAGGCGCTGTTCGCCGGCCCCCAGCCCGACAGCGAGCTCAACCCCTATGCCCGCATCGTCGTCGACGAGGCGCGCCGGCGCGGCATCCAGATCGAGGTCATCGACGCGGAGGGCGGCTTCTTCCGCCTGTCCTACGGCGGGCGGGCCATTGTGTGCCGGGAGGCGCTGAGCGAGCTGACGAGCGGCGTCGCGGTCTCGATCTGCGACGACAAGTCGGTGACCCGCCGCCTCGTGGCGCGTGCCGGCGTCGCGGTGCCCGCGCAGACGATCGCCGGGGACGACGCGTCGATGGCCCGGTTCCTGGAGGAGAACGGCCCTGTCGTGGTGAAGCCGTCGCGCGGCGAACAGGGCCGCGGCGTCTATGTGGACCTCGCCGAGCTCGACCAGGTGAAGGCCGCCGTCGAGGCCGCCGCCCAGCTCTCCGACAATGTGCTCATCGAGCAATATGTGAAGGGCGACGATCTGCGCATCATCGTCATCAATGACGAGGTGGTCGCCGCCGCCATCAGGCGCCGGGCCCATATTATCGGCGACGGCCAGTCCACCATCGGCGATCTCATCGCGCGCCAGAGCCGGCGCCGGGCGTCCGCCACCGGCGGAGAGTCGCAGATCCCCATGGACGAGGAGACGGAACGCTGCGTGCGGCGCGCCGGCCACGAGATGAGCGACATCCTGGACGCCGGGGCCGAGCTGGAGGTGCGCAAGACCGCCAATCTCCACACCGGCGGCACGATCCACGACGTGACCGCGGAGCTCCATCCCGTCCTGTCGGAGGTCGCCGTGACGGTCGCCCAGACCATCGAGATTCCCGTGGTCGGCGTCGATCTCATTGTTGACGCGCCGGACGAGCCCCAATACGTCTTTATCGAGGCGAACGAACGCCCGGGGCTTGCCAACCACGAACCGCAGCCGACCGCCGAGCGGTTCATCGACCTTCTGTTCCCGACCTCGGTCCCCACGGCAGCCCGGGCCTCACTTCCAGAGGATCAGGGCCCGCGATGATCAGACTGCCGATCGACACGGACTACCTAGCCGACCGGCTTGCCCGGCTGCTCGCGATCCCCAGCCCGTCGGGCTACACGGACATGATCGTGCGCGATTGCTGCCAGGAGCTGCGCCGCTTCGGCCTCGAATACGAGCTGACCCGGCGCGGCGCGATCCGGGTGCGCCTCAAGGGCGAGCACGAACATCCCGGCCGCGCGCTGATCTCCCATCTCGACACGCTCGGCGCGCAGGTCAAGCTCCTGAAGGACAACGGGCGGCTGGAGCTCGTGCCCATCGGAAACTGGTCGTCGCGCTTCGCGGAGGGGGCGCGCTGCACCGTGTTCTCCGAGGCCGGCTTCTATCGCGGCACGATCCTGCCGCTGAAGGCCTCCGGACACACCTTCAACGATGAGATCGACACCCAGCCGGTGGACTGGCGGCATGTCGAGGTGCGGGTCGATGCGCTTGCCCGCACGGCAAGCGATCTGGAGCATCTCGGCGTCGCGGTGGGCGACACGGTGGCCATCGATCCGGCCCCGGAATTCATGGAGAACGGTTTCGTCGTCTCCCGCCATCTCGACGACAAGGCCGGCGTGGCCGTGATGTTCGCCGCGCTCAAGGCGATGGTGGAGGAGAAGGTCACTCCGCCGGTCGACGTGTTGTGGCTGTTCTCGATCTCGGAGGAAGTCGGCATCGGCGGATCCTCCGTCCTGCCGCACGACGTCTCCTCCCTCGTCTCCATCGACAACGGCACGACCGCGCCCGGCCAGAACAGCGAGGAGTTCGGCGTCACCATCTGCATGGCCGACCAGACCGGGCCGTTCGACTACCATCTCACACGCAAGCTCGCCCGGCTGTGCCGGGACAACGACATCCGCTACCAGAAGGACATCTTCCGCTATTACCGCTCCGACAGCGCCGCGGCGCTGGAAGCGGGCGCGGATGTGCGCACAGCCCTCATCACCTTCGGCGTCGACGGATCGCACGGCTATGAGCGCATCCACATGCACGCGCTGCGCTCGCTGGCCGAGCTCGCCACGGCCTATGCGATGAGCGAGGTGGAAATCCCGCGCGACGCCGAGGAGATGGGCACGCTGAAGGGCTTCACCACCCAGCCCATGACCGAGGCCGACCAGAAGCTGACCGCGGAGAGCGACCCGACGGACTGAGCGCTGGCGGCGCGCTATTTGCGCAGATGCACGGCGAGATCGCCGGTGACGGCCGGTTCGCCGACCGTCTCGGCAGCGGAGGATGGGCCGAAATCGCCGCCCTCCTCCATGGACAGGAGCTCCGCCAGCCGGCGGCGCGCCCGGCTCACCCGGCTCTTGACCGTACCGATGGCGCAGCCGCAGATCCCGGCGGCCTCCTCGTAGGAAAAGCCCGATGCGCCGATCAGGATGAGGGCCTCGCGCTGCTCTTCGGGAATCCCGGCCAGCGCCTTGCGGAAATCCTCCAGATCCATGTGACGGTCCTGCGAGGGCAGCACCACGAGCCGGTCGGCGGCCTGGCCATCGTAGTCCGACGTCTCGTTCCGGCGGCGCCGGCGCGAGGAATAGAAGGCGTTGCGCAGGATCGTGAACAGCCAGGCGCGCAGATTGGTGCCTTCCCGGAAGCTCGCGAGATTGGCCCAGGCGCGCATGAGCGTCTCCTGCACCAGATCGTCGGCCTCGTCGCCATTGCCGCACAGCGAATGCGCGAAGGCGCGCAGATTCGGTATCTGCTCCAGCAGATCCTTTCGCAGGCTGGCCGAAACGGTCATTTCTTGTCCTCGGCCCCGTCCATTTGCTCGATCAGATCGATGAGATGCTGCGGCATGGGCTGATTGACGACATCATCATAATACGCCCTGAGCTGGCGCCCTATGCGTTCCTGCACCTTGGGATCGAGGGGGTTCGGCTTCGACCGTCCCCGGTCGCCGTGTGATGTCGCCTTCTTCATGGTGCGGTCGTTTTGTGTCCTTGAGGTGACCGGCAGACGCGACGATCCGCGCGTTCGCGGCCCGGCCGTGTCCACCTCACCCGTTCCTGTCATGCGTTGGCTGTCATGCCGGGAGAACGTCGCGCCGGTCCATTGGTTCCCTTTGTGTTGCCATTTTTCGTGCTAGGCTGTCCGTCGAGCCAGAGGCCCGCGTCCCCATGCGCAACGGATCGCCGGAGAGACGCCAATGTCGCTATCTGAAAGAGTTGCCCCGCATATCCCCTATCTGAGGCGGTTCGCACGCGCCCTGTGCGGCAGCCAGGCGAGCGGCGATGCCCATGTCGCCGCCACGCTGGAGGCTATCGTGTCGGACCCCTCCGTCATCCCCGAGGGGCTCGACGACCGGTCCGCGCTCTACAGCGTGTTCCTGCGGCTGTGGAGCGCGCAGGAGGGCAACGGGGAGGCCGGCCCCCGGACGACGAGGCCGACAGTGCCGATCTCGCGCTCGCCCGTCTGGAGCCGAAGGCGCGCGAAACATTCCTGCTGACCGCGGTCGAGGGCTTCACGGCGGAGGAATGCCGCGCGATCCTCGATTGCAGCCCCGAGGCGTTCGAGGCGCTCCTCGATGAGGCCGGCCGCGAGATCGCCGAGCAGGTCGCGACCGATATCCTCATCATCGAGGACGAACCGCTGATCGCGATGGACCTGGAGGCTCTGGTCGAGGGGCTGGGGCACACGGTCTGTGCCATAGCGCGCTCGCGCGAGGAAGCCGTCCGGGCCGCGCGCACCGGCAAGCCCGGCCTGATCCTCGCCGATATCCAGCTCGCCGACGGCACCTCCGGCATCGATGCCGTGAACGACATCCTGACCGCCGTTGAGGTGCCCGTCGTCTTCATCACCGCCTATCCCGAGCGCCTGCTCACGGGCGAGCGCCCGGAGCCGACCTTCCTCATCACCAAACCGTTCCAGCCGGACATGGTGAAGGCGGTGATCAGCCAGGCGCTCTTCTTCGACACGAAGGCGCATCCGCGCGGCGCGGCGGCGTGAACGGCCGCCGCGCCCTCCCCTTGCGGACCGGTCCGGTGCGGCCCGGGCGGACGAGGCTTCAGAACTTCGCGGTCGCGCCCACGATCACCGTGCGCCCGCGGCCATTGCCGGAATAATAGGCTTCCGCATAGCCCCCGACGGCGGTCGTGTAGACCTTGTCGGTGATGTTCTCCACGTTGAAGAACAGGTGGAGGTTCCGGTTGATGTCCCAGGACCCGTAGAGATCGAACAGCGTGTAGCTGCCGATCGGTATGGAGTTCGCCTCGTCGACGAAGACCTGCCGGCTCTTGCCCGTATAGCGCATGCGCCCGCCGAGCACGACGCTCTCGCCGAACCAGCGCGTGCCCACATCGACGGTCGCGAAGTCGTCGGGCAGCGTGCCGACATCGTTGCCGATGCCCGCGAAATAGGACAGCGGCAGGTCCGTGTCGGCATTCGTGTAGGAGAGCGTCACATAGGCGACGCCCGCATCGTAGGTCCCCTCGATCTCCACGCCGCTCATATTGGTCGTGCCGTCGGCGTTGATCCAGGTGATGTAGCCCGTATCCGTGTTCTGGCCGTAGACGATGTAGTTCTCGATGTCGTTGTTGAAGTAGCCGACCTTGAGCCGCAGCCTGTCGCCATCCAGCACCAGGCCGTCATAGGCGACGTTCAGCCCGAGGTCCCAGCCCTTGCTGATCTCCGGCTTCAGATCGACATTGTTGTTCACCGGATTGCCCGCGCCGTTGAAGTTGTGGCCGCCGGGATAGAACAGTTCCGACGCGGTCGGCGGTCGGAAGGTGTGGGCGTAGGTCGCGTAGAGCTGGAGCCAGTCGAGGGGCTGGACGGCCGCGGTGATCCGGGGATTGATGCGGTCGCCGTCGCGCGAGACGGAATCGCCCGGACACAGGTCGCCGCCCGCCGGGCAGTCGCCGGCGCCGGGCAGCGTGTAGCCGGTCACGCCCTTGACGTGCCAGTAGTCGTAGCGCAGCCCGCCAAGCAGCGAGACCATGCCCCAGTCGAGCTGGGCCTGGGTGAACGCGCCCGCCTTCGTCATCGTGCCGTCCGGGTTCGCGCCGCGCTGCTCGTTGCCCGTATAGTCGTCCTGGACGAACGCTGCGCCGTAGAAGAGCTGCAGCCCGAGGCCGTTGCCGAGATCGAATTGCGAGGTGTTGTCGGCATTGACGCCCGTCGTCTTGTTGACGCCATGACGGCCCACGAACAGGCCGCCATCGCCGGCGAATTCGAGATCGGCCCTGGTGTGGAAGGCGGCCAGATGGGCGTCGAACAGCGGATCGCCCGGCGTATAGGCGTAGTCGAGCGTGTAGGTCGCGGTGTTGATCCCCCAGTCGTAACCCGCCGAGCCGACGAAGAAGCCGTTGTCGTACCACATGCCCCGAGCGTCAGGCTGTGCTCGTCGTTCGGCGCGATGGCGACCTTGAACAGGCCAGAACGCGGATGCTCGGCGGAATCGAACGGGTTCTCCACACCGTCGCCGTTCTTGTAGTTGGACTGCTTGGTCTCCGAATAGGCACCCATGACGGAGATCTCGCCCTGGCCGTCCTGGAACATGGCCGAGCGCATGCCGACAGCGCCCATGCCCGACCAGTCATAGCCGTTGGTTCCGAGCTTGCCGGTCACCATGGCGCCGACATTGCGGCCCGGCAGCAGGATATCGTCGATACCGATGGTGCGGAAGTTCGCCGCGCCGGAGAGCGTGCCAAGCCCCGCCGCGCCCGGCACCACGCCGCGCGTGACGTCCACGCCGGCAAGGAGGTTCGGATCGATATAGACGAGGTCGTCGAAGGTGCCCGCATGACCGGAGAGGTTGCGGAAGGTCTGGGGCACGCCGTCGATCATGGCGTTGACCCGCCCGAGCCCCTGCATGCCGCGGATGTTGACCACGATGCCCGGCTGGTCGGACTGGTTGCGGGTATAGGTCCCCGGCGTGGAACGCAGCACCTCGTTCACATTGCCGCCATACTCCTCCTCGATGGCGGTTCCACTCGTGGAGCTGACGGGTCCGGGCGTGCGGTAGGGATCGTCCTCGCCATCGCCCCGCTCGCTCGTGATGACGATCTGGCCGAGCTCGGTCGCCGCGCTGCGGTCGCCGGTGCCGGCGGTCTGGGCCAGGATGGGGTCGGATCCGCCGGTTGCGAGGACGACGGACAGGGCCGTGGTGCCCAACAGGGCGCGCGCATAGGCTCCGGGGGTGCTCATGACGGCAGCCTCCTTCTTGGGAGATAGGATCAACGGTGGTTCGCTGGCTGGCGTCGGGAGCGGAAGGCCCGCTGGCTGGCTCAAGGCACGCTCGGGCGAATTGTGACACAAAGGTGTCGCCCGCGTGACAGCACCGGACACTACAGGCCGATGCGGCGAATTCAAGAGATAAATTATTGAGTTTAATAGATATTATTTAGAATAAGTCTGCATCAAGACTGTCATCGGAAAGCAGCGGGCGGGCCATGCGCGCCCCGGCCTGGTGCGGGCGGAGGGACTCGAACCCTCACTTCCTTGCGGAAAACGGATTTTAAGTCCGTTGCGTCTACCGGTTCCGCCACGCCCGCCTGGATCAAAGAGTTAGAGCAACTCGATTTGCGTCCAATTGGACGCAGGTTGCTCTAGAGCCGAAAGGGCCCTTGACGGTCCTTATGCCGTGCGCGGGCGGTCGAGGGCAAGGGTGTTGGGGTCAGCCCGCATGGCCGCTGATCGGCGGGGTGAACTGCAATCCCATGTCCCAGGGCAGGAAGATCCAGGTGTCCTGGCTCACCTCCGTCACGAAGGTGTCGACCAGGGGACGGCCGGCGGGCTTGGCGTAGACGGTGGCGAAATGGGCCTCCGGCAGCATGTCGCGCACGACGCGCGCCGTCTTGCCCGTATCCACGAGGTCGTCGACGATGAGCACGTTGCGGCCGCCCTCCCCGCCGAGCGCGCGGATATGGGGCGCGACCTCCTTCAGGACCTTCAGCTCGCCCTGCTTGTCGTAGTCGTAGGAGGCGACACACACCGTCTCGATGACGCGGATGGACATCTCGCGCGCCACGATGGCCGCCGGAACGAGGCCGCCTCGCGTCACGCACACAATGGCCTCGAAGTGCCGGTCGCCATTGGTCAGGCGCCAGGCCAGCGCCCGCGAATCGCGATGGAACTGCTCCCACGAGACGGGGAAATTCTTCTGATAGCGCTCGTCCATGCTCCAGCGGTCCCTTGCCGATCGCCCCCCGATTGCCGGGCGTTTATGCCGCCTTCGGCGCCGTCAGGCAATGCCGCGCGCGCCATGCCGTCATATGTCCTTCATGCGAGTCGCCCATAGCTGGCCGCCATCACGGACGATGAGGCTCAAGGGGCCGGCCGATGAACATTCAGCCCGCAAAGGCCTTCCGCTACCGCACCATCTGGATCTCCGACTTCCATCTGGGAACACGGCGGTCGCAAACCGAGCTTCTGCTCGACTTCCTGCGCCATACGGAATCGAACACGCTCTATCTCGTCGGCGACGTCATCGACAACTGGGCCCTGAAGAAGAGCTGGTACTGGCACCAGACGCATAACGACGTCATCCAGAAGCTCCTGCGCAAGGCGCGCAAGGGCACACGGGTCATCTACATTCCCGGCAATCACGACGAGTATTTCCGCGACTTCATAGACTTCCGCTTCGGCCGCATCGCCATCCAGGAGGATTCGGTGCATGTCATGGCCAACGGCAAGCGCTATCTCGTTCTCCATGGCGACAAGTTCGACGGCGTCGTGCGCTATGCCAAGTGGCTCGCGGTGCTCGGCGACCAGGCCTATGAGGCGGCGATCACCGTCAACACGGTCTTCAACCGCATCCGCCGGATGTTCGGGCTGCGCTACTGGTCGCTGTCGGCCTATCTGAAGCGCAAGGTGAAGCGCGCGGTGGAGTTCATCTCCAGCTTCGAGAAGGCGGTGGTGCGCGAGGCCCGCCAGCGCGGCGCGGACGGCGTGATCTGCGGCCATGTGCACACCCCGGAAATGCGCGAGATCGACGGGATCCACTACTGCAACGACGGCGACTGGGTGGAGAGCTGCACCGCACTCGTCGAATATTTCGACGGCCGGCTGGAGGTGATCCACTGGGCGACCGCGCGAGAGGGTTTGCCCCTCAAGGCCGATGCGCATCCTGATCGCGACCGACGCCTGGTTCCCGCAGATTAACGGCGTCGTCCGCACGCTCTCCACCACCGTGGAGATGCTGCGCCGGGCGGGCCACGAGGTCCACCTCCTCACGCCCGAGGGGCGGCGCACCGTACCGCTGCCGACCTATCGCGAGATCCGCCTGAGCCTCGTGACGGCGGCGGGCATCGCCAGGACGGTCGAGGCGGTGCGTCCCGAGGCCATCCACATCGCGACCGAGGGCTCCATCGGTCTCGCGCTGCGCCATGTCTGCCTGCGCCGCGGCCTGCCCTTCACCACCGGCTATCACACGCGCTTTCCCGAGTATCTCTCCGCGCGGATCCCCCTGCCCGGCATCGAGCGCGGCGCCTACGCCTTCCTGCGCTGGTTCCACGGGCCGAGCCGGGCCGTCATGGTGCCGACGCGCTCCATGGCGGATGTCCTGGAGGACCACGGCTTCGGGAATGTCCGGGTGTGGACCCGCGGGGTCGACCACGAGCTCTTCAGGCCCGACCGCCGGATGGCGCTGGAGGGCAAGCGCCCCATCGCGCTCTATGCCGGCCGCGTGGCGGTGGAAAAGGGGCTCGACGCCTTCCTCGCCCTGCCGTTCGAGGGCACGAAATATGTCGTCGGCGACGGGCCGGCGCTCGAGGGGCTGAAGGCGCGCTATCCGGATGCCCGCTATACGGGCTATCGCATGGGCGAAGAGCTGGCGGCGACCATGGCGGGCGCGGATGTCTTCGTGTTCCCGAGTCGGACCGACACATTCGGCCTTGTCATGCTGGAGGCGCTGGCCTCCGGCGTGCCGGTCGCCGCCTATCCCGTCCCCGGCCCGCGCGACGTCGTCGTCGACGGCAGGGTCGGCGGGCTCGACGAGGATCTGGGCGAGGCCGTGAGGCGGGCGCTCGCCTGCGACCGCGCCGCCTGCCGTGACTATGCGCTGGGCTTCACCTGGGAGAAGACGGCGGAGCTCTTCGCGCGCTACCTCGCACCCTTCGAGTGGCCGGGTTGACGGATGCGCTTGAGCGTTCCGGCGCCCCGGTCACTCCCGCGAAAGCGGGAATCCATCGGAGGCTGCACTGGATTCCCGCTTTCGCGGGAATGACGAAGAGACGCCGACGTGGCGCCGGCCCTACCCCTTCAGCACGTCGCGGCCGGCATAGCGGGCCTGGCTGTCGAGCTGCTCCTCGATGCGGATGAGCTGGTTGTACTTCGCCAGCCGGTCGGAGCGGGCCAGCGAGCCGGTCTTGATCTGCCCGCAATTGGTGGCGACCGCGAGATCGGCGATGGTGGCGTCCTCCGTCTCGCCGGAGCGGTGGGACATGACCGCGCGATAGCCCGCCTTGTGCGCGGTCTCGACCGCCTCGAGCGTTTCCGACAGCGTGCCGATCTGGTTGACCTTCACGAGGATGGCGTTGGCCACGTCGGCGGAGATGCCGTCGCGCAGGCGCTCCGGGTTCGTCACGAAGAGATCGTCGCCGACGAGCTGGACCTTGTCGCCGATCGCGGCGGTGAGCACCTGCCAGCCGGTCCAGTCGTCCTCGGCCATGCCGTCCTCGATGGAGACGATGGGATAGCCTGCCGCAAGCCCGGCGAGCCAGTCCGCCATGCCTTCCGCGTCGAGCTCCCGGCCCTCGCCCTCCAGCTTGTAGAGGCCGTCCCGGAAGAACTCCGTGGAGGCGCAATCGAGCGCGAGCACAATGTCCTCGCCGGGCGTGTAGCCCGCCTCGTCTATGGCGCCCATGATGAAATCGAGCGCGGCGGTGGTGGAGGCGAGATTGGGGGCGAAGCCGCCCTCGTCGCCCACATTGGTGTTGTGGCCGGCCTCCACGAGCCCGCGCTTGAGCGTGTGGAACACCTCCGCGCCCATGCGCACCGCGTCCGCCATGCTGTCGGCGGCCACCGGCATGATCATGAATTCCTGGATGTCGATGGGATTGTCCGCATGGGCGCCGCCATTGAGGATGTTCATCATCGGCACGGGCAGCGTGCGCGCGGAGGTGCCGCCGACATAGCGGTAGAGCGGCAGGCCGGTCGCATCGGCCGCGGCATGGGCGGCGGCGAGCGACACGCCCAGAATGGCATTGGCGCCGAGCCGGGCCTTGTTCGGCGTGCCGTCGAGCGCGATGAGCTGACGGTCGATCAGCTCCTGGTCCTCCGCCTCGACCCCCGCCAAGGCCTCGAAGATCTCGCCATTGACCGCCTCGACGGCCTTCAGCACGCCCTTGCCCTTGTAGCGCGCCTTGTCGCCGTCGCGCAGCTCCACGGCCTCGTGCGCTCCCGTCGAGGCGCCAGACGGCACCGCGGCGCGGCCGAAGGAGCCGTCTTCCAGATGAACGTCCACTTCCACGGTCGGATTCCCGCGGCTGTCGAGGATTTCGCGGCCCCTGATCTCGATGATGGCGGTCATGTCGGCGTCAGACTCCTTGATGTCACGTGATGGCTCTCTAATAGCGGCCCTGCGGCCTCGATGAAAGGGCGGGACTTGCCTCGATGGCGCAACGGGCCTATCTGCTTGCCATGGCGCACGATCATGGCAGTTTGACGAAGCTCGGACACTCCGCCTCCCTTCCCGCCTCCCCGGAGGAGGCGGAACTGGAGCGGGTGGAGAACCCCCATGCCGACACGCATTATGTCGCGCGGTTCACCTGTCCGGAATTCACCTCGCTGTGCCCGGTGACGGGCCAGCCCGATTTCGCCCATCTGGTGATCGACTATGTGCCGGACGGCTGGCTTGTCGAATCAAAGTCGCTCAAGCTCTATCTCGCGAGCTTCCGCAATCACGGCGCCTTCCACGAGGACTGCACCGTCCGCATCGGGAAGGACCTCGTCTCGCTCCTTGAGCCCCACTGGCTCCGGATCGGCGGCTACTGGTATCCGCGCGGCGGCATCCCGATCGACGTGTTCTGGCAGACCGGCCCCGTGCCGGAGGGCGTCTGGCTTCCGGACCAGGGCGTGCCGCCCTATCGCGGCCGCGGCTGACCGCATCCGATCAAGCGCGGATTGCGGTGAGGTTGAATCGGCAATTCTTCCGGCTCATCCCGGCGAAAGCCGGGATGAGCGGTCTGTTTCAACCTCACCGCATCCGCATCTAGAACAGATAGCCGACGCCGAAGCCCACGATCCAGGGATCGAGGTCCACATCGGCCTTGATGGCCCCCTTGTTCACCTTCACATCCGTCGACAGCCACAGGTGCTTCACGTCGACATTGAGATAGACCTTGTCGGTCACCGCGACGTCGACGCCGACCTGCAGGGCCGCGCCAAAGCTGTTGTCGTAGTCGATATCGGTCACGGTGCCGCCGGGCGCATCCTGATCGTAGAAGATCGTGTAGTTGATGCCGGCGCCGACATAGGGGCTGATGCGCTCCTTGGGCAGGAAATGCCACTGGGCGGTGAGCGTCGGCGGCAGCAGCCGGACCGACCCCAGATCCACGCGCCCGAGCGAGGTGCCCGTGGCATGGACGTCGTGATGGGTTGTCGCCGCGATCAGCTCGAACGCGATATTGTCGGTCACGAAATAGGTGAAATCGAGCTCCGGCACGATATCGTCGGACACCGACGTGTTGCCGCCGATGCCGCTGATATCGGCCGAATCGCGCGGCAGAACCCCGATGCCGCGCAGGCGGACCATGAAATCGCCGGCCGATTTCCCCTGGAAGCCGCCGTCGCCGGCGCTTGCGCCGATCACGGGGGCAAGAACCGCGATTGCGGCAACAGTCGACACCAGCGCGGCCCGGCAGGACCGCGCACCCCTCTCACGCAATGACATGTGGATCTCCTCTCAAACGATCCGGGAAGCAATCAGAACGTCATGCATTCGAGGGAATGCACGTCCCGGTTCAATTGATCGAGATCAAGTGCGGCATGCGACCAAATGTGCTTTCGCCGTCAGCCCTTGGCCAGGGCGTCGAAGGCCATGAGGGTGCGGACGAGCCCCTCCATCTCCGCCAGGGGCACCATGTTCGGCCCGTCGGAGGGCGCGTTGTCGGGGTCCTGATGGGTCTCGACGAAGACCGCGGCGACGCCGACCGCGACGGCGGCACGGGCCAGGACGGGCACGAATTCGCGCTCGCCGCCGCTCGATCCGCCGCGTCCCCCTGGCTGCTGGACGGAATGGGTCGCGTCGAAGACCACCGGGCAGCCAAGGCCGGCCATGATCGGCAGGGCGCGCATATCGGAGACGAGCGTGTTGTAGCCGAAGGAGACGCCGCGCTCGGTGGCGAGCACGTTGGGATTGCCGCTCTCGGCAATCTTCGCGACAACGTTACGCATGTCCCACGGCGCGAGGAACTGGCCCTTCTTGACGTTCACGACACGCCCGGTCCGCGCGGCGGCGACGAGCAGGTCCGTCTGCCGGCACAGGAAGGCCGGGATCTGGAGCACGTCGACAGCGTCCGCGATCTCCGCGCACTGGCCGGGCTCGTGAACATCGGTCAGCACGGGCAGACCGAACGCCTTGCGCAGGTCCGCAAAGACCGCGAGCGAGGCCTCCAGCCCGAGCCCGCGTTTGCCGCCGATGCTCGTCCGGTTCGCCTTGTCGAAGGAGGTCTTGTAGACGAGACCGATCCCCAGCCGTTCCGACAGCTCCTTCAGGGCGCCCGCCATGTCGAAGGCATGGTCGCGCGATTCGAGCTGGCACGGCCCGGCGATCAGGGTCAGCGGCCGGTCGTTGGCGACCTCCAGGGCGCCGAGGCGCACGGTCGAGTTGAGATCCATCTGGGCAGTTCCTCGTTCCTTTGAGAGACGACGCGTGTGCGACGACGGGACAGGTCGCGGGGGTCGCCGCGCCGCCTAGAGATGCTCCGACAGGATAATCATGGTGCCGAAGGCGTCGGCCGGCCCGATCTCGAGCCGCCCGCCATCCTGCACGAAGCCGATCCCGCCGGCCTCCAGGCAGTCGCGCGCCTTGCCGAGCTCGTCGACGATCACCCTGTAGCCGGCGAGCCGGGGCCCGTTGCCGAGATCGGGCGCGTAGGCGGCCGGGAAATGCCGCTGCCAGGCCTCCGGCGACAGCATGGTGACCGTGCCGCGGCCGGTCTGAATGCGCAGCTCGCCATCGTCGCGCGACACCTCGTCCACGCCTGTGAACCCCGTCATGAAGCTCTCGTAGCGGGCGGGGTCGCCCGCCAGAAGGATGACATCGCCGAGCCGCCGCGCGCCGTTCTCATGGCGCTGGAAGTCCGGCTTCCAGAAATAGTCCGGCGCATGCTGCTGGCAGGCGAAAAAGCCTGCGCGCGGCATATCCGCATGACTGACGAAGGCAAGAGAGAACCCGACCGTCACCTCGCGGCCGTCGGGCTGGCGCGCCATGCGCGAGAAATCGAACGGCTCGTAGGTCTCAAGCCCGCGGCGCGCATAGTCGCGGCAGTCGGCGCGAGCATCCTCGCTGTCGAGCACCAGCATGGACAGCCCCTCGCCCTCCTCCAGATAGTCGCGGTTGAAGGCGGCGAAGCTGAACCGGCCAGGCCCGTGTTCGGGGATTGCGCCCGGATCGCCGACCGCGAGAAGCTCCAGGAAGCTGCCATCGAGCTGGACGAGGCTGTTCTCGGTACCGAAGGGATGGCGGGCCAGCGGCGTCAGCGTGAAGCCCATGGCGCCATAGACGGCGCGCGCCGCCTCCAGATCGTTCACGCACAGAACCAGATGGTCCAGCCCCTTCATCACTCGCCTCCATCCGGGTCGCCCGTCAACGGCTCCGGCCCCTCGCCGCCATGGCGGATCGCCGTGCCCGAGCCCGAGCCCGGCTCGATCGGGCTCATGGCCGGGGCGGAGCTGCGCAGGTGAATGTCGTGCTGCGGGAACGGAATCTCAATGCCCTTCTCGCGGAAGGCGTTGAAGATCGCAAATCTGAGATCGCTGCCCACTGTGAAGACCGAATTGACGTCGCCAATATAGGCGAATAGCAGGAAATCGAGCGAGCTCGCGCCGAAATCCACGAAATAGGCGGCCGGCGCCGGAAAGGCCAGTACCTTGTCGTGCGCACGCGCGCAATCGAGAAGAATGGCGCGCGCCTCCTCCGGATCGGAGCCGTAAGAGACGCCGACGCGGATCGTCACCCGGCCCATCGTATCGCTATGGGTCCAGTTCTGAACGGGCTCGGAGATCAGGTTCGAGTTGGGCACGATGATCGAGCACTTCTCGAAGGTCTCGATCTCGGTGGAGCGCACATTGATGCGCTTCACATAGCCCTCGCCGCCCGACACCTTGATCCAGTCGCCGACCTTGATGGGCCGCTCGGCGAGCAGGATGAGGCCGGAAACGAAGTTGTTCACGATACTCTGCAGGCCGAAACCGATACCGACACCGAGGGCGCCGGCGACCAGCGCGATATTGTCGAAATTCACCCCGGTATAGGAGAGCGCGAGGATGGCCGCGACGAGGAACCCCATATAGCCGACGCCGGTCCGGATCGAATCCCGGATGCCCTTGTTGACCTGGGTCCGCGAGAGGACGCGCGCGTCGAGCCAGCGGGTGAACAGCTTGGTGAGGCCGAGCGCGATGAAGAACGCCAGGACGGCCGTGACCACGGTGGAGATCGAGATGGTCACGCCGCCGATCTGGAAACCGAAGAAGATGCTGTTGATCCAGCTCTGGATATCGATCCAGGTGACCGCCGTCTGCGCGAAGACCACGGGCAGCCCGACGAAGACCAGCGCGAAATCGACGAATGTCGTCAGCACGACCGCGAACCGGTCGACGGTATTCTCGCGCAGCGTGATCACCTGGCGCAGGAACCGGCCGACGGGGCGGTGGGGCTTCAGCCCGTCATTGACCAGTTCGTCGCTCAACCGGTGCAGGAGGAAGAGCACAACGACGAGCGTGGAGATCACGAAGACCTGTGCGGCCAGGAAATGGGCCAGCGCGACGAAGCCCAGAACGAGCGACAGCACGATGGCCGCCAGGACCACCCAGTAGACCGGCATGGCCCTGTCGACCCAGGCCAGATCGCCCGTCCCCTGCCCCTCTTCCTCCGAATCGCCGCTCGTGCGGTGCGACAGGAGCGCGAGCGCGAGCAGCACGGCCACCGCAATGGCCGTCGCCGCGCTCTGCACGATGGAGAGCTGGACCGGCAGGAGCAGCGTCTCGGTGACGCGCTGGAACACCGCGTCGACGGCGATGACGAGCGCCATCAGGTCGAGGAGGCGCTTCATCCGCCGCGCGAGCGCATCCTCGTGGGGGTAATCCGCCAGTTCGGTTCGCCGGGGGCGAAGATCCGGCCGCTGAAGGCCCTGAACGACACGAAGATCGCGATGCCGGTCACCAGCGCCCAATAGACACGGCGTGCCTGGTCGGACGCCTCCGAGCCGTCGAGCGCGAGGAAGAGCAGGATGGCGACGAGGAGCGTGCAGCCCGTATCGACGATGGCCGCGCGGAACACACGCCACAGGCGCTCCAGCGTGGAGGGATGCACATTCGCCGTGTTCGGCCCGAGCAGCCAGTTCAGGATCATGCGCATGGCGATGCCCGCGGCGACTGCCGCGGCGATCTTCACCGCCAGCAGCAGGAGCTGGACTGTGCCAAGCCCGCCAAGCTGCTTCGACCACCAGCTATGCACGATGGAGGAGAGGTGCTCGTTGAGGGTCTGGAGCCCCGAGGCCCCCTCGATCCACACAAGGGGATTGAGCGCTGAGCGGCTCGTCTCGAACACCATGCGGAAGAAGCGCGCATGCTGAATCTCGGCTGCGCGCGTGGAAAGCTGATCGGCCTGTACGGACAGGAGGTCGAGTTGCTTCTGGAGCGCCGAAACCCTCTCGCGTTCCTCCTGCAGGGCCCTTCGCTGATTGGCGATGTCGGGCGTCTCGGTGCCGCCATCGGGCGCGGGGCCGAGCTGTTCGAGGCTCGTCTTGAGCTCGTCGAGCCGCGGCTTCAGGTCGTCGCTGCGCCTGAGGATCTGCGTGCGCAGGCTTTCAAGGCGCGAGCGGAGGCTGTTGAGTTCCTCGTTTTCCAGGCCCGGCCGCTGGAGCTGCTTCTGGATATCGGCGACGTCGGACTTCCATTGGCGGATATCGCGATCGAGCGCGTCGAGGCCGGCGCCCTGGGCCAGGGCGCCAGTGGCGAGCATGGCCAGAACGGCAAACGCGACGAGCCAGCCCGCAACGATCCGCGATGCCGGCGATCTTCCCGCCGTTGTGGTTCGACCCGTCGGGGTCATGGCTGCCCTCCGCCGTTCAAAGCCCGTGAAGCTTAAACGCGATGGCCGCGACGGCAAATGTCAAACCAGCCGGCTTTGCTCGACCGCCGCCTCGATGAAGGAGGCGAAGAGCGGATGCGGCTCGAAGGGGCGGGACTTGAGCTCCGGATGGTACTGCACGCCGATATACCAGGGGTGGTCGGCCAGTTCGACCGTCTCGGGCAGAAGACCGTCCGGCGACATGCCGGAGAAGCGCATGCCCGCCGCCTCCAGGAGGTTGCGGTAGCGCATATTGACCTCGTAGCGGTGGCGGTGGCGCTCGAAGATGGTCGTCGCGCCGTAGATCCCCGCGATCTTGCTGTCGCCGGCGAGCAAGGCCTCATAGGCGCCGAGCCGCATCGTGCCGCCGAGATCGCCATTCGCCTTGCGCTGCTCCAGCTCGTTGCCGCGCATCCATTCGGTGAGCAGGCCGACGACGGGTTCGTCGGTCGGGCCGAACTCGGTGGAATTCGCCGCCTCGATCCCGGCCATGTTGCGGGCCGCCTCGATCACGGCCATCTGCATGCCGAAGCAAATGCCGAAATAGGGCACTTCACGGGTGCGCGCGAAGGTCGCCGCGGCGACCTTGCCTTCCGCGCCGCGCTCGCCGAACCCGCCGGGCACGAGAATGCCGTGGACCCCCTCCAGGAACGGCGTCGGGTCCTCCTGCTCGAAGATCTCCGCCTCGATCCAGTCGAGGGAAACGCGCACCTTGTTGGCGATGCCGCCGTGGACGAGCGCCTCGTTGAGCGACTTATAGGCGTCCGGCAGACCGGTATACTTGCCGACGATGGCGATCTTCACCTCGCCTTCCGGCACATGGATGCGCTCGGAGATCTCGTCCCAGCGCGCAAGGTCCGGTTCCTTGGCATGGTCGAGGCCGAACGCGTCGAGCACCTCCACGTCGAGCCCCTGCCCGTGATAGGCGACCGGCACGTCGTAGATCGAGCCGACATCGAGCGCCTGGATGACCGCGCTCTCGCGGACATTGCAGAACAGCGCGATCTTGCGCCGCTCGCTTTCCGGAATATCGCGGTCGCTGCGGCAAAGCAGGATATCGGGCTGGATGCCGATGGAGCGCAGCTCCTTCACGGAGTGCTGGGTCGGCTTCGTCTTGAGCTCCCCGGCGCTCGGGATATACGGCAGGAGCGTCACGTGGATGAATACGCAGGACCCGCGCGGCAGCTCGTTGCCGAGCTGGCGGATCGCCTCGAAGAACGGAAGTCCCTCGATATCGCCGACCGTGCCGCCGATCTCGCAGAGCACGAAGTCGTAATCCTCGTTGCCGTCGAGGACGAAATTCTTGATGGCGTCGGTGACGTGCGGGATCACCTGCACCGTCGCACCCAGATAGTCGCCACGCCGCTCGCGCGCGATGATGTCCTGATAGATGCGGCCCGTCGTGATGTTGTCCCGCTTTGTGCAGGGCCGCCCGGTGAACCGCTCGTAATGGCCGAGGTCGAGATCCGTCTCGGCGCCGTCGTCGGTGACGAACACCTCGCCGTGCTGATAGGGGCTCATCGTGCCCGGATCGACATTGAGATAGGGATCGAGCTTGCGCAGCCTCACAGAGTAGCCACGCGCCTGAAGCAGCGCTCCGAGCGCAGCAGACGCCAGCCCCTTGCCAAGTGAGGAGACCACGCCGCCGGTAATGAATATGTACCGCGCCATGGGATTGCAGAATACACCAACAGAAGTGATTGCGAACAGATTTATGCGGAGCCGAACGTCTGGACCAGACCGGCAGGGCACAACTCCGCACTGTGGATCAAACCAAACTACCCACTGAATCCAATGGGTTGAAACTCACTCCGAAACCGGAACCTGAGGCTCCTGGGACGGGCTCGACTGCGGCAGGTTCGGCAGTACGGACCCATCGCCGCCGGACTGTCCCCCGCTCTCCTCCTGCTGCGCATCCGACTGGATGTCGTCGAGAATCGAGGACGGCCCGCCCGATTCGCGGTGAATGATCGTCAGCGTGATGGATGTCAGGAAGAAGACCGCCGCGAGCGCGACCGTGGCCTTGGTGAGGATATTGCCGGCGCCGCGCGGCGAGAACATCCCGCCGCCGCCTCCGCCGCCAATGCCGAGCGCGCCACCTTCCGAGCGTTGCAGAAGGACGACCGCGATCAGGGCGATCGCCACCAGGAGATGAATGACCAGAAGTACCGCTTCCATAATCCTGTCGCCATAGGGATCAGAGCATGCGCCGCGACCCGTCGGGCACCGCGCGGGCCAGCGTTTAGCGCGAATTGCGCCCTGTTGCAAACCACCATTTGGCCGAGGCCCCGGCTCGTCTCAAGCCGGCGCGCCGAATTTGCCGGCGCCGGGGCCGCGCTCACGTGCCGTAGACGGCGACGATCCCCAGGAAGTCCTTCGCCTGGAGGCTGGCGCTGCCGACCAGCGCGCCGTCCACATCGGGGGCTGCGAGCAGCGCCTTCGCGTTTCCGGCATTGACCGAGCCGCCATAGAGAATGCGCATCCCTCGCGCATTGTCCGCCCCGAGCCTTCGCGACAGGACCTCGCGCAGGCACCCGTGCACGGAGCCGATATCGTCCACGGTCGGCGTGCGGCCCGTGCCGATGGCCCAGACGGGCTCGTAGGCGATCACGGTATTCGACGGGGTGGCTCCGTCCGGCACAGAGGCGTCGAGCTGTTTCGCCACCACATCGAGGGTGCGGCCCGCATCGTGCTCGTCGAGCGTTTCCCCGATACACACGATGGCTGTCAGCCCGGCCCGGTGGGCGGCGGCGGCCTTGGCGCGCACCGCCGCATCGTCCTCGCCGTGGTCGCTGCGGCGCTCCGAATGGCCGACGATCACCGCGCTCGCGCCGGCATCCCGCAACATCTCCGCGGCGATGTCGCCGGTATGCGCCCCGACGGTTCGGCATGGCAATCCTGCGCGCCGACGGCAATCGGCGCGTCGCCGACCAGTTCGCAAAGCCGCCCGATCAGCGTGGCGGGCGGGCAGATCATGACGTCGCAGGCGAGCCCGACACCGTCCAGCATGGCGACCAGCAGGCGCACCTCCGCAATCGAGGCTGCCGAGCCGTGCATCTTCCAGTTCCCCGCCACCAGGGGTCTGCGTGTCCTGTGAGCCATCTGCTCCCCTCTTTAGAACGAGCCCCTTGCACCCTCGGGCGGGCCCTTATAAGTGCAGTGTGATTAGCAGACTCGCAAAAAGGGTTCTATCACCGCGGCGAGTTCCGCAAAGTTTCGCGAACAGTGCTTGCCGGGGCGATGCGGCGTTTCTATGATGCGCCCCGCGAATTTGCGGTCTGCCGCCAGGGGGCGGCAGCCATCGGGAACGACAGGGAATACGGTCCAGGGCATGCTTACAGCGCTCAGAAGCAAGACAGCCGGATGGGTTGCGAAGTTCTTCGTCGCAATCCTCGCGGCGAGCTTCGCGGTATGGGGCGTGTCCGACGTCTTCACCGGATACCGGTCGGACGTGATCGCGACCGTCGGCGATCACGAGATTCCGGCGGAGACCTTCACGACCACCTTCAACCAGCGCATCCGCGCGGCCTCCCAGCAGACCGGCAAGCTGATCACGCCCGACGAGGCCCGCCAGATGGGGCTCGACCGGCAGGTGCTGGGCCAGCTCGTGCAGCAGGCCGCACTGGAGGAACAGGGCCGCAGGCTCGGCCTTGCCGTTCCCGACGACGCGGTCGCCGAGCGTATCGTCTCCAATCCCTCCTTCCAGAACGCGCAGGGCCAGTTCGACCGGCAGGGCTTCATCCGCCTGCTCCAGGCCAATGGCCTTTCGGAAGCCGGCTATGTCGAGCTGGAACGCGCGCGGCTCCTGCGCGCGAGCGTCGCCAGCGCCGTCGACCGCGAGCTCACGGTCCCGGAGGTTCTCGCAAAGGCTGTCTTCACCCACCGCAACGCCACGCGGTCGGGCCGCTATTTCACTCTTCCCCAGGACGCCGCCGGCGAGGTCGCCGCACCGAGCGAGGAGGATGTGAAGGCCTATTACGACTCCCACAAGCGCGACTTCACCGCGCCGGAGTTCCGCACGCTCGCCCTGCTCAAGCTGCAGCCCTCCGATCTCGTCGACACGGTATCGGTTTCCGACGAGGCGCTGAAATCGGCCTATGAGGCGCGCAAGGAGCAGTTCACGGTACCCGAGAAGCGCCGTGTGCTGCAGATCCCCTTCCCCAGCGAGGAGGAGGCCGCCGCGGCGCGCGAGCGCATTGCCAATGGCGAGGCTTTCACGGCGGTGGCCGAGGAACGCGGCCTGACGGAGACCGACTACGGCCTCGGACTGGTAACGCGCGACGGCATTCCCGACGCGACGCTTGCCGAGGCCGCCTTCGCGCTCGGCAAGGACGAGGTCAGCCAGCCCGTCAAGGGCCGGCTCTCGACCGTTCTCCTGACGGTGACGGAGATCCAGCCCGGCTCGGTCGAGCCGTTCGACGCGGTCCGCGACGATCTGGAAAAGGCCCTCAAGCTCGAGCGCGCCAAGGACGAGATCCTCGACGTGCACGACCGGATCGAAGACGAGCGCGCCAGCGGTGCCACGCTGCACGAGATTGCCCAGAGCGTCGACCTGCCCCTGATCCAGGTCGATGCCATCGACCGTGCCGGAAACGGCCCGGACGGCCAGCCCATACGGAACATTCCCGCCAAGGAGGAAGTCGTCTCGCTCGCCTTCGAAAGCGATGTGGGCGTGGAGAACGACCCCGTGCCGACGCCGGAAGAGGGCTTCGTCTGGGTCGACGTGATCGACGTCGTGCCGGAGACGGTCAAGCCCCTCGATCAGGTGCATGACGAGGCCGTGGAGAAGCTGACGGCCGAGCGCCGCCGCGAACAGCTTCGCGACCGGGCGCAGGCGCTCGCCAAGAGGGCGAACGAGGGGGCGAGCCTCGACGAGCTGGCCGCCGAGATCGGTGCCACCGTCGGCGATATCGGCCCGCTGAACCGGACGGAGACGGCTCCGGGCTTCGGCAGCGCGGCAGTCGCCGCCCTCTTCCGCGGGGCCATCGACAGCGCCACCTCCACCTATGACGAGACGACCGGCTCCTTCCTCGTGATCGAGCCGACACGCGAGGCCGATCCTGCCTATTCCCCCGGCAGCGAGCAGGCCCGGGCGCTCGCGCGCGTCCTGCGCACCAATATCGGCGACGACCTGTTCGGGCAGTACATGCTCGACCTCGAGGACACGCTTGGCGTGGAAATCAACAACGAGCTCTGGCCGCGGCTCAGCGGCCAGCAATCCTGATTTCCGTCCCCACATCGCCATCGTTCAAGTCCGTCGCTTTCCGACGCCTGTTACAACGCGCAGGGTCCCATGATTATTGCACCAGATGCTGAGACCTTCGGCCGTCTCTACGATGAGGGCGTGGCCCAGGTCGTTTGGACGCGCCTCGTCGCCGATCTCGAAACGCCCGTATCGGCGTTCCTCAAACTCGCTCACGAAGAGCCCTACAGCCTGCTTCTGGAATCGGTCGAGGGCGGCGCCGTTCGCGGACGCTATTCGATCATCGGGCTGAAACCGGACATCATCTGGCGCGTCCAGGGCAGCCGCGCGGAGATCAACCGGAAGGCCGCCATCGATCCCGAAGGCCCCTTCGAGCCGCTCGACGGGACGCCACTGGACGCGCTGCGCGAGCTCATCGCCTCCTCCCATATCGACCTGCCGGAGGAACTGCCGCCAATGGCGGCCGGCGTGTTCGGCTATATGGGCTACGACATGGTGCGGCTGATGGAGCGGCTTGGCGAACCCAATCCCGATCCGGTCGATCTGCCGGACGGCATCATGATGCGCCCGACGGTGATGGCGATCTTCGACTCGGTGAAGGACGAGGTGACGCTCGTCGCCCCGGTCTACCCGACCGACGGCTTGCCCGCCGCAACGGCGCACGCCCGGGCGAGCGACCGGCTGAACGACATTCTCGCCGCCTTCGACAAGACGCTCGACCGCGAGCTCCATGCAGAGCCCGACGCCCCGCCCATCGCGCCGCCGGTCTCCAATACGAGCCCGCAGGAATATGCGGAGATGGTTCGCCGCGCGAAGGAGTACATCCTCGCCGGCGACACGTTCCAGGTGGTGCTGAGCCAGCGCTTCGAGACGCCCTTCACGCTCGCGCCCTTCACCCTCTACAGGGCGCTCAGGCGCGTGAACCCCTCCCCGTTCCTCTACTATCTCAATCTCGGCGGCTTCTCCGTCATCGGCTCGAGCCCGGAGATCCTGGTCCGGGTACGCGAGGGCAAGGTGACCATCCGCCCGCTTGCGGGGACCAGACGGCGCGGTGCCACGCCCAGCGAGGACAAGGCGCTGGCCGACGAGCTGCTCGCCGATCCGAAGGAACGGGCGGAGCACCTCATGCTGCTCGATCTCGGGCGCAACGATGTCGGGCGCGTGTCGCGCATCGGCTCCGTCCATGTGGTGGAACAGTTCGCGCTGGAGTTCTACAGCCAGGTCATGCACATCTCCTCCCATGTGGAAGGCGATCTCGACCCGTCCCACGACGCCATCTCCGCGCTGGTCGCGGGCTTTCCGGCGGGCACGGTGTCGGGCGCGCCCAAGGTCCGCGCGATGGAGATCATCGACGAGCTGGAGAAGGAGAAGCGCGGGCCCTATGCGGGCTGCGTCGGCTATTTCTCCGCCAATGGCGACATGGATACCTGCATCGTGCTGCGCACCGCCGTCGTCAAGGACGGGCGCATGTATGTGCAGGCCGGGGCCGGCGTCGTCGCCGATTCCGATCCGGACGCCGAGCAGGCAGAATGCGTGAACAAGGCCAAGGCGCTGTTCCGCGCGGCGGAGGAAGCGGTTCGCTTCGCCGGCGAAAGCAGCCGCGGCCAGTAGCGTGAAGGACTTGGAAAAACATGATCACGCTGATCGATAACTACGACAGCTTTACCTACAATCTCGTCCACTATCTGGGCGAGCTCGGCGCGACCACCCGCGTCTACCGCAATGACCAGGTGAGCGTGGAGGAGGTGCTGGCGGAAGGCCCGCGCGCCATCGTGCTCTCGCCTGGTCCCTGCACGCCGAATGAGGCGGGCATCTGCCTCGACCTCATCGCCGCGGCGGGCTCCTCGCTGCCCATTCTCGGCGTCTGTCTCGGCCATCAGGCGATCGGACAGGTCTATGGCGGCAAGGTGGTGCGTGCGCCGAGCGTCATGCACGGGAAGCTCTCCGCGGTGCATCATGAGGGCCACTCGGTGTTCCGCGATATCGATGACGGGTTCAAGGCGACCCGCTATCATTCCCTGATCGTCGATCGCGCAAGCCTGCCCGATTGCCTGGAGATCACTGCCTGGACAGAGGACGGCATCATCATGGGGCTCGCCCATCGCGACCACGCGGTTCACGGCGTTCAGTTCCATCCCGAAAGCATTGCGTCCGAGCATGGTCACAAGCTATTGAGAAACTTCCTCGATCTCGCCGGCGTCAACTGACCTCGGACGGACTGAGAGGACCGACAGGAGACGGGACCAGAAACCCATGTCCGATCTCAAATCCCTGATCGCCAAGGCCGCCGACGGCGAGGCGCTGTCGCGCGAGGATGCCCGGCGGGCCTTCGACATCATCATGTCGGGCGCGGCGACCCCCTCGCAGATGGGTGGCTTCCTGATGGCACTGCGCGTGCGCGGCGAGACCGTCGACGAGATCGCCGGTGCGGTGGAAATCATGCGCGAGAAGATGACGCCGGTGGACGCCCCCGCCGACGCCATCGACATTGTGGGCACCGGCGGCGATGTGTCCGGGACCTACAACATCTCCACCTGTTCCGCGCTTGTCGCGGCGGCCTGCGGCCTCAAGGTCGCCAAGCATGGCAACCGGGCGCTCTCGTCGAAATCGGGCGCGGCGGATGCGCTCGTCGCACTCGGCGTCAATATCGAGATCGCGCCCGCGAAGATCTCCGAGTGCATCGACCGGGCCAATGTCGGCTTCATGTTCGCGCCGGCCCACCATGCCGCCATGCGCCATGTGGGACCGACGCGCGTGGAGCTCGGCACCCGCACCATCTTCAACGTGCTGGGGCCGCTGTCGAACCCCGCGGGCACGCGCCGGCAGGTCGTGGGCGTCTATGCGCTCCAATGGGTGGAGCCGCTCGCCCATGTGCTCAATACGCTGGGCGCGGAGCGCGTCTGGGTGACCCATGGCTCCGACGGGCTCGACGAGATCACCACGACCGGGCCGACCCATGTGGCGGAGGTGAAGGACGGCAAGGTGACGACCTACGAGGTCACCCCGGAGGATGCCGGCCTGCCGCGCGCCGAGCCCGACGATCTGCGCGGCGGCGACGCGGAGCACAATGCGGCCGCCATCCGTGCCGTGCTCGCCGGCCAGAAGGGCCCCTATCGCGACGTCGTGGCGATGACGACGGCAGCCGCTCTCGTCGTCGCCGACAAGGCGGGCGACCTCAAGGAGGGCGCGGCGATGGCCTGCCAGGCCATCGACAGCGGCGAGGCGGAGGCCGTGCTCGACCGGCTCGTCAAGGTCTCCAACGGATAGGACGGAAGGCGCATGCCATGACGACCATTCTGGACAGGATCGCCGCCTACAAGCGCGAGGAGGTCGCGGCCGCGAAGGCTGAGCGCACCATGTCCGCCCTCGATGCCGATATCCGCGCCTCGGGCGATGCCCCCCGCGGTTTCCGGCGGGCGCTCGAGGCGAAGCAGCGGCAGGGCTACGGCCTCATTGCCGAGATCAAGCGGGCGAGCCCGTCCAAGGGGCTCATCCGCGCCGATTTCGACCCGCCCGCGCTCGCCCGGGCCTATGAGGCGGGCGGGGCGGCCTGCCTTTCCGTGCTCACCGACACGCCGTCCTTCGAGGGCCGGCTCGACTATCTTGCCGCCGCGCGGGCGGCGACCGCCCTGCCCTGCCTGCGCAAGGACTTCATGCTCGACCCCTATCAGGTGGCCGAGGCGCGAGCCTGGGGCGCGGACTGCATCCTCCTCATCATGGCGATGATCGACGACGGGCTCGCCGCCGAGCTCGAGGCCGCCGCGGCCGATTACGGCATGGACGTCCTCGTCGAGGTCCATGACGGTGCGGAACTCGACCGGGCGATGGCCCTCGACTCCCGGCTCGTCGGCATCAACAACCGCGACCTGAGGACCTTCGAGACGACGCTGGAGACGGCGGAGCGCCTTGCCCCGCTCCTGCCGGAGGAGTGTCTCGCCGTCGGCGAGAGCGGCATCTTCGCCTCCGACGACCTCGCCCGGCTGTCGAAGGCGGGCATCCGCTCCTTCCTCGTCGGCGAGAGCCTGATGCGGCAGGACGACGTGGCCGCCGCGACCCGCACCCTTCTCGGCCTGCCGGCGGCGGCCGAACCCCATGGCGAGGCGACATGACCGGCAAGGGCCTGACCCATATCGACGAGCATGGCGAGGCGCGCATGGTGGACGTCTCCGCCAAGGAGGTCACCGAGCGCGTGGCGGTCGCGGGCGCGAGCGTCTGGATGAAGCCGGAGACGCTGCGCATGGTGATCGAGGGCACGGCGAAGAAGGGCGACGTGCTCGGCACGGCGAAGCTTGCCGGCATCATGGCGGCCAAGCGCACCCACGAGCTCATTCCCCTCTGCCACCCGCTCCAGCTCTCCCATATCGACGTGACGCTTCAGCCGGTGGAGGAGGCGTCGCGGATCGATGTGCGCGCGACCTGCAGGCTCGCCGGCCGCACCGGCGTTGAGATGGAGGCGCTGACGGCGGCGTCCGTCGCCTGCCTCACGCTTTACGACATGGTCAAGGCCGTCGACCGCGGCGTGGTGATCGGCGACATCCGGCTCGTGGAGAAGTCCGGCGGCAAATCGGGCCACTACACGGCCCCCGAGGCATGAGGGCGACGCGATGAGCCTGCTCCCCGTCGAGGACGCGCTGGCCCGAATTCTCCAGGCGGTGGAGCCTCTGGGCGTCGAGGAGGTTCCCCTGTCGCACGCTGCCGGCCGCATCCTCGCCGAACCGCTGATCGCGGGCCGCGACCAGCCGCCGGCAGACACCTCGGCGATGGACGGCTATGCGGTTCGCGGCGCGGACGTCGCCACGGCGCCGGCAACACTCCGGCTCATCGGTACGGCGCCTGCGGGACATGGGTTCGACGGTGCGGTCGGACCGGGCGAGGCCGTGCGCATCTTCACTGGCGCGCCACTCCCCGACGGGGCCGACACCATCGTCATCCAGGAGGACACGCGCGCCGAGGGCGACACCGTCACCGTTCAGGAGCCGGCATCCGCCGGGCGTTATGTCCGCCGGGCGGGCCTCGATTTCCGCACGGGGGACACGCTGCTCGAGGCCGGCATGACGCTCAATGCGCGCCGCATCGGCCTTGCCGCGGCGATGAACCGGGCGGTCCTGCCGGTCCGCCGGCGCCCGCGTGTGGCCATCATGCCGACCGGGGACGAGCTCGTCGTGCCCGGCGAGACGCCGCGGGCCGACCAGATCGTCTCGTCCAACAACTACGCGCTCGCGGCGTTCGTGGAACGCTTCGGGGCCGAGGCTCTCGATCTCGGCATCGTGCGCGACGATCTCGACGCGCTTCGTGCCGCCATTGCCCGCGCGCGCGGCTGCGACATCCTCGTGACGCTCGGCGGAGCCTCCGTGGGCGATCACGACCTCGTGCAGCAGGCGCTGGCCGAGGAAGGCCTCGACCTCTCCTTCTGGCGCATCGCCATGCGGCCCGGAAAGCCGCTCATGTACGGTCGCCTCGGCAATCTGCGCGTTCTGGGGCTTCCCGGAAACCCGGTCTCCTCCCTTGTCTGCGGCCGTATCTTCCTCAAGCCTTTGATGGATGCGCTGCTCGGCAGGTCGGCGGAGCACGACCGCCCCCTCCGGGCACGGCTCGGGCGGGACCTCGGCGAGAACGACCGCCGGCAGGACTATCTGCGCGCGACGCTCAAGCCCGGCGACGACGGCTACCCCGTCGCCACGCCCTACGACCGGCAAGACAGCTCCATGCTCGGCATGCTCGCCTCCGCCGACTGTCTCGTCGTGCGCACGCCCTTCGCGAGCCCCGCCCGGGCCGGCGATCTGGTCGATATCGTTCCCCTCGATTTCTGATCCCTCCCGCTCTTTCCGGTCCGCATCCGGCGTATCCCGCTTGCCGAACATAAGCAGAACAGTTATAAATGTTTCAGTTTTGTTCACTTTTGTCCGCGAATCTGTCACGACGATTGTGCAACAGGCTTGGAAACAACATGACTGTGGGCGGATCGATCTATGCTGACACGCAAGCAACATGAACTTCTGATGTTCATTCACCAGCGCCTGAAGGAGACCGGCGTGCCGCCCTCCTTCGAGGAGATGAAGGAGGCGCTGGACCTGCGGTCCAAATCCGGCATTCATCGCCTCATCACGGCACTGGAGGAACGCGGCTTCATCCGCAGGCTCGCCCATCGCGCCCGCGCCCTGGAAATCGTGAAGCTGCCGGAGTCCGTCGGCCAGGGCCTCGCGACAGCGCCGCAGCAGAAGGGCTTCAATCCGAGCGTCATCGAGGGGTCGCTCGGGCGTCGCCCGCAGCAGGCCCGCGACGACGAGGACGGCGACCGGACCGAAACGGCCATCGTTCCCCTGATGGGCCGGATCGCCGCCGGCGTGCCCGCCGAGGCCATACAGGACCATACGAACAACATCTCCGTGCCGCCGGAGCTGCTTGGGCCCGGCGAGCATTTCGCGCTGGAGATCAAGGGCGACTCGATGATCGATGCCGGCATTCTCGACGGCGACACGGTGCTCATCCGCCGCTCCGACGTCGCCCAGAACGGCGATATCGTGGTCGCGCTCGTTGATGACGAGGAAGCCACGCTCAAGAGGCTCAGGCGCAAGGGCGACTCGATCGCGCTGGAGGCGGCCAACCCGGCCTATGAGACACGCATCTTCGGTCCCGACCGCGTCCGCATCCAGGGCAAGCTCATCGGTCTCCTGCGCCGCTACTGAGGCGGGGCCATCGATCATTGTCACCGTCTTCGATTAACGCGGCACCCAGGGACGCAGGCCGCGATGGTCGTTGGCGCGCTCCACGCGCAGGCCCTCCTCCTCCACATAGATCGCATGGGCACCATTGTCGCGCAGCGTCCATATGTCGATGGCGGCCTCGGCGGACGGGCAGTCCCGCCGCAGCTTGAACGTCGTCACCACGATGTCGGCGCGCGCGCACTCCTCGTCGAGGGCGGCGGGATGGGTCACCACGGCAAGCTCCCGGCCCCTCTCAAGTTGCGCGATGCATGCGAAACGGTCGCAGGAAAAGCCCGGACGCCGGGCGGCATCCGCCACCATGGCGGCATCGCCGTCGGCACGCAGCCAGCGCTCCGCACTGTAGCGCCCCGCCCGGGCGGTCATCACGGCGAGCTCGCCCTCGCCGTTGCGGATGGCGACGTTCCGCCCCTCCCGCTCGATCAGCACATCGGGCGGCACGCGGGCGGCGGCGAGGGGAACCGCAAGGAGAACGGCCGCGAGCCCGAGCGCCCTCACCCATCCGCGCCAGAGGCAGAGCCAGAGCATGCCGAAGACGGCAAGCACCAGGGCCAGCCCAGGCGCGGCGGGCACGACGCGCGAGGCACCGTCGAGCGAGGACACCCGATGGGCGACCGCGATCACCGCATCGAGCCCCCATCCCGCAACCCTGAGCGGCCAGACCTCGAGCCCGAACGGCATGAGCAGCAGCGCAAGCAGCAGGCTCGGCATGACGAGGAGGCTGACGAGCGGCAGCGCCGCCGCATTGGCAAGCAGGCTGTAGGCGGCGACCCTCTGGAAATGCCAGGCGGCGACGGGCGCGGTCGCAGCGCCCGCGACGAGCGTCGTCACCACGACACCGGCGGCATAGAGCCCCGTGCCGCGAAGCGCCTGGCGGACCGTCCCGCCCCCATGGTCCCTGTCCCGCCCGTCGCGCCAGTCGCGCACGGCCTCGTAGAAGGCGACGAGACCGGCGACGGCCATGAACGACATCTGGAAGCTCGCCGACAGGACGCTTTCCGGCTGGACGAGGAGGATCACCAGCGCGGCGAACGCGACATTGCGCATGGTGATCGCCGTGCGGTCGAGGAGGATGGCGGCGAACATGATCACCACCATGATGAAGGCGCGCTGCGTGGCGATGCCGGCGCCGGAAAGCGCCAGATAGACGGCCGCCGCCGCGAGCGCCGTCCCGGCCGCCCACTTCTTGATCGGCCATGCGCCGGCAAGCGCCGGGCTCAACGCGAGAAGCGCACGCACGCCCCAGAACACCCCGCCGGCGACCAGCATCATATGGAGCCCGGAAATGGCGAGCAGATGGGCAAGCCCGGAGATGCGCAGATCCTCCACCACGTCGTCGGGCAGGTCCGCCCGCTCGCCCGTCATGAGCGCCACGGCGAAGGTTCCCGCCCGTCCCGGCAGGACGGCATAGACGCGCTCGGCGATGGCGATCCGCGCGCGTGCCAGCCACGCCGCGAACCGGGCGGAAAGCCCCGCAGACGGTCCCGCGATCCGTTCGGGCGCGCCATAGGAGAACCCCGTCGCGCCGAGCCCGTCGAACCACGCGGCGCGCGCGAAATCGTACGCTCCCGGCATGACCGGCTCCGGCGGCGGCAGCAAGCGGGCCCGCACGCGGATATGATCGCCCGGAAGACTGCCCGTCTCCGCTCCCCTCACCGTCAGCCGCACGATGTCCGGCCGCGCGCCCTTGCGGATGCCCTCGATGCCGGCGACCGCGACGGTGAGGCGCTGGGCGCTGCCTTCGCGCCCCTCCACGCGCTCGACGCGGCCGGTCAGCGTCACCGATGCGGGCGCAGAGAGCATCCGCGTCGACACCGTCTCGGTGCGGACCTTGGCGACCACGGCGCCGAACAGGGCAAACGCCACGATGAGAGACAGCGACACCTGCCCCTTGCGCGCCGCGAGCGCCGTCAGCCAAAGGGCCGCGACCGCGAGCACGGCGACAGCCTCCCAGGGCGGTTCGCGCGGCAGGGCGAAATAGGCGACGATGCCGCCCGCAAACGCCACAGGCAGCCAAAGGCCCCAGCGCTCGCCCTGTGCACGCAGTGCGGCCAGGAACCGCGCGAGCGGTCCGCCGGACGGTGCGTCCTGCGCAGACGCCTCCGGTCTTGCCGGCCCCGGCCGGTCCCAGATATCGGCTCGCCAAGCCAAGACGCCCCCTGCCCCGCCTGGATTGTTTGCCCCCAACGGCCGCCCCGGCGCAACAAGACCTGACAAATCGCCGGGCCGTGTGCTAGAGAAAAGCCGCCTTGCGCGGCCATCCTAACCCTGCATAACCCAGAAAGCATCAGGCTCGGTGCATCATGACTTCGCCCGTCGTTACGCGTTTCGCCCCCTCGCCCACCGGCTACCTGCATATTGGCGGTGCCCGGACGGCCCTGTTCAACTGGCTCTATGCCCGCGCCAAGGGCGGGCGGATGCTGCTGCGCATCGAGGATACCGACCGGGAGCGCTCCACGCCGGATGCCATCGAGAAGATCTTCGAGGGGCTCACTTGGCTCGGCATCTCCTGGGACGGCGATCCCGTCTTCCAGTCGGAGCGCAGCGAGCGCCATCGCGAGGCCGTCGACGGGCTTCTGGAGAAGGGCCTCGCCTATCGTTGCTATGCCACGCAGGAGGAGCTCGCGGAAATGCGCGAGACGGCGCGCGCGGAAGGCCGTCCGCCGCGCTATGACGGGCGCTGGCGCGACCGCGACCCGTCCGAGGCGCCGGCCGGCGTGCCGCCCGTCATCCGCATCAAGGCGCCGCAGACCGGCGAGACCGTGATCGAGGACCATGTGCAGGGCCGGGTCGCCTTCTCCAACAGCGAGCTCGACGATCTCGTTCTCCTGCGCAGCGACGGCTCGCCCACCTACATGCTCTCCGTGGTGGTGGACGATCACGATATGGGCGTCACCCATGCGATCCGCGGCGACGATCACCTGACCAATGCCGCCCGCCAGACGCTGATCTACGATGCGCTTGGCTGGACGGCGCCGGAATTCGCCCATATTCCGCTCATCCACGGGCCGGACGGCGCCAAGCTGTCGAAGCGCCATGGCGCGCTCGGCGTGGAGTCCTATCGCGACATGGGCTACCTGCCCGAGGCGATGCGCAACTATCTCGTCCGGCTCGGCTGGAGCCATGGCGACGACGAGATCTTCTCCACCGAGCAGATGATCTCCTGGTTCGATCTCGACGCCATCGGCCGCAGCCCCGCGCGCTTCGACTTCGCGAAGCTGGAGAACCTCAACGGCCATTACATCCGCAACAAGGACGATGCCGCGCTGGTGGAGGACTTCATCGCCTTCCTGCCCCGCAGCCCCGAGGGCGCAGCATGGGCCGCGAAGGTGGACGACGCGGTGCGCTCGCAGCTTCTCCAGGCCATGCCGGGCCTGAAGGAGCGCGCCAAGACGCTCCTGGAGCTCGTCGGGAGCGCGGGCTTCCTGTTCGCCGAGCGGCCCCTTCCGCTCGACGAGAAGGCGGCGAAGATCCTCGATGACGATGCCCGCGCGATCCTCGCCAGGCTGGTCCCCGAACTCGAGGCCGCGAGCTCCTGGACGGTGGACGAGCTCGAGGCCATCGTGCGACGCTTTGTCGAGGCGGAAAGCCTGAAGCTCGGCAAGGTCGCCCAGCCGTTGAGGGCCGCCCTGACGGGGTCCGGCGTATCCCGGGGATTTTCGATGTCCTGGCCGTGCTCGGGCGCGACGAGGCGCTGGCGAGGCTTCGCGATCAGGCGGCCTGACTGCCTATATTTTGGGCATTTTCACGTTCTGGCGGCACTTGCGGCAAGCGTTGTTATGGGGTAGCCAAAGGGATAACTTATACATAGTCCCTCACAGAGTGTCGCTCACGCGCCTTGCGCCGCCTGCCGGGCCATTCCCGCATCCGACGATGGGAGTTGTCCTCTCCGGCACGCGACGGGGATAACAACAGAGAGGCCTCGAGCATGAATGAGCACGCGACCAAAACCATGACGAAATCGGCCACGCTGAACCTGGACGGCGAGAGCTACGAGCTTCCCGTCTACGAGGGCTCGGTGGGACCCGATGTCGTCGACATCTCCTCGCTATACGGCACGACCGGCCGCTTCACCTACGATCCCGGCTTCACGTCGACGGCGAGCTGCGAATCGCAGATCACCTATATCGACGGCGACGAGGGCGTTCTGCTCTATCGCGGCTATCCGATCGACCAGCTCGCCGAGAATGGCGACTTCATCGAGACTTGCTATCTGCTGCTCTATGGCGAGCTGCCGACGGCTGCGCAGCGCCGCGAGTTCGAGACGGCGATCACCTATCACACCATGATCCACGAGCAGATGAGCAAGTTCTTCACCGGCTTCCGCCGGGATGCTCATCCCATGGCCGTGATGGTCGGCGTGGCCGGCGCCATGTCGGCCTTTTATCACGACTCCACCGACATCAACGATCCCGAGCAGCGCGAGATCGCGAGCCGGCGGATGATCGCCAAGATGCCGACGATCGCCGCGATGGCCTACAAGTACCATGTGGGCCAGCCCTTCATCTATCCGCGCAACGACCTCGACTACGCCTCGAACTTCCTGCATATGTGCTTTGCGGTGCCGTGCGAGGACTACAAGGTCAATCCGGTGCTCGCGCGCGCCATGGACCGGATCTTCATCCTGCATGCCGATCACGAGCAGAACGCGTCGACCTCGACCGTCCGGCTCGCCGGCTCCTCGGGCGCCAATCCGTTCGCCTGCATCGCCGCCGGCATCGCCTGCCTGTGGGGCCCCGCCCATGGCGGCGCCAACGAGGCCGCGCTCAACATGCTGGAGGAGATCGGCACCCCGGAGAACATCCCCCACTTCATCGACCGCGCGAAGGACAAGAACGATCCCTTCCGCCTGATGGGCTTCGGCCACCGGGTCTACAAGAACTACGATCCGCGCGCCAAGATCATGCAGAAGACGGCGCATGAGGTGCTCGACGAACTCGGCATCAAGGACCATCCGCTGTTCGACGTCGCCCGCGAGCTGGAGCAGATCGCACTCCACGACGAGTATTTCGTCGAGAAGCGGCTCTACCCGAATATCGACTTCTATTCGGGCATCACGCTGAAGGCGCTGGGCTTCCCCACCTCCATGTTCACCGTGCTGTTCGCGCTGGCCCGCACCGTCGGCTGGATCGCCCAGTGGAAGGAGATGGTGGAGGACCCCAAGCAGAAGATCGGCCGTCCCCGCCAGCTCTATACCGGCGAGACGGAGCGCGGCTACGTGCCGGCCGACAAGCGCGGCTGACCTCAGAACGACCCTTTCCGGTCCGGCCCTTCCCGCGCGCCCTGCGGGAAGGGCCGTTTCGTTTCTGAAGCCTGAGTTCCGGCACCGCTATTCCATGGCCGGCAGCAGGACGGGCAGGATCGACGCAACCAGAAGCGCCGCCATCATCACATTGAAGACCGCGATGCGGCGACCATGGGCGAGAAAACCGCGGAGCCCCACCCCCGACACGGCCCACAGGCCAATCGAGGGGATGTTGACCGCGGCGAAGATCGCGATGAGCACCAGAAGGCTCGAGACCGGCGCATCCGCCGCCAGATAGGACACGGTCACGACCAGGGCGACGGCCCAGGCCTTCGGATTGACCAGTTGAAGCGCCGCGGCCTCGAGGAATGTGAACGGCCTTTCGATGGCCTCACCCGCATTGCGGGCCCGCGGACCGGCGCTCCGTGCGATCGTCCAGGCAAGCCAGAGCACATAGATTCCGCAGGCTGCACGCAGGACCGTGGCGATTGCGGGATAGGCCTTGAGGAGCTGCCCAAGGCCGAGGCCGGTCGCCATGACCATTCCGAGGAAGCCGAAGCTGATCCCGAAGACCAGGGGCAGCGTGCGCGCCAATCCGAAATTCGCGCCGGATGTCAGGAGAAGGAGATTGCCCGGGCCGGGCGATACGGACATGACGAATGCGAAACCGGCAAGGGCGAGAACGGCATCGAAGGACATGGCGACACTCTCCGGAGCTTGAGATCGAGCTCGACCCTATACCGAGCTTGTCGACCGATCCCTGCCTGTGAGGCCGGTTTTCTTTGCAGTTCGTCCAATTCTCTGATCCTCTACCCCAATGGATGTCCTGACAGAGATCTGCGCGGCGCTGAGGCTGAAAGCCTCGCTCTATTTCCGGGCCGAGCTGCACGGTCCCTTTGCCATCCGGCTGCCGCAGGAACGCCACCACATCCGGTTTCACTGCCTGCTGGAGGGCGACTGCCTGGTCACCGTACCGGGCGCCCCTCCGGAACGGCTTGAGAAAGGCGACCTGACCCTGGTTCCGGACGGCACGGCGCAGACGCTGTCATCGGTCGTGGATGCGGGACCCCTTGTGGACCTCGCCGATGTCCTTGCGGCCAATCCTCCGCGCGACGGTGTGCTCGCTGCGGGCTCCGGGTCGCCCCGCACCTCCATTCTCTGCGGCTTCCTCGCCTTCGACGAGCTGTTGCGCCATCCGGTCTTCGCGGGCTTGCCGGCTGTCATGGTCCTCAAGTCGGGCGCGCCACCCTTTGCGGCAGCCCTGCGCCTGCTTGGCGAGGAGGCGGCCTTGTCGGGCCCCGGTGCGACGATGGCGCTTCACAAGATCGTGGAGATCCTGCTGATGCAGGCCCTGCGCGATGCGGCCGGAGCCGGCGGCGACAGCAGGGGCTTCGTGGCCGCCCTGCGGGACGCGAGGCTGGGCCGGGGTCTGGTGGCGATCCATGCCGAGCCGCACAGGCCATGGACAATCGACACGCTGTCCGGGCTTGCCGGCATGTCGCGCTCCAGCTTCTCCGACCGCTTCACGACGAAGGTGGGCATGTCCCCGCATGCCTATCTGACCCGGTGGCGCATGATCCGGGCTAGGGAGATGCTGGCTGAGGCCGAGCTGGACATGACCGCGATCGCGGAGCGCTGCGGGTACGGCTCAGTTCCCGCCTTCACGCGGCGCTTCAAGGAGACATTCGGGATGGCGCCGGGCGCGTGGCGCAGACAGGCGATAGCCGGGACATGACGCCAAGGCGCCCCGCCCGGGCGCCGGTCACGGCGCGTCGGCAAGCATGGCGCTGATTTCGGCCTCGGCAACGAGACGGCCTTCGACACGGGCCTCGCCCTTGTACTTCCACACATTGCCGCGCTTGCGTATCAGGTCCACGGAGAACCGGACCGTGTCGCCAGGCACGACGGGCCGGCGGAACCGGGCCTTGTCGATGGTCATGAAATAGACGCGCTTGCCGTGGTGCTCCTCGCCGCGGTGGCTGATGACCAGACCGCCCGCCGTTTGCGCCATGGCCTCCACCATGAGCACGCCGGGCATGACCGGAAAGTCGGGAAAGTGGCCTGCGAAATAGGGCTCGTTGATGGTGACGTTCTTGATGCCGACGGCGGATACGTCGCGGTCCATATCGACGATCCGGTCGATCATGAGGAACGGATAGCGGTGCGGCAGGAGCTGCATGATCCGCACGATATCGGCCGTGCCGAGCGCCCGCTTCTCCCCATTGTCCGCCATGATGTCGAGCCGTCCTGCTAGACCGGCCGGTGCCCGGATCGGCGATCCGGAGCTCTGGCCGGTCAATCCTCGAAGATGAGAGCAGCGCCGGTCAGACCCGGCAGGGATGCCTCGCGCTGCTCATTGCCCCGGTCGTACACCGACCTCCTAGAAGCGGGTGCCGACGCTGAACCGGAAGAACTCCGTCTTGTCGTAGTCTTCCTTCAGCACCGCCTGGGCGAAATCGAAGCGCAGCGGTCCGAGCGGCGATTCCCAGATGATGCTGGCGCCGACCGATGCACGCAGATTTGCGGAATCCTCCAGATTGACGCCGCTCGTCTGGGGTGCCTCGAACAGGGTACCGAAGTCGGAGAACACCGCACCCGT
Organism: Kaustia mangrovi; assembly: GCF_015482775.1. Lineage (GTDB taxonomy): Bacteria > Pseudomonadota > Alphaproteobacteria > Rhizobiales > Im1 > Kaustia > Kaustia mangrovi. Next base: position 255,476 of record NZ_CP058214.1, on the reverse strand, counting down.
CACGCCGAACTCCTCCGGCAGGAACAGCGGGAAGGTCAGCTCGACCGTGCCGATGGCGTAGGTCTGGCCACCGAGCGAGTCCCCCGTGCTGTCATCGCGCGGGCCGATGCCGGCACGCTCGAAGCCGCGGAAGGAATTGCCGCCCTTGAAGAACCGGTCGATCGGCAGGACCTCGTCGCCATTATAGGGCTCCATGTGGCCCGCCGTGCCCTTGAGCATCAGCGTGACGCCCTCATAGACCGGATAGAAATAGTAGCCCGCCGTCTCCGCCTTGATCCAGTAGGTGTCGCCGCCGAGACCCGCGACATCGCCCGACAGGCTGAAGCGGAAGCCCGAAGTCGGCTTGAGCGGATTGTCGAGCGTCGAATAGACGTAGGTCGCACCGATCTGGGAGATGTTGCTCGTGCCCTCGGAGTCCTTGATGGCCTGCGAGGCGTCGTTGGGAACGTCGGTGATCTTGCGGTTGGTGAAGTTGTACCGCGTCGTCAGCCTGGAGTTCTCCGACAGCGGGAAGCCGAAGCGCACACCGGCACCGGCCTGGCGGACGTCGAAGGACGATTCGCTCTGCTGGTTCGTCTGTGTCGCGAAGGCGTCCACGCCGAAGGACAGGTTGCGGCCGAGGAAATAGGGCTCGGTGAAGCTGAAATCGACCTGCTGGCGCTTGAAGCTCAGGGAGGTCTGCAGCCGCACGAACTGGCCGCGCCCGAGAAGGTTGCGCTCCGTCAGGCTGATCGAGCCGACCACCTGCTCCGTCGTGGAGTAGCCCGCGGCGAAGTTCAGCGAGCCGGTCGACTTCTCCTCGACCTTCACGATCAGGGTGACGCGGTCGGGTGTCGAGCCCGGCTCCTCGAGGATCTCCACCTTGGAGAAGAAGTCCAGGGCCGTGATGCGGCGGCGAGCCCGGTCGACCAGAACCCGGTTGTAGGCATCGCCCTCGACGAGCCGCAATTCGCGGCGGATCACCTCGTCGCGTGTCCGCGTATTGCCGACGATGGCGATGCGCTCGATATAGACGCGCGGGCCCTCGTCGATCTTGTAGGTGATGTCGATGATGCGCTCTTCGGCATGGCGGTTGAGGTCGGGACGCACACGGGCGAAGGCATAGCCGTTCGTGCCCGCCTCGACGGTCAGCCGCTCGACCGAATTGTCGATCTCGCTGGCATCGTATGTGTCGCCGGTCTGGGTGGTGATGACCGACAGGAGGTCCTCGCGCGACAGTGTGGTGTCGCCGGGATCGACGTCGATGGTGCCGAAGTCGTACTGCTGGCCCTCGTCGACGGTGAAGGTGATGTAGAAGCTCTCGCCGTCGCGGGCGAGCTCCGCCGTCGCCGACAGGATACGGAAGTCGGCATAGCCCTCCGACAGGTAGAAGCGCCGCAGGAGCTCGCGGTCATAGGCGAGCCGGTCGGGATCGTAGCTGTCGGCGGTGGTCAGGAACTTCCACCAGCGCGTCTCCTCCGTCGTGATGACGCCGCGCAGCTGGGAGTCGGAGAATTCCTTGTTGCCGATGAAGTTGATGCGCTCGATTCGCGTCTCCGGCCCCTCGGAGATCTCGAAGACCAGATTGACGCGATTCTGCGGCAGGCGGATCACCTTGGGATCGACGCTGGCCGCGAACAGGCCGGAGCGCCGGTAGAGCGCATTGATGCGCTGGACCGCGCTCTGGACGCGGGCCCTGGTAAACACCATGCGCGGCCTCAGGCCGATATCCTTGGAGAGATCCTCGTCGCTGATCTCGCTGTTGCCCTCGAAGTTGACCTTGTTGATCAGCGGGTTCTCGTCGACCTTGACCACCAGTTCGCTGCCGCGCCGGAAGATCTGGACGTCGGAGAACAGCCCCGTCTGGAACAGGTTCTTCAGGGATTCGTCGACCTTTTCCGCATTGTAGCGGTCGCCCGCGCCGACCTGCATATAGGACATCACGGTCTCGGGCTCGATCCGCTGATTGCCCTCCACGACCACCCGGGAGATGACCGACTGGGCCTGGGCGGCACCACCGAACGCGCTAATCCCTGCCACAGGAGCTGCAGCGAGCATGAGAAACGCGAGAAAGCCTGCAATCACGAACCGGTAGCGCATAAGGAGCCAATCGCTTTTTGTTATAACAGTCCCCGAAACTCGAGCGAAGTGGTGGGATGTTTGTACGACGTTTTGTCAACGGTGAAAACCGGTTAGCACGACCGCCGAGATTTTTCCCCAAAAGCGTTGCAAACCTAGAACAGGTTGAAATGCATCAGGTCGTTCCAGGTCGCAAAAACCATCAACATCAAGACCACGGCCAATCCCACCCGAAAGCCGAAATCCTGCGCCTTTGCGCTCAGCGGTTTCCCCGCACAGCCTCGATGGCGTAATACAAAAGGTGACCGCCATCAAGTATCGGAATGGGGAATAGGTTAACCAAACCGATACTCACCGACAGCACCGCCGCCAGATTGATCAGCGCCATGAAGCTGACGGTGGCGACATCCCCCGACATCTGGGCGATCCGGAGCGGCCCGCCGAGCTGGTCCGCGCTCTGGGCGCCGACGATCACCTGGAACACATATTCGAGCGTCCGCGAGATGACGTACCAGGTCTGCTCCACGCCCATCCACAGGGAGGTTACAGGTCCGTAGCGTTCCACCCGCGCGTCGCCCTGCGGGTCGTGGCTGATGCCCAGCATGCCGATTCTGTGCGTGTTGCCGAATCGATCCGTCACCTCGCGGATGCGCGGCGTCGCCTGAAGCGTCACATCCCTGCCGCCGCGCTCGACCGTGATATCGAGCGTCTCGCCGGCGCTTTCGGAGACGATGCGCTGGAGGTCGGCGAAGGAGGCGATCTCCCGACCGTCGATTCGGGTGATCAGGTCGCCGACCTCGAACCCGGCTTCCGCGGCCGCGCTGTCGGCCCGGATCTCGTCGACCCGCGGCTCCATGATCGTCTGGCCAACGAGCATGAAGGTCGCCGCGAAAATCACTATGGCAACTATGAAATTCGCGATTGGCCCGGCCGCCACGACAGCGGCGCGCGCCCAGAGCGGCTTGTTGTGGAACAGGGAGGCGGCATCGACGCTGTCATCGGCGTCCGCCGCCTCGAGCGCGGCGCGGTCGGGCGTCGAGGCCGCCGAGGAATCCCCGTGGAAGCTCACATAACCGCCGAGCGGCAGCCAGCCGATCTTCCACTGCGTCCCCTTGCGGTCGACCCAACTGCCCAAGGAACGCCCGAATCCGATGGAGAAGGTGTCCACCTTCACGCCGCACCAGCGCGCCACGAGAAAATGGCCGAGCTCGTGAAAGAAGACGACGATCGTCAGCACGAACAGGAACGGGATGAGATAGGACACGAGCGAGGTGAGCGATCCGGTGAGAAACTGAACGGCATCCATGGTCAGATCTGCTCCTTACAGCGCCCCGGCGAGGTCGGTCGCGATGCGCCGGCCATAGGCGTCCGCCGCCCAGACCTCGTCCAGCGTCGCGACGGGCCCCAACATAGCCTCTCCCTCCGCACGCTCAAGCGTGTCGGCGACAAGCCCCGTAATGGCCGGAAACGGAATACGGCCCGACAGGAACGCGGCAACCGCGATCTCGTTGGCCGCATTGAGAATCGTCGTCGCGCTGCCGCCGCGGCGCAGCGCGGAGCGGCAAAGCGCCACGGAGGGAAAACGCTCCCCGTCCACCGCCTCGAAGGTGAGCTGGCCCACCTCCTCCAGCCGCAGCCGTTCCACGGGCGCGGAAATGCGACGGGGCCAGCTCAGCGCATAGGCGATGGGCGTGCGCATGTCCGGCACGCCCATCTGCGCCAGAAGCGAGCCGTCGCGATACTCCACGAGGCTGTGCACGATGGACTGGGGATGGACCAGCACGTCGAGGCGATCCTCGTCGACAGGGAAAAGATGAAAGGCCTCAATGAGTTCCAGACCCTTGTTCATCAAGGTCGCGGAGTCGATGGTAACCTTCTGTCCCATACTCCAGTTCGGATGGCGCAGCGCCTGCTCGGGCGTCGCCGAGGCGATCTCCTCTCGCGAAAAGGTGCGGAACGGGCCGCCCGACGCCGTCAGGATCACCCGGGCGACCGCATCGGCATTGCCGGTCTCGAAGACCTGGAAGACCGCGCTGTGTTCTGAATCCACGGGAACGATCCCGATACGCTTGCGCTCCGCCGCCGCAATGACCAGCTCGCCCGCGCAGACGAGGCATTCCTTGTTGGCGAGCGCGACCGTCGTGCCCTGCTCGATGGCGGCAAGCGTCGGCGCCAGGCCCGCCGCACCGACGATGGAGGCCATCACCATGTCCACCGGCCGGCCGGCCGCCTCCACGACCGCCGCCTCGCCCGCCGCCGCCTCGATGCCCGAACCGGCAAGCGCGTCCTTCAGCGGCCCGTAGAGTGCGGGATCGGCGGTGACGGCGAGGCGCGCATTCACCGCCTTCGCCTGGGCTGCCAGTTCGGCGATATTCGCGTTGGCCACAAGCGCGTCCACGGCGAAGGCCCCGTCGGCATGGCGGATCACATCGACCGTGGACCGGCCGATCGAGCCGGTGGACCCCAATATGGTCAGCCGCTTCGGGTCGCCGCCATGGGCGGGGTCCGCGGGGGCCCTGCCCGTCTGCGCTATGGCTCGCACGATTGTCTCTATCCTCGTTGTCTCGATATGGCCCAACGTCCTGGGCGGAAGCTTTACCAGATCATGAGCCCCGTGGCAGCAGCTTCCGGCCCACCCCGCAGGATCCCGACCGCAAGCGCCGCAACGGCGGCGGCGACAAGGCCGTCCATGCGGTCCAGTATGCCGCCATGGCCCGGAATGAGCGTGCCGGAATCCTTCACATGGACCGCCCGCTTCACCGCCGATTCCATCATGTCGCCCGCCTGTGCGGCAATGGAGAGCGCCGCCGCCGGCACGATCAGGGTTTCGGGAGCCGCAAGGGCGAAGCCGTAAGCGACCGCGGCCGACACGATGCAGGCCGCCGCGAGCCCGCCGACCGCGCCCGCCCATGTCTTCTTCGGCGACAGCCGCGGGGCAAGCTTCGGTCCGCCGATCAGCCGGCCGCAGAAATAGGCACCGCTGTCCGTCGCCCAGACCAGGGCGAGAAGCCACACGATTGCGACCAGCCCGTGTTCCGGCCCGCCGCGAAGAATGACCAGCGCGGCGGCGGGAAGCGCGATATAGGGCACGCCGATCAGGGCCCAGCCGGGCCTGCCCTCCTCGCGGCTGTGCATGAAGAGCAGGGCCACGCTCGCCGCCCAGAGCGCCAGCACGCTCGCAAGGGCGAGGCCGACGAAGCCGAAGGCCGGCAGGGCGATGGCCACGAGGCCCGCCAGGATATGCAGCGTGACCTGCGCGGCATCGCCCCGGGGAAAGATCAGCCGGCACCATTCGAGCGCCATCAGGACGGCGGCAACGAGGATCAGGCCGCGGAACCATGCACCGCCGAGCCAGACGAGACCGAGGGCGAGCGGAATGAGGATGCCGGCCCACAGGGCCCTCAGGCCCAGATCGCGCCATGGCGCAGACGGGGGCCTGCTCTCCGAATCGTCGGGCATGTGCACTTCCACCCTTCCCGGCTTGCCGCCGTCTTCTTTCTTAAGGCGTGGTTTGAGAAATTCCACCGAACCGCCTCTCGCGGCTCATGAATTCCCGAATCGCATTCATGAATTGCGCCTTGTCGAACTCCGGCCAATGCGCATCGACGAAGACGAACTCCGAATACGCGCTCTGCCACAGCAGGAAGTTGCTGAGCCGCTGCTCGCCGCTGGTGCGGACAATGAGGTCGGGGTCTGGAATGTCGGCGGTGTAGAGATGCCGGGCGACATGCGCCGGCGTGATCGCGTCGGGCGCGAGCTCTCCGCGCTCCACGGCGGCCGCGAGCTCGCGGACCGCGCGGGCGATCTCGTCGCGGGCGCCGTAATTGAAGGCGATGACGAGCGTCATGGCCGTATTGTCGCGGGTGCGCTCTTCCGCGCTCTCGATCAGGGCCACGATGTCGCGCTGGAGCGTCTCGCGCTCGCCGATGACGCGGATGCGCACGCCGCGCTCGTGCAGGAGCGCGACGTCGCGGTCGGCGAACCGCCTGAGAAGATTGAGCAGATAGCCCACCTCCTCCTTGGGTCGCGACCAGTTCTCCGAGCTGAAGCTGTAGAGCGTCAGATAGTCGATGCCGAGATCGAGTGCGGCGGCCACGGTCTTGCGGACGGCCTCGACCCCCTGGCTATGGCCGGCCGTGCGCGGAAGCCCGCGCCGGCGCGCCCAGCGGCCGTTGCCGTCCATGATGATGGCGACATGGCGCGGCAAGGTACCGCCGCCGGCCGACAAGGCCTCGACGTCCGCACTCGCCAGCTGATTTGCCCCCAGTGACATGGACCGCCATCCGTTGTGAACAAAGAACGCCCGCCTCCCCCGCCGTCACGGCTCAGATCTGCATGATCTCCGATTCCTTGTGCTCCAGGGCCTCGTCGATCTCCTTAATCGTGGCGTCGGTCAGCTTCTGGACCTCATCGGCCTGGCCGCGATGTTCATCCTGACCGATTTCGCCGTCCTTTTCGAGCCGCTTGAGTTGCTCCATTCCGTCGCGGCGCACATTGCGCACCGCCACGCGGGCCTGCTCGGCATATTGCGCGGCCACCTTGGCGAGTTCCTTGCGGCGCTCCTGGGAGAGCTCGGGAACCGGCACACGGATGAGCTGGCCCTCGACCATCGGGTTGAGGCCGAGGCTCGAATTGCGGATCGCCTTCTCCGCCGCCGAAACCAGGCTCTTGTCCCAGATCTGGACGGTCAGCATGCGCGGCTCGGGCACCGACACGTTGCCGACCTGGTTGAGCGGCATGGTGGAGCCGTAGGCCTCGACCGTGATCGGTTCCAGGAGATGCACCGAGGCGCGCCCTGTGCGCAGTCCGGAGAACTCCTCCTTGAGCACGCTCACCGCACCGTGCATGCGGCGCTTGAGGTCCTTGAGGCTGAAAGTCGCTTGGTCTGTCATCACATCCTCTCCCGGGATTCGGTTCTCCCGCGGCATTCACACCGCGCCGCTGACCACCGTGCAGCGCCCCTCCCCCTTCAGGACGGCGGACAGGGCCCCGGGTGTCTGAATGGAGAACACGATTATGGAAATCTTGTTGTCGCGCGCAAGAGCGATGGCCGATGCGTCCATGATCTTCAGGTCGCGCGTGAGCACGTCGAGATAGGTCAGCCGGTCGTAGCGTTCCGCATCCGGGTCCGTCTTGGGGTCGCTCGAATAGACGCCGTCGACGCTGGTTCCCTTGAGCAGCGCGTCGCAGCCCATCTCCGCGGCGCGCAGGGCCGCGGTGGTGTCGGTCGTGAAGAAGGGATTGCCGGTGCCCGCCGCGAAGATCAGGACCCGGCCCTTCTCCATGTGCCGCTTGGCGCGCGCCCAGGCATAGGGCTCGCACACGGTCGACATCGGGATCGCGGAGAGCACCCGGGCCGGCACCTCCTCGTTGGCGAGCGCATTCTGCAGCGCCAGCGCGTTCATCACGGTCGCCAGCATGCCCATATAGTCGGCATTGGCCCGGTCCATGCCCTGGGCGGCGCCTGCGAGCCCGCGGAAGATGTTGCCGCCGCCCACCACGATGCAGACCTCCGCCCCCATCGCCACGGCGCCCGCGATCTCCCGGGCGATCCGGCTGACCACGGCCATGTCGATGCCGTAGCCGTTCTCGCCCATAAGCGCCTCGCCCGAGAGCTTGAGCAGGACGCGCTTGTACCGAAGTGTCTGCTCCATGGGGAATGCCCGACCGTTGTCCGCCCCTCGAAAACCCTGTCCGGATACGAAACGGGCCCCGACTGCGCCGTCGAGGCCCGGTAGTCAATCCATTATAGCGATTCGCGCGGCCAACCCATCGCCGTGACCGGATCTGGACATGGTCCGCACAAACCTCAGCTGCCCGCGGCGGCCGAGGCCACCTCGGCGGCGAAGTCCTGCTCTTCCTTCTCGATGCCCTCGCCGAGCGCGAAGCGCACGAAGCCGGTCACCTTGATCGGATGGCCGAGCTCCTTGGCCTTGGCCTCCACGGCCTTCTCCACGGCGTTCTCGCCGTCGATCACGAAGGTCTGCTTGAGAAGCACGACCTCCTCGTAGAACTTGCGCAGCCGGCCCTCGACCATCTTGGCGATGATCTCCTCGGGCTTGCCGGATTCGCGTGCCTGGTCGGCGAGGATGGAGCGCTCGTGCTCCACGACGCTCGCATCGAGATCGTCGGGGCTCAGCGCCAGCGGGCTCGCCGCGGCGACATGCATGGCGATCTGCCGGCCGAAGGCCTCCAGCGCCGCCGGATCGGCCTCCGACTCCAGCGCCACGAGGACGCCGATCTTGCCGAGACCGGGAACGAGCTGGTTGTGGATGTAGTTGGCGACCACGCCGTTATCGACGGCGAGCATGGCCGTGCGGCGCACATACATGTTCTCGCCGATGGAGGCGATCATGTCGGTCACGTGGTCGGCGACCGGCTTGCCGGCGCCCGGCACGGTGGCCGCCTTCAGCGCCTCGACATCGCCGCCGGCCTTCAGCGCCAGATTGGCGATCTCGCTCACCATCTTCTGGAACTCGCCATTGCGGGCCACGAAGTCGGTCTCCGAATTGACCTCGACGATGGCGCCCGCCTTGCCGTCGGAGGCGACGGCGACCAGCCCCTCGGCAGCCACGCGGGAGGCCTTCTTGGCCGCCTTGGCAAGCCCCTTGGTGCGCAGCCAGTCGACGGCGGCCTCGATGTCGCCGTCATTCTCGGTGAGCGCGTTCTTGCAGTCCATCATGCCTGCGCCGGTCGCCTCGCGCAGTTCCTTCACCATGCTTGCCGTGATCTGAGCCATGGGAATTCCTCGTTAAATCGTCGCGGAGAGAGTGTCGTGCCGCCTCAGGCCGCCTTGCCTTCGGCCAGTGCCTTGGCCTGGTCCAGCCAGCCTTCGCGCTCGATCCGTCCCTTGAAGTTCAGGGCCTCGTCGATGGAGGCAATCTCCTCCGGCGTCAATGCGGCGATCTGGCGGTAGTGGTAGATGCCGAGATCGTTGAGCTTCTTCTCCAGAACCGGGCCGACACCGGAGATCTGCTTGAGATCGTCGGCCTCGCCCTCCGGCGCCTTGAGCCCCTCGAACCCCGGAGCGACAGGCGTCGCCTCCGCGTCGCCGCCGGCCGCCGGGGCCTCGGCTTCCGCAGGAGCGGCGGCTTCGGCAGGAGCGGCGGCTTCGGCAGGAGCGGCGGCCTCGGCAACCTCCGGCAGCGGCTCGGCCTCGGGCTCGACCTGTTCGCCGATATCCAGGCCGGCATCCTCCTGGGCGACCGACAGACCGTCGATCGCGGCGCGCGAGATCAGCTCGCAATAGAGCGTGATGGCCCGGCCGGCGTCGTCATTGCCCGGGATCGGATAGGTGATGTCGTCGGGATCGCAGTTCGTGTCGACGATGGCCACGACCGGGATGCCGAGCTTGCGGGCCTCCTTGATCGCGATCGATTCCTTGTTGGTGTCGATCACGAACATGAGGTCCGGCAGGCCGCCCATGTCCTTGATGCCGCCGAGCGCGCGCTCAAGCTTGTCCTGCTCGCGCGTCAGGTTCAGCGTCTCCTTCTTGGTCAGGCCGAGATGCTCCTGGGAGAGCATGTCCTCGAGCTGCCGGAGCCGGCGGATGGAGTGGGAGATCGTCTTCCAGTTGGTCAGCGTGCCGCCGAGCCAGCGGTGGTTGATGTAGTACTGCGCGCCGCGCCGCGCGGACTCGGCAATCGCCTCCGACGCCTGGCGCTTGGTGCCGACGAACAGCACGCGCCCGCCCGCCGCGACGACATCGCGAACCGCGACCAGCGCCTGATGCAGCATCGGCACGGTCTGGGCGAGATCGATGATGTGGATGTTGTTGCGCGACCCGAAGATGTAGGGCCCCATCTTGGGGTTCCAGCGGTGGGTCTGATGGCCGAAATGGACACCGGCTTCCAGAAGCTGGCGCATAGAGAAATCAGGCAGCGACATGCCGCATACTCCTTTTCCGGTTGAACCTCCGCGGAAGCCTTGAGCCGGATATCCTTTTCGATCCGGCACCGGAGGGATCTCGGACTATGTCAAAGGGTGTCCGAAACCCGAACCTTCCGCGTGCGTGATTGGCGCGGCTTATAAACCCTCGCAGCCGCGCTGGCAAGGCCCGCGGGACATCGCGCCGCAGCGTGTTCGCGCCGTCACAGGTCCTGCACGTCGAGAACGCCCGGAATGGCCTTGATGGCACCCTTCACCTGCGGGGTGACGGTGAACTTGTTGCCGAGCGAGATCTCCACCTCGCGCTCCTCGCCCGTGCGCACCACGAGGCGCACCAGCGCACGGCCGCCATTGGTCAGCCGCTTGGCGAGGCTGTCGAGCGGGGCATCGTCGCCGATGAACACGGTCAGGCCGGAGGTGATGTTGCGCGAGGCCTTCTCCAGAGGCTCCACCGAATGGAGCCTGAGGCGCACCTCCTCACCGTCGGTATCGGCCTCGACCCTCAGGAGCACCGCGTTTCCGGGCTCAAGGAGATCGCGCGTTCCGACAAGCTGGTCGGAGAAGACGATCGCCTCGAACTGGCCCGTCGGGTCGGAGAAGCCGACAAAGGCGAAGCGGTTTCCGTTCTTGGAGCGGCGCTCCTGCCGGTAGGTCACCGTGCCCGCAAGCCGGCCCGCCGGCACGCCCTTCTTCTTCACCTTGTCGGAGAACGACGCCCAGCTTTCCACCTCCAGCCGCTTCAGCGGCTCCATATAGTCGTCGAGCGGATGGCCGGAGAGATAGAACCCGACGGCGTCGAACTCCTGCGCGAGCTGGTCCATGGGCAGCCAGGCCTCGGTTGCCGGCAGCGGCACGTCGTCGGCCTCCGCGCTGTCGGCGAACAGGCTCGACTGGCCGGAGCGCGCCTCCTCCGCGCTGCGGCCGGCCACATTGACGATGGCGTCGATCCCGGCGACGAGCCGGGCCCGGTTGCGCTCGAAGGCATCGAAGGCACCGGCGCGGATCATGTTCTCCAGCATGCGCTTTGTCATGACGCGCGGATCGATCCGACGGGCGAAATCGCCGAGCGAGGCATAGGGCCCGTTGGTCTCGCGCTCCTCCACGATATGCTCGATGGCATGGCGCCCGACATTCTTCAGCGCCGCCAGCGAGTAGTGGATCTCGCCGTCCTCCACCACGAAGTCGACATCCGACTTGTTGATCGAGGGCGGATTGACCGTGACGCCGAGCCGCTCCGCCTCGCGCTTGAAGACATAGAGCTTGTCGGTGTTGCCGGCATCGAGCGTCATGGAGGCGGCGAGGAACTCGACCGGGTAATTGGCCTTCAGATAGGCCGTCTGGTAGGCGATCACGCCATAGCAGGCGGAGTGCGACTTGTTGAAGCCATAGCCGGCGAACTTGGCGACGAGCTCGAAGATGAACTCCGCCTGCGGCTTGTCCACGCCCTGCTCCACCGCGCCGTCGACGAAGCGGACCTTCTGCTGGTCCATCTCCGCCTTGATCTTCTTGCCCATGGCGCGGCGCAGCAGATCGGCCTCGCCGAGGCTGTAGCCCGACAGGACCTGCGCGATCTGCATCACCTGCTCCTGGTAGATGATGACGCCGTAGGTGTCGGCGGTGATGGGCGTCACCTTGTCGTGCAGGAACTCCGGCGCCTCCTCGCCATGCTTGGCGGAGAGGTATTTGGGGATGTTGTCCATCGGCCCCGGGCGGTAGAGCGCGACAAGGGCGATGATATCCTCGATATGGGTGGGCCGCGCCTTGCGCAAGAGGTCCTTGAAGCCCGAGCTTTCCAGCTGGAACACGCCGACCGTGTCGCCGCGCGAGAGCATCTCGTAGGTCTTCTCGTCGCTGTAGGGAATGGTGCCGAGGTCGAAACCGGGCTCCCTGCGCCGGATCAGCTCGACCGCCTTGTCGATCACGGTGAGCGTCTTGAGGCCGAGAAAGTCGAACTTCACCAGCCCCGCCTTCTCCACCCATTTCATGTTGAACTGGGTGACCGGCATGTCGGAGCGCGGGTCGCGGTAGAGCGGCACCAGCTCCTCCAGCGGCCGGTCGCCGATCACGACGCCGGCGGCATGGGTGGAGGCGTGGCGGTAGAGGCCCTCCAGCGTCTGGCCGATCTCCAGCATCATGCGGACATCGTCTTCCCCGTCGCGGGCTTCCTGGAGACGCGGCTCGCCGTCGATGGCCTCCTTCAGGGTGACCGGATTGGCCGGATTGTTGGGGATCAGCTTGCACAGCCGGTCGACCTGGCCATAGGGCATCTGCAGCACGCGGCCGACATCGCGGCACACCGCCCGCGCCTGCAGCTTTCCGAAGGTGATGATCTGGGCGACCTGGTCGCGGCCATATTTCCGCTGGACGTACTCGATGACCTCGTCGCGGCGCTCCTGGCAGAAGTCGATATCGAAGTCCGGCATCGACACGCGTTCCGGATTGAGGAAGCGCTCGAACAGGAGATTGAACCGAAGCGGGTCGAGGTCGGTGATGGTCAGCGCATAGGCGACCAGAGAGCCCGCGCCGGAGCCGCGGCCCGGCCCGACCGGGATGCCGAGCTCCTTGGCTTTCTTGATGAAGTCCGAAACGATCAGGAAGTAGCCGGGGAACTCCATCCTGTTGATGATGTCGAGCTCGTATTCGAGCCGTTCGCGGTAATCCTTCTCCTCATAACCGTCGGCCGGCCCGTCCTTGGCGAGCCGCTTGTCGAGGCCCTCGCGCGCCTGCCTGCGGAGCTCGTCGGCCTCATCCATCACCTCGCCGTCGCTGGTGGAATAGCTCGGCAGGATGGGCGCGCGCGGCTCGGGGCGATAGGCACAGCGCCGGGCGACCTCGACGGTGTTCTCGATGGCCTCCGGGATATCGGCGAACAGCGTCGCCATGTCCCTCGGCGCCTTGAAATAGTGCTCCGGCGTCAGGCGCCGGCGTTCCTCCGCGGCGATCACCGTGCTCTCGGCGATGCAGATCAGCGCGTCATGGGCCTCGAAATCGTCGGGCGTGGCGAAATAGGGTTCGTTGGTCGCGACCAGCGGCAGCTCCAGATCGTAGGCGAGCTCCACCAGACCGGGCTCGGCCGCGTTCTCCTCCGCGGTGCCGTGGCGCTGGAGCTCGACATAGAGCCTGTCGCCGAAGATCGCCTTGAACCGCTCCATGAGCGTGCGCGCGAAATCGCCGTTGCCGCCGACCAGCGCGTCGTTGACCGGCCCCGCCGGTCCGCCCGTCAGGCAGATCAGGCCATCGGCATGGGTCTCCAGAAGCGCCGCGGGCACGTGCGGCGGCGCGGTGTCGGGCGTCTCCAGAAAGGCGCGGCTGGAGAGCTTCATGAGGTTGCCGTAGCCCTCCTCGTCCTTGGCGAGGAGCACGAGCGAGGGATAGTGGCGCGGACCGTTGCCGCGCCCGCCACTGAAGCCGTCCTTGCCGTTGGCGGTCTCGCCCTCGCCGAAGTCGACTTTCAGCGTGCATCCGATAATGGGCTGGATGCCGGCGCCCGCCAGCGTCTCGGAATATTCCAGCGCGCCGAACAGGTTGCCCGTGTCGGTCAGCGCGAGCGCGGGCATGCGGTGCGCCCGGCACAGATCGGCGAGCTGCTTGATGTGCAGCGCGCCCTCCAGAAGCGAGAAGGCGGAATGCACCCTGAGATGCACGAAGGGAACGGATTGGGAATCGGTCTCGGCCATGGTCTCCAGTGTAGCGCGACGGCCAGCCAAGGCGAGACAGCCCGGACATCTTGTTCACAAGGAGCGCGCCCTTGCGGCACCGTCTCCGGGGCTGTTTGATGGATCGGGCATCACCTGAACGGGCGGAATATGACATGCCCCGCGACAGTCGCCATACAAGGCAGCCATTGACGGTGGCGCTCCTGGCCGTGCCGGAGACGACCGCCTCGACCCTCTACGGCATGTTCGACGTCTTCTCCTCCGTCGGACGCGACTGGGCGTTCGTGACGACGGGCATGGCGGGCGAACCGTGGGCGAAGCCCGTCGTGGTGGCGGAAACGGCGGAGGGATTCCGCGCGGCGAACGGCGTCCATATCCAGCCCGACCTGACGGTCGCGGATTGCCTCGCCCCCGACCTCGTGTGCATTCCGGATCTCTTCGTCGCCCCCGACGAGGATATTCGCGGCCGATACGCCCAGGCGACCGCGTGGCTGCGGCAAAGCCATGCGCGCGGCGCGACGGTCGCCGCGGCCTGCTCCGGCACTCTCCTTCTCGCCGAGGCCGGCCTTCTCGACGGCTGCGAGGTCACGACCCACTGGGCCTATTGCGATGCCCTTCAGGCGGCTTATCCGGCGGTATCGGTGCAGGGCGCACGCGTGCTCGTCGCCTCCGGAGAGGGACAACGGCTGCTCACCTCCGGCGGGGGCACCTCGTGGCAGGATATGGCGCTGTTCCTCGTCGCGCGCTTTTTCGGCCAGGAAGAGGCGATCCATCTGGCCCGGCTCTATCTCCTGGACTGGCACGTCCACGGGCAGCTCCCCTTCTCCTCCCTGTCGGGCAGCCGGCAGATCGCCGACAGGCAGATCGCCCTCGCACAATCCTGGATCGCCGAACACTACGCCCGCCCGCACGCCGTCGCTGCGATGGTCGCGCAGAGCGGGCTTCCGGAGCGCTCCTTCAAGCGCCGTTTCCGCAAGGCGACCGGCATGGCCCCCATCGACTATGTGCATGCGCTGCGCCTGGAGGAGGCCAAGCAGATGCTGGAGACGGGCGACGTGCCGGTGGAAGCCGTCGCCACCGAGATCGGTTACGAGGATGCCAGCTTCTTCCGCCGCCTGTTCCGCCGCAAGGTCGGCCTCTCGCCCTCCGAGTACCGGCGGCGGTTCCGGGCGATCCGCAAGGCACTCCGGCAGGCGGAGACCGCCGGGCGGCCGTCCCCGCACCCCGAAGCCCGGTCATAACGGTTTCGTCAGAAGCAGGATCCGGCCGTCGTAATAGGGCTGGCAGGGATGGCTGAGGACCGGGCGGGCGTCAGCCTCGCCAAAGCCGTGACGGCGATAGAGCCTGACGGCGCCTTCGTTCTGCTCGAAGACCTGGATGCTCATGCGCTCGTGGCCCGCCTCCCGCGCCGCGTCCTCGGCGGCACCGAGCAGGGCGGTGCCGAGCCCCCTGCCCCTGCGTCCCGGAAAAACGGCCAGCGCATTTATGTAATAAGTCCCGAGAGATGCATGCTCGAGCTCAACCATCGGACGAATCGGTTCGGGCAAGTTCGGAACGGCGGCGAGATCGGCCTCGGCCGGCGGCGCAATCGGATAGGCCAGCACCATGCCGGCCACCTCGCCATGCCGCACGGCGAGACGCGCGTTGCGGTGCGAGAACCCGCCGGTTTCCCGGCGCGCGCGTTCCGTACCCACGGCGAGCGGACTCTGGCCTGGACCGGCCCTGGCCGACCACAGCCAGCTCGGAATGCCCTCGCCCGCGATATCTATGAGCCTGGCAAGTGTCTCCGCATCGTCCGCGGTGGCGTGCCTGATGGCGATAGTCCGGTGAACGGTCATGGCAGAGATCCCTGTCGCGGCCCGGAACCGTCCGGGCGTGAAGAACGGGATCTCTGATAAGTCAGGCTTGCCAGCCCTGTTGAGCGGCATTCATGACACGACCGGGCCGATCGTGCCAATCGGTCGCCGTCAGCGCCGCTCCTCGACCAGCCGGCCGTTCTCCAGCCGCACGATCCGGTCCATGCCGCTGGCAAGCTCCAGATTGTGGGTAGCGATCAGGGCGGCGAGGCCCTCCGTGCGCACGAGGTGGAGGAGCTCCTCGTGGACGTGGCCTGCCGTGCGCGGATCGAGATTGCCCGTCGGCTCGTCGGCCAGCAGCAGGCGCGGACGGTTGGCGAGCGCGCGGGCGATGGCGACGCGCTGCTGCTCGCCGCCGGACAGCTCTGCCGGGCGGTGGCGGGCGCGCGCGGCGAGCCCCAGCCGGTCGAGCAGGTCGCCGGCGCGCTTGCGGCCCTCGCCGCGCGACCGGTTCGCGATGAGCTGCGGCAGGAGAACGTTCTCCAGGGCGGAGAATTCCGGCAGGAGATGGTGGAACTGGTAGACGAAGCCGACCTCCAGCCGCCGCACGCGCGTGCGGCGTGCATCGCGCGCGGCGGCCATGTCCTCGCCGCCGATGACGACCGCGCCCGAATCCGGCTTCTCCAGAAGGCCCGCAATATGGAGCAGAGTCGACTTGCCTGATCCAGACGGGCCGATCAGCGCGACCACCTCGCCGGGATGGATGTCGAGCGCGGCGCCGTCGAGCACCTGCAGCCGCGACGGGCCTTCCCGGTAGCTGCGCGCAATGGCCCTGAGCGCGAGCGCCGGACCGTTGCCGTTCTGCCGCGTCGGCTCACTCATAGCGCAGCGCCTCCACCGGATCGAGCCGTGCCGCGCGCCAGGCGGGATAGAGCGTGGCGATGAAGGACAGGACGAGCGACATGGCGACGACCGCGCCGGTCTCCCCGGTGTCCATGTCTGCCGGCAGCCGGCTGAGATAGTAGACCTCCGGCGAGAAGAGCTCCGTGCCGGTCGCCGATGCGATGAAGGCCCGGATGGCCTCGATATTCTCGCAGACGACCACGCCGAGGACGAGGCCCGCCAGCGTCCCCACAACGCCGATCGCCGCGCCGGTGATGAAGAAGACGCGCATGACGCTGCCGCGCGTCGCCCCCATGGAGCGCAATATTGCGATGTCGCGGCCCTTGTCCTTCACCAGCATGATGAGGCCCGCCACAATGTTGAGGGCGGCCACCAGGATGATGAGCGTGAGGATGAGGAACATCACGTTGCGCTCGACCTGCAGCGCGTTGAAGAAGGTCTCGTTGGTGGTCTTCCAGGAGACGAGCTGGGTGCCCGGCCCCGCCGCTTTCTGGAGCGCGTCCACATAGCGCGAGATGTCGTCGGGGTTTGAGACCATGATCTCGATGGCGGAGGCGCCCTCCTGAACGAAGAACTCCCGGGCGCGCTCGAACGGCATGAAGATGACCGAGCTGTCATATTGCGACATGCCGACCTCGAAGACCGCCTCGACGGGGAAGGCGCGGATACGCGGGGCGACGCCGAGCGGCGTCACCGGCCCCTTGGGCGAGATCAGCGTGATCGTCTCCCCCAGGCTGACATTGTGGGTCCAGCCGAGACGGTATCCGATGGCGACGCCCCGGCTCTCGTCGAAATTCTCCAGCGAGCCGCGCAGCTTGTCGTTGACGATGCTCGGCAGCTTCTCCAGATCCTCGAGCCGGATGCCGCGGACCTGCGCGCCGGTCGCGGAATTCTGCGACGACACCATGACCTGACCGTCGATATAGGGGATGACGGCCGTCACGCCCGTCACCGCCCGGATCCGTTCGGTGACGGACTGGTAGTCCTCGATGGGCCCGCGCACGCCATAGACGGTGAAGTGGCCGTTGAAGCCCAGGATCTTGTCGAGCAGCTCGCCGCGGAAGCCGTTCATCACTGCCATCACGATGATGAGGGTCGCCACCCCAGCATGATGCCGATGAAGGAGAAACCGGCGATGACGGAGATGAAGCCCTCCCGCCGGCGCGCGCGCAGATAGCGCAGCGCGATCATCCATTCGAAGCGCGAGAAGGCCCGTGTATCCGTGGCAGACGCCATGATCGCCGTCACTTGCGTCCAGCGAGACGGGTCACCGCATCCTCGGGACTGACGCTTTCGCGCTCGCCCGTCTTGCGGTTCTTCAGCTCCACCATGCCGTCGGCGAGCCCGCGCGGGCCGACGACGAGCTGCCAGGGCAGCCCGATGAGGTCCATGACCGCGAACTTGGCGCCCGCGCGCTCCTCGGTGTCGTCATAAAGCACTTCCACGCCGGCTCCCTCGAGCTTCGCATAGAGGTCCTCGCAGGCCTTGTCGACCGTGGCGTCGCCGGCCTTCAGGTTGATCAGGCCGACCTTGAAGGGCGCGACGGCTTCCGGCCACACGATACCGTTCTCATCGTGGCTCGCCTCGATGATCGCGCCGGCGAGCCGCGACACGCCGATGCCGTAGGAGCCGGAATGGATCGTGATCGGCTCGCCGTCCCTGCCCTGCACCACGCAGCCGAGAGGCTCGGAGTACTTGGTGCCGAAGAAGAAGATGTGGCCGACCTCGATGCCGCGTCCGTTGACGCGCCTGCCCGCCTCGACGCGGGTCTCGAACTCCGCCGCGTCGTGCATCTCGTCGGTCGCGGCATAGAGCGAGGTGAACTCGTCGATCGCGCCCTGCAGCCCCGCGACATCGTCATTGTCGATCTTCGCCGTCGTCCAGTCCATGTCCAGATAGCCGCGATCGAAGAAGACCTCGCTCTCGCCGGTATCGGCGAGAATCAGGAATTCGTGGCTCAGATCGCCGCCGATCGGTCCGGTTTCCGCGCGCATCGGTATGGCCGTCAGTCCCATTCGCTTGTAGGTCCGGAGATAAGCGAGGAACATCTTGTTGTAAGAATGGCGGCCCTCCTCCGCCGACAGGTCGAAGGAATAGCCGTCCTTCATCAGGAACTCGCGGCCGCGCATCACGCCGAAGCGGGGGCGGATCTCGTCGCGGAACTTCCACTGGATGTGGTAGAGGCTGCGCGGCAGGTCCTTGTAGGACTGGACGCCGGAGCGGAAGATGTCGGTGATCATCTCCTCGTTGGTCGGCCCGTAGAGCATGTCGCGCTCGTGACGGTCCTTGATGCGCAGCATCTCCGCGCCGTAATCGTCGTAGCGCCCGCTCTTCCTCCACAGATCCGCCGACTGGATGGTCGGCATCAGCACCTCGATGGCGCCGGCCCGGTTCTGCTCCTCGCGCACGATCTGCTCGATCTTCTTCAGCACCCTGAAGCCGAGCGGCAGCCACGAATAGATCCCCGCGCTCTCCTGGCGGATCATGCCAGTACGCAGCATCAACCTGTGCGAGACGATCTCGGCTTCCTTGGGATCGTCGCGCAGGATCGGCAGGAAATATCGGCTTACACGCATCGTAGAGGGCGTCCCGTCCGCAAGAGTGGCACTCATGGCTCAGACCCGGTCCGTGACTGTCGCAAGGCACGCACCGCGCCCCGCCTTTTAGGCGATCTGACTGCCGAAACAAAGGGGAGTTACACGAATTCTTGCGTACATGATGGCACCGTCCGCACCGTCTCACGGTGCAAGCGGCGATCCCATGAAGAAAGATGATGACAATGCCATCTTTCTTGATCTAGGATGCCGGCCAATAATAATACGACTTTATGGTGGCTTGTTGATTGGGCGAGAGATCGCCCGCCGGACAGGTCCAAGTCTGGGGAGGAGCGATCTCCCGGCGCGGTTCCTGCCTTTCAAGGGTTTGAGAGCCTGCTGCCGCCTCTTTCTTTCGGAAGAGAGCCTCAAGGGAGATTCCAGCTAGCACTTCAAGCAAGGCACTCCATGCCTTGCTTTTTTCTTGCCTTTCTCTCCCCTTCTCCCGTCTCTCACGCAGCGTCGCCGGCACCGGCGAGATCGTCGGCCATGGCCTTCACGGCCGCCTCCGCCTCCTCCAGAAGCGCCTCGTCGCGGGCGCGCACCACGATGCGCGTGCCGAAGCGGCCGGTATCCTCGAAGAACGGGTAGCTGCCGATCATCGTCTCGGGAAATCGTTCCTGCACGGCGCGCAAGGGACCGGCCACGTCGCCCTCCTTCAGGTCGACGGCGACGGTGCGCGACCGCAGGGGGCGTCCGCCCTCGAGCGTCGGGGCGATCTCGTCGAGCATGGCCTGCATGATCTTCGGCACCCCGCCATGACGAAGACATTGCCGATGCGGAATCCCGGGGCACTGGAGACCTTGTTGCGCACCAGCGAGGCGCCATGGGGGATGCGCGCCATGCGCAGCCGCGCCTCGTTGAGTTCGGTATCTCCGCCATAGCGCTCCTTCAGCATCGCGACCGCCTCGTCGTTGACGGAGATCCCGACGCCGAAGGCCCGCGCCACGGAATCGGCGGTGATGTCGTCATGGGTCGGTCCGATACCGCCGGTCGTGAAGACGTAGTCGTAGCGCGAGCGCACCGCATCGAGCGCGTCGACGATCTCGCCCTCCACATCGGGTATCATGCGGGCCTCGCGCACATCGATGCCCATGCGGGTCAGATAGTCCGCGATATATCCGACATTCACGTCCCGGGTGCGGCCGGACAGGATCTCGTCGCCGATCACGAGAATCGCAGCGGTGACCACATCGCGCGCCATGGCGACTCCTCCATTGCCGATTGCCTCCTAAACGAAGCAGATTGCCGCGTTCCCCGCAATCCGTCTTGAAGCCCGCGCGGGCCGGCCCTACCTTCCCGACATGAAATTCCCCTCGCCCCTCGTGCGCGGCCGCCTGATCCGCCGCTACAAGCGCTTCCTCGCCGATGTCGAACTCGACGGCGGCGAGACGGTCACGGCGCACTGCGCCAATCCGGGCTCGATGATGGGGCTGAACGCGCCGGGTGCGACGGTATGGCTGACCCGGAGCGACGATCCGGCGCGCAAGCTGGCCTATTCCTGGCAGCTCCTCGATCTGGAGATCGACGGGAAGCCGGTACGGATCGGCATCAACACGGCGCATCCCAACGGCATTGTCGCGGAGGCCATCGAGGCCGGCGCGATCCCCGAGCTCGACGGCTATGGCAGCCTTCGCCGGGAGGTCCGCTATGGCCGCAACAGCCGGATCGATATCCTGCTGGAGGGCGATGGCCGCGCGCCCTGCTACGTGGAGGTGAAGAACGTCCACCTCCTGCGCCGGCCGGGCCTTGCGGAGTTTCCCGATTCGGTCACCAGGCGCGGAGCCAAGCACCTGGCGGAGCTCGCCGACATGGCCGGCGACGGCGCGCGGGCGGTGATGATGTTCCTTGTCCAGCGCGACGACGCGGATCGGTTCGGGCTTGCCCGCGACATCGATCCGGCCTACGCGGAGGCCTTCGAGGTGGCGCGAGGGGCCGGCGTTGAAGCGCTGGTCTATTGCTGTAGACTGACATGCGACGAGATCGTGCTCGACCGCAGCCTGCCACTCGTCGAGGAATGCGGCGGCTGACCGCACGGATACCGGACCGGCGCGCCCTGCGGGACGGGCCGGCCCCAGACCAAGGACAGAATGGAACAGACGCGATGACCACCTATGTCGATGCGGCAGAGGCGCCCCTGAGCAATACCGGCGCCATCAAGCTCTACGACGCGGACGCCTTCGAGGCCATGCACAAGGCCGGGCAGCTCACCGCCGCCGCCCTCGACCTCATGGCGCAGGCCGTGAAGCCGGGCGTCGTGACGGGCGACCTCGACAAGACGATCTTCGAGTTCGCCATGGATAACGGCGCGATCCCCGCGACCCTCAATTATCGCGGCTACGGCGCCTCGAGCTGCATCTCGATCAATCACGTCGTCTGCCACGGCATTCCCGGCGAGCGCGTGCTCAAGGAAGGCGACATCGCCAATATCGACATCACGCTCATCGTCGATGGCTGGTACGGCGATTCCAGCCGCATGTATCCGGTAGGCGAGATCCCGCGCAAGGCGGAGCGGCTCATCGAGGTGACCCATGAATGCCTCATGCGCGGCATCGCGGCGGTGAAGCCCGGCGCCCATACCGGCGATATCGGGCATGCCATCCAGTCCCATGCCGAAGCCGAACGCTGCAGCGTGGTGCGGGATTTCTGCGGCCACGGTCTCGGGCGCCTGTTCCACGACACGCCCAACATCCTGCATTACGGCCGGCCCGGCGAGGGCATCGAGCTCAAGCCCGGAATGCTGTTCACCATCGAACCGATGATCAATCTCGGCCGCCCCCATGTGAAGATCCTGTCCGACGGCTGGACCGCGGTGACGCGCGACCGGTCGCTGTCGGCCCAGTTCGAGCACGCCGTGGGTGTGACCGAGGAGGGTTGCGAGGTCTTTACATATTCTCCGAAAGGGCTGCATCATCCCCCCTACACAATCGGCTCGTAAGCGCGACGGGAGGGGGCGTGGACCGGGGGCTCGAAGACAGCCGGCAGCAGCAGCCGCACTATCTGGGACATCGCGAACGCCTGCGCGAACGTTTCCGCAAGAGCGGCGGGGACGCGCTGGGGGATTATGAGCTGCTCGAGCTCGTCCTGTTCCGTGCCCTGCCCCGGCGCGACACCAAGCCACTCGCCAAGGCCCTGCTTGCCCGGTTCGGCAGCTTCGCCGACGTCATGTCCGCAGCACCCGAGCGACTGAGGGAGGTGAAGGGTGCGGGCGAGTCCGTAATCACCGAGATCAAGCTGGTCCACGCCGCCTCGCTGAAGCTCATCCAGGGCGGCGTGCTCAACCGCCAGCTCCTCGATTCATGGACCGCCGTCATCGAGTATTGCCGGGCGGCCATGGCCTATCGCGACAAGGAGCATGTGCGGATCCTGTTCCTCGACCGCAAGAACCGGCTCATCGCGGACGAGGTCCAGCAGGAAGGCACGATCGACCACACGCCCATCTATCCGCGCGAGGTCGTCAAGCGCGCGCTCGAGCTCGCCGCCTCATCCCTGATCCTCATCCACAATCACCCGAGCGGCGACCCGACGCCTTCCCACGCCGATATCGAGATGACGAAGCGCATCGTGGAGGCCGCGGAAAACCTCGGGCTCGTCGTCCACGACCACATCATCGTCGGCCGCGACGGCCATGCGAGCTTCCGCGGCCTCGGGCTGATGTGACGTCCGGTCCGGCCGGCCGTCAGCCTGCATCCTTCAGGGCGGAGGCCGCGTCGGGGGTGTCGATGTCGGTGAAGATCGCGGTCTCGCCGATCTCGACCTCGCAGATGACGTCGCTGTAGCGGCTCATGAGGTGTTTTGCGCCGATATCGCCGGTGAGTGCCGCCATGTCGGCGAAGAAATCCGCGCCCCACAGGACGGGATTGCCGCGCTTGCCGCTGAGGACGGGAACGCAGATGGCGCGTCCCTCCGCGGGGTTGAAGGCCGCGATCAGCCGGTCGATATGGCGCGGCGCGACGAGCGGCATGTCGCCGAGGCAGACGATGGCCGCATTCGCCGTCTCCGGCACCGCCGCGATGCCCGCCTTAAGCGACGTGCTCAGCCCCTCGCGATAGTCGCGATTGTGGACGACGCGCACATCGAGACCGTCGAGCGCGGAGCGCACCGCATCCGCCTCGTGACCGGTGACCACGATCACCGGCCCGGCCTTGCTTTGAAGGGCGGTCTCCACGGCATGGCGCACCATGGGCTTGCCGGCGATCTCCTTCAGGAGCTTGTTGTCCGCCCCCCAGCGCGTCGAGCGCCCCGCGGCGAGCACGATGGCGGCGACGGACGGGATCTTCGGCACGCCCTCGCCGGCCTGGCCCTCGCGCGGGGTCGGGCGCGAGGGGATCTCCTTCAGCAATCCGCCAGCACCCATATCCATGATATCGGCCGGCGCGACCTCAAGCCCCGCGAGCACGCGCTGCAGGACCCAGTCGAAGCCGTTGACCTTGGGCGAGCGGGCACAGCTCGGCACGCCGATGACGGGCACCTTCCCGAGGCGTCCGAGCATCATGAGGTTTCCGGGATCCACCGGCATGCCGAGATGGACGACCTCGCCGCCGGCGGCCTCGAGCCCCGCCGGGACGACGTCGCCACGGTCGACGATGGCGGACGCGCCGAAAAGCAGGATCGGCGCGCAGCCCTCCTCCGCGAGCGAACGGGCGGCATCCGCCACCTCCGCAATATCGTGACCCACGACACGGTGGCCGCCGAGCGTGCTTCCCGCCGCGGCCAGCCGCGCGCGAACGGCCTCGATGCTCTTCTCGATCACCTGCTCCTTCGTCTGGGGCAGACGGGTCACGACGAGGCCGGCCTTGTGCGCCTCGTAGGCGGCGACGGAGACGAGCGGACCGCCCTCGTGCGCGATGGCGAGCGCCTCGTCGAGCACAGCGCGCGGCGTCGCGAAGGGAATGATCTTGACGGTCGCCAGCATCTGGCGCGGCTCGACCGTCTCGAAGGCACCGACGGTGGCGAGCGTCAGGCTCTCGTGAAGTCTGTTGATGCGCCGCACACGGTCGACATCGACGACGGCGACGCCGGCCGACCCGGCATAGACGTTGGCGCGGCCCGTGAAGGGCTCAGCGGCTTCGGCATGGTGTCCGGCAATCGCTGAGGCAAGCTCGCCCGCCGCCTCGTCCTCGGGCACGTCACCGGCGGCCAGGCGGGCGGCGAAGACACGCTCGATGCCGCTCTCCGCCAGCGTCGCGATGTCGTCGGCCGATAGCACCCGCCCCTTCTTGAAGCTTCCCCGCGGCAACCGGACGGAATGGGCGAGGATCGCGCCCTCCGCATCCGGCACCGGGATTTTGCCGAACATCATGGCTCAACCATCTCCCTGGCGGAGCGTCTGAGTCAGTTCCGCCATGATCGAGACGGCGATCTCGGCGGGCCCGCGCGCGCCGATGGACAGCCCGATGGGCGCATGGATCCGGCCGATCCGCTCTTCGCTCAGGCCCGAGTCCTTGAGCCGCTCGACCCGGCGCGCATGGGTTTTCCTCGACCCCAGCGCGCCGATATAGAAGCAGTCGCTGTTCACCGCCGCCGTGAGGGCCGGATCGTCGATCTTGGGATCGTGGGTCAGCGCCACCATGGCCGAGCGGGCGTCGAGCGCGAGGCCCGGCAAGACCTCGTCGGGCCAGTCCGCATGGAGCGTCACGTCCGGGAAGCGCTCCTGTGATGCGAAGGCGCCGCGCGGGTCGATCACCGTCACGTCGTAGCCGGCGAGCCGCGCCATGGGGATGAGGGTCTGGGCGATATGCACCGCGCCGACCACAACCAGGGTGAGCGGCGGGTTGAAGATGTTGAGGAACAGCTCGCCCTCGTCGGTGGCGAGCACGCCGGACCGGTCGAAGCGGAAGGCCTCCGCGAGCCGGTCGGCATAGGCCACGCCGTTCACCGCCTCGCGCGCCACGAGTTCCTGCCGGCCCGTGGCGAGATCGGTCACGAGCGCCACGGCGCGGCGGTTTTTGCGGGCCTCGACGAGGCTGTCCAGCGTCGCGCGGTCCATCAGGCCTCTCCGCCGAGCGGCTCGACATAGATGCGGATGCGCCCGCCGCAGGCAAGGCCCACCTCCCACGCCGTCTCGTCGGCAACGCCGAATTCCAGCACGCGCGGGGCGCCGCTCTCCATGACGTCGAGCGCCACGGTCACCACGGCGCCCTCCACGCAGCCGCCGGAGACCGAGCCCTCGAAATTGCCTTGCGAATCGATGGCGAGCTGGCTGCCCACGGGCTGGGGCGCGGAGCCCCAGGTCTCGATGACCGTGGCGAGCGCCACCGTGCGGCCCTCGTCGAGCCAACCTGCCGCCTGATCGAGAACCGATGGATCCGGTGCACTCATTCGCCGCCCTCCTGTCCTGAACCGTTGGAGCAACGTGCGTCCAATTGGATGCACATAAGTTGCTCCAACCTATTGAAACAGATCGAATTATCGACCTTGAATCGAGCCCGATTCAAGATCGTTCGATCCAGGCCTCACGCCGCGCGGGCCTTCTCCAGCCAGCGTCTCGGGTCGTATTCGGCCTTCCTGGAATATGAGAGCGCGGAGGCCAGATCTTCAAGGCTTTCCAGATTGTGGACCGGCCGGAACTCGTCCACATGGGGAAGCATGGTGCGGATGCCGCGCGCGCGGGCCTCGAAGCCGTCGAACCGCAGGAGCGGGTTGAGCCAGACGACGCGGCGCGCGGCGCGCTTGAGCCGCGCCATCTCGAGCTCCAGATCGCCCGCATCCTCCCGGTCGAGGCCGTCGGTAATGATCAGGACATGGGCGCCCTGGGTGAGCACGCGCCTGGCCCAGAGATAGTTGAACTCCCTCAGGCAATGGCCGATCCGCGTGCCGCCCGACCAGTCCTCCACGGTCTCGGAGACCGCGTCGAGCGCCTCGTCCACATCGCGGCGTTCCAGCTGCCGGGTGATGTTGGTGAGCCGCGTGCCGAACAGGAAGACCTGAACGCGGTCGCGGTCGTTGGTCAGCGCGTGCAGGAAATGGAGGAACATGCGCGTATAGCCCGACATCGAGCCGGAAATGTCGCACAGCACCACGAGCGGCGGCTCGCGGGTCTGGCGCGCGCGCCACTGGAGATCGATGAGATTGCCGCCCGAACGCAGGCTCGATCGCATGGTCCGCCTCAGATCGACGCGCGTGCCGGCATGGGAGGGCGTGAAGCGGCGTGTGGGAACCTCCACCCGGTCGAGCCGGAGCCTGGCGATGGCGGCCCGCGCCTCCGCCTGCTCCTCGACGCTCATCTGCTCGAAATCCTTGCGCCTCAAGAGTTCGTCGGCGGAGAAGGAGAAGCTGGCGTCGAGTTCCACCTCCTGTTGCTGCTCGCGCTTGGGCGCATTGGCCTCGTCGAACATCGCCTCGCCGAGGCGGCGCTCGCCGGAGCGCTTCTTCGGGGGGTTCGCCTTGATCGCGATCTCCGGCAGCATCAGCGCCATGAGCTGTTCCAGCATGCGCGGCTGGCGCCAGAAGGCCTTGAAGGCCTGATCGAACACCGGATGCTGATCGCGCGCGGTCACGAAGACCGAATGGAGCGCCCAGTAGAAGTCCTCCCGCCCCCTCAGGCAGCCTGCACGGGCGGCCTGAAGCGCATCGAGGATCTGGCCCGGGCCCACCGACAGGCCCGCCTCGCGCAGGAGGCGCGCGAAATGCACGATGTTCTCCGCAAGGCGCCCGCCCTCGTCGTCGGGGCCGGCCGGACCTTGCGGGCTCATGGGACTGGCGGTCATCACCGGTTCGCTTCGGCCTTGATCTCCGCCTGGATCTGGCTCAGGAGCCTCTGGGCCTCCGAACCCTCCATGCGGGCGATGTCGTCCTGATATTTGAGGAGCACGCCAAGCGTGTCGTTGATCGTGGCCGGGTCGAGCGCGACGCGGTCGAGCTCGTGGAGCGCGCTCACCCAGTCGAGCGTCTCCGCGACACCCGGGCGCTTGAAGAGATCCTCGCCACGCAGCGCCTGGACGAAGGCCACGACCTCCTGGGCCAGATCGCCCGCCGCCTCCGGCGCGCGGGCCTCCACGATGGCGAGCTCGCGCGCGGTGTCGGGATAGCCGACCCAGTGATAGAGGCAGCGCCGCTTGAGCGCATCGTGGACCTCGCGCGTGCGGTTCGACGTGATGATGACGATGGGCGGGTGCTCCGCCACGATGGTCTCGAGCTCCGGCACGGTGACCTGGAAGTCGGACAGGACCTCCAGAAGGAAGGCCTCGAAGGCCTCGTCGGTGCGGTCGAGCTCGTCGATCAGGAGCACCGGCGCAAGGCCGTCCGGCGCCTCCAGCGCCTGGAGCAGCGGCCGCTTGATGAGGAAGCGCTCGGAGAAGATGTCGCTGGTCATTCGCTCCCGGTCGATATCGCCGGAGGCCTCCGCCAGACGGATCTCGACCATCTGTGCGGGATAGTTCCATTCATAGACGGCGGAGGCGACGTCGAGCCCCTCGTAGCACTGAAGCCGGATCAGGCGGCGCCCGAGCGCATCCGCGAGCACCTTCGCGATCTCCGTCTTGCCGACACCGGCCTCGCCCTCCAGGAACAGGGGCCGGCCCATCCGCAAGGACAGGAAGACGACGGTGGCAAGAGCCCTGTCGGCGACATAGCGGGCCGAATTGAGGAGATCGACGGTGTCGTCGATGGAGGCGGGAAGATCACGCATCATGCAAGGGCTCGGCTTGTAGGGTCCGGTTGTGCATATAGGATGCCGGCAGGCGATCCGCAAAAGGAGGCGGCCTCCGCAAACGCAAGGACGTCACGGTGCGACCCCAAACGCAGCTTGCGCCGTCCCCGGGGCTTGTCCGCGGCAATCCATGCGGACGCCGCGCCAGATGGAAAGGCCGTATGGATGCCCGGGTCAGGCCCGGGCATGACGATCATGGGATGTCTGCCCCATAAGACCGCCGACACCGTCCCCGGACCGAGTCCCGGGACGGTATCGATGCATATGGCAGATGCGTCTCACCCGTTCCCGTTGGCGTGCGCGACCGCGCGGCGCGCCATCACCGCGATGAGATGGGCCCGGTATTCGGGGCTCGCATGGATATCGCCATTGAGGTTGTCCGCCGTGAGGCTGATCCCGTCCAGCGCCCCCTCCGACAAACCGCCCGAGAGCGCGCTCTCGAGCTCGCCCGACCGGAAGACGCACGGGCCGGCGCCCGTCACGGCCACGCGCACGCCGCCGCCGGTTTCCGCCACGAACACGCCGACAAGCGCGTAGCGGGAGGCCGGGTTCGGGAACTTCGCATAGCCCGCCTTCGCCGGCACCGGAAAGACGATCTCGGTGACGATCTCGCCCGGCTCGAGCGCCGTCTCGAACATGTCGACGAAGAAATCGTCGGCCGCGATCTCGCGGCTGTTGGTCCGGATCGTCGCGCCGAGGCCCAGGCAGGCGGCAGGATAGTCGGCGGCCGGATCGTTGTTGGCGATGGAACCGCCAATGGTGCCGCGATTGCGCACCTGCGGGTCGCCGATCCCTTCCGCCAGCTCGGCGAGCGCGGGAATGGCGCCCTTGAGCTCCGCGGATGCCGCCACATCGGCATGGCAGGTGCCCGCCTTGATCGTGACCGTGGAACCCGACACCGTGATGCCCGCATTGCCGAGCCCGGACAGATCGACCACGTCGCTCGGCATGGCAAGGCCCTGCTTGAGCGTCGGAATCAGCGTCTGTCCGCCCGACAGGAGAGCGCCGTCCTCGGCCGATCCGAGGACCTTCACGGCCTCGTCTATGCTCGAGGGGCGGTGATAGGTGAAATCGTGCATGGGAAGTCTCTCCCTTCGATGATCGCCCGGTCCGCCTGCCTATTCGGCAGCCACGCGGGGCTTGTTCTCCTGAATGACCCGCCAGACGACCTCCGAGGTTGCCGGCATGGGGATGTCCTTCACGCCGAGCGCGTCGGTGAGCGCGTTGATGACGGCCGCCGGCGCCGCGATGGCCCCCGCCTCGCCGCAGCCCTTCATGCCGAGCGGATTGGACGGGCATGCCGTCTCGGTGAAGCCGAGATTGAAGCTCGGCAGGTCGTCGGCGCGCGGCATGCAGTAGTCCATGTAGGAGCCGGTGACGAGCTGACCCGATTCCGCGTCGTAACGGCAGCCCTCCGTCAGAGCCTGGCCGACGCCTTGCGCAATGCCGCCATGGACCTGGCCCTCCACGATCATCGGGTTGATGATAGTGCCGAAATCGTCGACAGCGACCCAGTTGACGATCCGGGTCACGCCGGTGTCGGCGTCGATCTCCACCTCGCAGATATGGCAACCCGCCGGGAAGGTGAAGTTCTTCGGATCGTAGAAGGCGCCCTCCTTCAGCCCCGGCTCGATCTCGTCGGTCGGGAACTTGTGGGCGACATAGGCCGCAAGCGCGACCTCGCCGAACGCCATCTTCTTGTCCGTGCCCTTCACGGAGAACTGGCCGTCCTTGAACTCGATATCGCTCTCCGACGCCTCCATGACGTGGGCGGCGACCTTCCGGGCCTTGGCCTCCACCTTGTCGAGCGCCTTGTAGATCGCCGACATGCCGACCGCGCCGGAGCGCGAGCCGTATGTCCCCATGCCGAACTGCACCTTGTCGGTATCGCCATGGACGACGGAGACCTGGTCGGCGGGAATGCCGAGCCGGTCGGAGACGAGCTGGGCAAACGTCGTCTCGTGCCCCTGCCCGTGGCTGTGGGAGCCGGTGAGCACTTCCACATTGCCGGTCGGATTGACGCGGACCTCCGCGGATTCCCAAAGCCCCACGCCGGCGCCCAGCGAGCCCACCGCCTGGGACGGTGCGATGCCGCAGGCCTCGATATAGTTGGAGAAGCCGAGCCCCCTGAGCTTGCCGTTGCGCTCGGACTCCTGGCGGCGTTTCTCGAAGCCATCGTAGTCGATAAGCTCCAGCGCCTTGTCGAGCGAGGCCCCGTAATCGCCGGCGTCATAGGCCATGATGACCGGCGTCTGGTGCGGGAACTCGGTAATGAAGTTGCGCCTGCGGAACTCCGCCGGAGACAGGTTGAGCTCGCGCGCGGCGGTCTCCACCAGCCGCTCCACCACATAGGTCGCCTCCGGCCGCCCGGCGCCGCGATAGGCATCGACCGGCGCGGTGTTGGTATAGACCGCATCGACCTCGCAATAGATCGCGGGAATGTCGTACTGACCCGAAAGCAGCGTGGCATAGAGATAGGTCGGCACCGACGAGGCGAAGGTGGAGAGATAGGCGCCCATATTGGCGATGGTCTTCACCCTCATGCCGGTGATCCTGCCGTCGCCGTCCGTGGCGAGCTCGGCATGGGTCACGTGGTCGCGGCCATGGGCGTCGGCAAGGAACGCCTCGGAGCGGTCGCCGGTCCACTTGACCGGGCGGCCAACCCGCTTGGCGGCCCACACACAGACCGTCTCCTCCGCATAGATGAAGATCTTCGACCCGAAGCCGCCGCCGACATCGGGCGCAATCACGCGCAGCTTGTGCTCCGGCGCGATGCCGACGAAGGCCGACAGCACGAGGCGGGCGACATGTGGGTTCTGGCTCGTGGTGTAGAGCGTGAAGCTGTCGGAGCCGGAATCGTAGTCGCCGATGGCCGCGCGCGGCTCCATGGCGTTGGGGATGAGCCGGTTGTTGACGAGCTCCAGCGTGGTGACGTGGCTCGCCTTGTCGAAGGCCTCCGTCGCCGCGGCCTCGTCGCCGAGCGACCACTCGAAGACGGTATTGTCGGGCGCCTCGTCATGGATCTGCGGCGCGCCGTCGGCGGAGGCCTTCGCCGTCTCCGCGACGGCGGGAAGCGGGTCGTAGTCGACCTCGACGAGTTCGGCCGCGGCCTGGGCCTCCGCCTTCGTCTCCGCGATCACGACGGCCACATGGTCGCCCACATAGCGCACCTTGCCCTGGGCGAGGATCGGATGCGGGCCCGCCTTCATGGGGCTGCCGTCCTTGGAATGGATCATCCAGCCGCAGATCAGCCCGCCAATGCCGTCGGCGGCGACGTCCTCGCCGGTCAGCACCGCGACGACGCCCGGGGCGCCCTCGGCCTGCGAGGTGTCGATGCCGTTGATCTTCGCATGGGCGTGCGGCGAGCGCACGAAGGCGGCGTAGGTCTGGCGCGGCAGATTGATGTCGTCGGTATAGCGCCCCTTGCCGGTGATGAAGCGATGATCCTCCATCCGCGGCAGGCGCTTGCCGATGCCTGTCTCACTCATCCTTCAACTCCTCCCTCTAGGGCGCTGGTCACGCCATCTTTTCTGCGGCCGACTGGATAGCCTTGACGATGTTGTGGTAGCCCGTGCAGCGGCAGATATTGCCCTCGAGCTCCTCGCGGATCGTCGCCTCGTCGAGCGTGCCGCCCTTGTGGCGCTCCACCATGTCGATCGCGGTCATGATCATGCCCGGCGTGCAGAAGCCGCATTGCAGGCCGTGATGCTCGCGGAAGGCTTCCTGCATGGGATGCAGCGCGCCGTTGGTCGCCACGCCCTCGATGGTCGTCACGTCCGCGCCCTCGCATTGCAGCGCGAGCGTCGTGCACGATTTGACCGCGCGCCCGTCCACATGGACGACACAGGCCCCGCACTGGCTGGTGTCGCAGCCGACATGCGTACCGGTCAGCCCGAGCTCGTCGCGCAGGAACTCGACCAGAAGCGTTCGGCCCTCGACATCGGCCGAGACCTCCCTGCCATTCACTGTCATGGAAACTGTAGGCATCCATCGTCCTCCCTTGCCGCCGGGGTGCCATCGCCGGACTGACTTCAAGAATTGCCGCCGGGCCGGCGCGCCTGAGAGGCACGGGCAACGCCCGGTCGGTTTAGAGCCAGTCGAAAGTGTTGCGTGACTCCGCGCAGGCGGTCAAGGGAGACGTATGACGGCAGCCGCCGCCCTGCCCCCGCTTCCCGCGGGGCGGCTCACGACCTCATGAAATAGACGATGAGCAACGCGATGATGACGGCCGCCGCGATCGCGATCCAGCGGTTCATGCCGCCGATCGGCGCGGGCTCCTGTCCGCCCGGCTCGGCGGGCGCCGCGGCGGGCTCGGCCTCCGGCGGCGTCGCGGCTTCGGCGGGCGCCTCGGCGCGGCCGACCTTTTCCGCGAAACGGGAGAAGAACTGGTCGGCCATCTTGCGCGCCGTGCCGTCGATCAGCCGCTGGCCGATCTGGGCGAGCTTTCCGCCGACAGTGGCGTCGACGTCGTAGGTAAGAAGCGTTCCCCCGTCGTCGGCCTGGGCGAGCTTGACCGCCGCGCCGCCCTTGGCGAAGCCGGCCGCGCCGCCCGAGCCCTCGCCCGAGATGCGGTAGCCGTTCGGCGGATCGAGATCCGACAGGGTGACCTTGCCCTTGAAGCGCGAGCTGACCGGGCCGACCTTGACCTTGGCGACGGCCTCCATCTCGGTATCGGAGAGCTTCTCGATGCTTTCGCAGCCGGGAATGCACTCCTTGAGCACCTCCGGATCGTTCAGGGCCTGCCAGACCTCCTCGCGAGATGCGGCAAGATGCTGTTCCCCGCTCATCTTCATCGCTCGTCCTCCCTCGGTCGCCTCAAGGGCCCGCCACTCGACAGGCTTCCACAGGTTAAATGGTATTTCAGACGCCGGACGATCTGGCAAGGGCGCGCCCCTCGCAATCGGCGCTACCGCGGGAGCCTCCCTTGCCTGTATCATCCCCTACCGTGTCGTCCCGGTTTCCGGAGAAAGCGCCAGATGCCACGACCCCAGCGCGTCATGATCACCGCGGCCGCGAGCGGCATCGGCCGGGAGATCGCCCTTGCCTTCCAGCGCGACGGCGCCCGCGTCCATATCTGCGATACCGACGACGAGGCGCTGGAGCAGATCCGCGAGGATTGCCCCGATATCGAGGGAACTTACGCCGACGTGACCGACGAGGCCGACATCGACCGCTGGTTCGACGACGCGCTCGACGCGATGGACGGGCTCGACGTGCTCGTCAACAATGCCGGCATCGCCGGGCCGACCGGGCCGATAGACGACATGACCCTCGACGACTGGCGCGGCTGCATCGACGTCAATCTCGTCAGCCAGTTCCTGACCGTGCGCCGCGCCGCCCCCGTCATGAAGGACCAGGGCTCCGGCGTCATCGTCAACATGTCGTCCAATGCCGGGCTCTACGGCTATCCGCTGCGCACGCCCTATGCCTCGGCGAAATGGGGCGTGATCGGGCTGACGAAATCGCTCGCCGCCGAGCTCGGCCCCTTCGGCATCCGCGTCAACGCCATCTGTCCGGGCGCGGTCGAGGGGGCCGGATGGAGGCCGTCATCGCCGCGGAGGCGGAAACCACCGGCGCGACACGCGACCAGATCCGCCGCGCCTATGCCCGCGCCTCCTCGCTGAGACGGTTTACCGACCCGGAGGAGATCGCCGATCTCGCCGTGTTCCTCTCCTCCCCCGGCGCCGCCATGATCTCCGGCCAGGCCATCGCCGTGGACGGCCACACGGAGACGCTGCGCTGAAACCGGAGGCGGTGCGGCATCAAGGGAGGACACAGATGTCATCGACCTACGAAGGCAGCTGTTTCTGCGGAGCGGTGCGCTACCGGCTGACCTCCGAGCCCATGTTCGTGCATTGTTGCCATTGCCGCGACTGTCAGCGCCAGACGGGCGGTGCCTTCGCCATCAACGCGCTGATCGAGACCGACCGCATCTCTCTCCTGTCGGGCAAGCCGGAGCCGGCGGAGATGGCGACCGACAGCGGCCGCCCGCACGACATCTACCGCTGTCCGTCCTGCGGGAGCGCCCTGTGGAGCGATTACGGCAGGCGCCGCGTGCTGAGCTTCGTGCGCGTCTCCACGCTCGACGAGCCCTCTGCGATCGAGCCCGACGTCCATATCTTCACCCGCTCCAAGCTCGCCTGGGTCCGCCTGCCGGACGACGCCCGCGCCTTCGAGATCTTTTACGACGTGCAGACGGAATGGCCGGCGGCAAGCCTGGAACGCCGGCGCGCCATCCTGGGCTGAAGGCGGGCTGACCCTACGTCAGTTTGCGCTGGCCGGCGTGCACTACCATAATAAGAATCCGAGCGCCGGTTCCCGGCCATATGCTCGCCGCCCCCATTTGCGGAACGGAACCCTCCGGGCGGTCCGGGCATTGACGGGAGAAGCAACGGTCCCGGACAAGGGAGGACAAGGATGACCGCCACCGAGAGCGATGGCCTGACCTTCCGGCAACGCCATGTCTCCGCTCCCGTCCTGAAACGGATCCGCGCCATCCTGCCCCGCATGTCCGATACCGAGCGCGAGGCGCTGGAGGCCGGCACCGTGTGGTGGGACGCCGAGCTCATGTCCGGCGACCCGGACTGGGAGAGACTTCTCGCCACGCCGGAACACCACCTCACCGACGAAGAGCATGCCTTCCTCGACGGCCCGGTCGAGGAGCTGTGCGGGATGATCGACGACTGGGAGATCTGCTTCACCCGGCGCGAGATCCCGGAGACAGTCTGGTCCTTCATCAAGGAGAAGGGCTTCCTCGGCATGATCGTCCCGAAGGAGCACGGGGGGCTCGGCTTCTCCGCGGCAGCCCATTCCGCCGTGGTCATGAAGCTCGCCTCGCGCGGCGCCTCCGCCGCCGTCTCCGTCATCGTGCCGAACTCGCTGGGGCCCGGCGAGCTTCTCCTGCAATACGGCACCGAGGAGCAGAAGGCCCACTACCTCCCCCGGCTCGCCGACGGGCGCGAGATCCCCGCCTTCGGGCTGACGAGCGTCGATGCGGGCTCCGACGCCGCGGCGATGGAGGATCGCGGCGTCGTCTGCCACGGCACCTGGAACGGCGAGAAGACGCTCGGCATGCGGCTCAACTGGTCGAAGCGCTATATCTCGCTCGGGCCGATCTGCACCGTCCTCGGCCTTGCCTTCAAGCTCCACGATCCCGACCATCTGCTCGGCGACGAAGAGGATCTCGGCATCACCGTCGCCCTCGTGCCGGCCGACACGCCGGGCGTGGAGATCGGGCGGCGGCATTACCCGGCCATGCAGGTCTTCCCCAACGGGCCCAATCAGGGCAAGGACGTGTTCCTGCCGCTCGACGCCATCATCGGCGGGCCGAAGCGTATCGGCCAGGGCTGGCGCATGCTCGTCTCCGCGCTTGCCGCCGGCCGGGGCATCTCGCTGCCGTCGCTGTCGGTGAGCGGCATGAAGCTCGCCGCCCGCTCGACCGGCGCCTATGCGCGCATCCGCGAGCAGTTCAACAATCCGGTCTCGCGCTTCGAGGGCGTGCAGGAGGCGATCGCGCGGATCGCGGGCGACACCTACCGGATCGATTCCGGCCGCCGGCTCACCCTGTCCGCCCTCGACCAGGGCGAGAAGCCGGCCGTCCTGTCGGGCATCCTCAAATATCACGCGACCGAGGCGCTCCGGCGCGCCGTGGACGATGCCATGGACGTCCATGGCGGCAAGGCGATCTGCGACGGGCCGAAGAACTATCTCGGCAATCTCTATCGCGCCGTGCCCATCGGCATCACGGTGGAGGGCGCGAACATCCTCACCCGCTCGCTCATCATCTACGGTCAGGGCTCGATCCGCTGCCATCCCTTCATCCTCAAGGAGATGATGGCTGCTCAGGAAGAGAATCCGGACAAGGCCATAAGGGATTTCGACGCCGCGTTTTTCGGGCATGCCGGCCATATCCTGAAAACCCTCGGCCGGGCCGTGGCGCGCGCCTGGACGGGCGGCCTCTTCTCCTCAAGCCCCGTGGACGGGCCGACGGCGCGGCACTTCAAGTCGGTCAAGCGGCTCTCCGCCGCACTGGCACTCGTGAGCGAGGCGGCCATGCTGAGCCTCGGCGGGGCGCTGAAGCGCAAGGAGATGATCACCGGACGGCTCGGCGATGCCCTGTCGGAGCTCTATTTCGCCTCCGCGACGCTCAAGCGCTGGCAGGACGACGGGCGGCCGTCGGAAGACCTGCCGCTGGTCGACTGGGCGGTGCGATCCAGCCTCAACCGGGCGGAAGCCGCGCTCAAGGGCGTGCTCGACAACTTCCCCCTCCGCCCCCTCGCCTGGGCGCTCCGGCTGGCGATCAGGCCCTTCGGCTCGCGCTTCCATCCACCGTCGGACCGGCTCGCGCGCGAGGTTTCCGGCCTCGTCACCGCGCCGTCGGCGAGCCGCGAGAGGCTGACCGCAGGCATTTCTCCCGGCGGCATGGAGACCGAGCTCGGCCGCCTCGAGCACGCCTTCCGAGAGATCGTGGCCCTCGACCCCGCCCGCAAGGCGATGCGCGAAGCCCGCATCGACGACATCGACGCCGCCCAGGAGAAGGGCCTGATCTCGGCGGAGGACGCGAAAAGGCTCACCGAGGCCCGCGCCCTTGTCCGCGAGGTCCTCGCGGTCGACGATTTCACGCTGGACGAGATCAAGGGGCTCGGCAAGGATCGCGCCAGGCGCACCCGCAAGGCCCGCGCGGCCTGAACCAACGAGAGAAGGGAGACCGAGCCATAGCAGCCCGAACCCCACAGCGCCGCGCGGCAGCGTCGGGCCGGACAGCCACCCGGTCCAGGACCGCGCGTCCGGCACCGAGCGACACGGGGCGCGCCGTCTATCTCGTCGACGGCGCGCGCACCCCCTTCATCAAGGCCCGCAACGGGCCGGGCCCCTTCACACCCGTCGATCTCGCCGTGCAGGCGGGCCGCCCGCTGCTGCTGCGCCAGCCTTTCGAGCCCACCGCCTTCGACGAGGTGATCCTCGGCTGCGTCAACGTTCACGCCGACGAGGTCAATCCGGGCCGCGTCGCCGCCTTGAGGCTCGACTGCGGACAGGAGGTTCCGGGCTGGACCGTGCAGCGCAACTGCGCGTCGGGCATGCAGTCCATCGACACCGCCTTCCGCTATATCAGGCAGGGCCATGCCGACCTGATCCTCGCCGGCGGAACGGAGGCCCTGAGCCATGCGCCGCTCCTCTTCTCCGGGGAAGCCGCCGGCTGGTTCGGCAGCTTCTATGCCGCACGAGGACTTGCCGACAAGCTCCAGAGTCTACTGAATTTCCGGCCGCGCTTCCTCATGCCGACACTCGGCATCCTGCGTGGCCTGACCGACCCCGTGGTCAAGCTCAATATGGGCCAGACGGCGGAGGTTCTGGCCCATCAGTTCGCGGTGACGCGCGAAGAGGCCGACGCCTATGCGGTGGAGAGCCATCGCCGGCTCGCACAGGCCCACGAGGAGGGCCGCCTCGAAGAGCTTGCGGCCATGATCGGGCCGGACGGCACGCTCTACGAACACGATGACGGGGTGCGCCCGGATAACACGGTCGAACAGCTCGCCAAGCTGAAGCCGGCCTTCGAGCGGCCCTTCGGCCAGGTCACCGCCGGCAACAGCTCGCAGATCACCGATGGCGGCTCATGGACTGTCGTGGCCTCCGAGGATGCGGTGAAGAAATACCGCCTCAAGCCGCTCGCCCGCATCGTCGATTGCGAATGGGCCGCGCTCGACCCCTCGATCATGGGGCTCGGCCCCGTCCTGTCGGCGACACCCCTGCTCCGCCGTCACGGGCTTGCGCGCGGAGATGTCGGCGCCTGGGAGATCAACGAGGCCTTCGCCGCGCAGGTGCTCGCCTGCATCAAGGCATGGACGGACAAGGGCTTCTGCACCGATATCCTCGGCCTCGACGCTCCCTTCGGCGAGATCGACCGCGACATCCTCAATGTCGATGGCGGGGCGATCAGCCTCGGCCATCCGGTCGGCACCAGCGGCAATCGCATCACGCTCCATCTGGCCCATGTCATGCGCCGGCTCGGCGCGCGCCATGGGCTGGCCACGGAATGCATCGGCGGCGGCATGGGCGGCGCGATGCTGCTCGAGCTTGCGGAATAGGACGGGCGGAGGTCTGAAGAGATGAGACAGTTCGACCCCCGGCGCGACGACGCCCTGACCGCCCTCACCGATGAGCACCTCACCCTCGGCGACCCTGCCGACACCCAGCCGGAGGGCCCGGCCGACCTTCGGCACTGGCGCTGGCATCTGGACGGGGACGGCATCGCCTGGGCGCTGCTCGACTGCGAGGGCGCGGGCACGAACACGCTGTCGGAAGCCGCGCTGACGGAGTTCGCGCGCCTCCTCTCCGCCCTGGAGACGGCGGCGCCCAAGGCGCTCGTCATCCGGTCCGCCAAGCCGAACGGCTTTGCCGCCGGCGCCGATATCGGCGATTTCCGCGGCATGACGGACAAGGCGACCATCGAGGTCAAGGTCCGACAGGGGCTCGACGTGCTCGACCGGCTGGCGGCGTTCCCCGCCCCGACGGTGGCGCTCATCCACGGCTTCTGCCTGGGCGGCGGGCTGGAGCTCGCGCTCGCCTGCCGCTACCGGATCGCGCGCGAGGACGCCAAGCTCGGCTTTCCCGAAGTGATGCTCGGGCTCCATCCGGGGCTTGCAGGGACATGGCGGACACTGCGCCTTGCAGACCCCGTCCAGGCCATGACCATGATGCTGACCGGTCGGAATCTCGATGCGCGCCGCGCCAAGGCCGCCGGCCTCGTCGACGCCGTAACGGCGGAGCGGCATTTCGCGACCGCCCTCTCCTGGGCCGTCTCCGGGAAGCTCAAGACCAGTCGCGGCCGCTCCCTCAAGCAGCGCCTCATGTCGCTTGGCCCCGCACGGGCCCTGATCGCCCGGCGCATGGAGGCGGAAACCGCCAAGAAGGCCCGCAAGGACCACTACCCCGCGCCCTACGCTCTCATCGACCTCTGGCGCGCCCATGGCGACGACGAGGCGGCCATGCGGCGCGAGGAGACCCGGTCCTTCGCCGAGCTCATGGCCGGGGAGACGGCGCGCAATCTCATCCGCGTCTTCTTCCTGCGCGAGCGCCTCAAGGGCTTTGCCAAGACGGGCGATCACGGCGTGGCCCACATCCATGTGATCGGCGCGGGCGTCATGGGCGGCGATATCGCGGCCTGGTGCGCGCTGCGGGGCTTCCGCGTCACGCTCGAGGACCGCGAGATGCGCTATATCGCGCCGGCGGTGAAGCGCGCCGACACGCTGTTCTCCCGCAGGCTGCGCCGGCCGGGCGACGCGCGCGCGGCACTCGACCGGCTTGTCCCCGACCCCGATGGCGCGGGGCTTGCGCGCGCCGATCTCGTGATCGAGGCGGTGCCGGAGGACGAAGAGATCAAGCAGACCGTCTACAAGCGGGCGGAGGCGCAGATGCGCCGCGACGCGATCCTGGCCACCAACACCTCCAGCATTCTCCTGGAGACGCTGCGCAAGGGGCTGAAGCGGCCTGAACGCTTCGTCGGCGTCCATTTCTTCAATCCGGTGGCGAGCATGCCGCTGGTCGAGGTCGTCACCCATGACGGGCTCGACGAGGGGGTTCGCGCACGCACCCTCGCCCTTGTCGGCGCCATCGACAAGCTGCCGCTGCCGGTCGCCTCCTCGCCGGGCTTCCTCGTGAACCGCGCGCTCACGCCCTATATGATGGAAGCCTTCCTGGCCTATGACGAGGGCATCGCGCCGGAACGGATCGACGCCGCGGCGGAGGCCTTCGGCATGCCCATGGGGCCCATAGAGCTTGCCGACCAGGTGGGCCTCGACGTCGCGCTCCATGTGGCGGAAACGCTCAAGGAGAGCCTCCACCGTCCCCTGCCCGACATTCCCGCCTGGTTCTCCAGGCTCGTCGAGGACGGCCATCTCGGGCGCAAGTCCGGCAAGGGCATCTATGAGTGGAAGGACGGCAAGCCGCAGAAGCACAAGGTGGATGCCGGGCCCGATCCCGCCCTTCGCGACCGGCTCGTCCTGCCGCTTCTCGATGCCTGCGTGTGGTGCCTGAGGGAGGAGATCGTGGAAGACGCCGACGCGGTCGATGCCGGCATCGTCTTCGGCACCGGCTTCGCACCGTTCCGCGGCGGCCCGATGCACTATGCCGGCGCGCGCGGCGTGGAGGACGTCGTCGACACGCTCGAGCGGCTGGAGGCGGAGAAGGGCGAGCGCTTCGCCCCGGACGCCGGCTGGGCGGCCCTCCGCGGCGGCGGCTGACACCCATGTTGCATTTGCCGGCCCGGGCGAATTCTTCCATAGTAGCCGGCCTATGAAGGAGCGGACGCGGGATCGTCCGTGCACCGTCGCGCCGCGCTGACGATCCGGGCTCCAAGAGGGAGATTTGGAAATGGTCGAGCGGTGGTATCGCCGGGCCCTGCCGGTCCGGAAGAGCGGGAGGCAGGGTATCGGTTTCGGGGCCCTGACCCTTCTCGTCCTCGGCGCGGCCCTTCCCGTTGCCGGCACAAGCCCCGCATCCGCCCAGTCCGCCGGGGATTTCCCCGCGCGCGAGGGTGTCGTGGCGGTCACGGGCTTTTCCGGCACGGTGGCGCCCGGCAATGACGAGATCCCGCCCGGCCGCACGGCGCTCGACGAGACCGTCATCGATCCCGATGGCGGGTCGCTGAAGCTCTTCGATGTCTCCGCGGGCAAGGGCCCGCCCCATGGTCAGCTCATCGGCGGCGAGCCGGTCCTCTCCGTGCCGGCACGCACCATCGGACAGGTCTTCGGCCTCGCGCTTGACGACGCCGAGGTGCCGAACATCTATGCCGGCGCGAGTTCCGCCTTCGGCCTGCAGATCGTGGCGCCCGGCGACAACGGGCGAGCGGTGCGCGTGAAGGCCGGCCAGCCGGACGCCGCCTGGATGACGGGCCAGTTCGGCGCGGGCGGCGGTCCGGGCAGCGTCTGGCGCATCGACGGGCGCACGGGCGACGTCTCCCTCTTCGCGACCGTATCGGGACCGGACGGCCCGAACAGCGGCCCCGGCCTCGGCAACCTCGCCTACGATGCCGATCACCAGCAGCTCTATGTCTCCGACCTCGATACGGGGCTCATCCATCGTCTCGACCTGTCGGGCCTCGATCTCGGTACCTTCGACCACGGCGTCGCGGCACGGCCGGCAGCGGGCCTCGAGCCGGCAGCCGACGACACCTCCGCCCGCGCCGACATCGCAAGCCCCGCCTTCAATGCGGAGAACCCGGCCACATGGGGCCTGACGGCGCCGGAGCGGCGCATATGGGGGCTCGCCTATCATTCCGGCCGGCTCTATTACGCGGTCTGGCAGGGCCCCGAGGTCTGGTCCGTCTCCATCGGGCCCGATGGCAGCTTCGGCGACGATCCGCGCCGCGAGGTGGCCGTGCCCGGCGATCCGAGGGCCTACCCCGTCTCCGACATCGCCTTCGACGGCGAAGGCGGCATGATCCTCGCCCAGCGCGGCGACATCCGCTCGCGCTACGACTATTCGATCTTCGCCCTGCCCCGCCGCACGCGCGTGCTGCGCTACGAACCGGCGGGTCCGGAGGGCTCCGGGCGCTGGAGCACGAGCCCGGAGACCTATGCCATCGGCTTTCCGGCGACCAGCCAGAATGCCTCCGGAGGCGTGAGCCTCGGCTACGGCTACGACGCCTCGGGCGATCTCGACACGGAGAGCTGCTTCGCCACGGTATGGGCGACCGGCGACGCGCTGCGCCAGAGCGCGAGCGAGCGCGCGGAACTCATGGAGACCGGGCCCACCACCGTCCACGGGGCGCAGGCCGTCTCCACCCCGCTGACGGAACCGCGCAACATGCCGCCCTGGACGAGCTATTTCCTCGACTATGACGGCCGCTTCGAGGATCCCAATTCCGCGGGCCATGTGGGCGATATCGAGGCGGTCACGCGCTGCCCCGCCGCGCCGGCCACGCGGATGGCCGAGGCGCCGTCCGAACCCGAGGCCGCGCCGGAACCGGAGCCCGAGCAGGAGCCGGCAGCCGAGCAGGACATGCAGACGGAGGACGCCCAGCCCCAAGCCGAGGCTGAGGCTGAGGCTGAGCGCAAGGCCGAACCGGACGGCGCGCAGGACGACGCCGCGATGGCGCCGGAGACCGAAGCGGAGCCCGAGGCCGAACCCGAATCCGAGCCCGCGCCGGACTCGCAGGCCGCTCCCGCATCCGAGCCGGAAGCGCCTGTGGACGAACGCGCCCGTGCGCCCGATCTCGCCGTGACGGTTCGCGCCGACGCGGACGCTTGCGAGCCGGGCGCGGCCTGCTCCTTCACCGTCGTCATCGCCAATGAGGGCGGTGCGGCCTATAGCGGTCAGCTCGCCATTCTCGACAGGATCGAGCCGGCCGGCGCGCGGCTTGCCGACGCCTCCCCCGATCCGTGGTCGTGCGTGGACCTGCGCAGCGAATATGTCTGCATTCATCCCGACGCGACGCTCGAACCCGATGAGACGGCCGAGCTTCGCCTCGACATCCGCGCGCCGCGCGGCGGGTCCGGCTCCGTGCGCAATTGCAGCCAGGCGCTGTGGAACGGCGCGACGCTGCGCGCACGCATCGCCGCCGCCCAGGCCGGTCTCAACGAGCGCGGCCTGTCCGCCGGCCCCGTCGACGGGATCATGGGCAGCAAGACACGATCCGCCATCGAGGCCTTCCGGTCTTCCACCGAGCTGCCCGCCGGCGGCGAGGTCGACGAGGAGCTCATGGCCGCACTCTACGGCCGCTGGGGTGTCGGCGATCTCGACCAGAGCAATGACAGCGATTGCGCCGTGCCCGGCGAGGCCTCGCGGGAGGCTCCCGCGCCGCCGCCAGCCAGCGACGAGCCCCAGGACACGGCCATGCCGGAGGACGCTCCCACGCCAGAAGACACGCAGGCGGCCTGCACCGGAGGACAGATCCGCGATGCCGACACCGGGCAATGCGCCTGCCCGTCCGGCAAGCCCGTCTGGAATGCCGCGAAAGGGACCTGCGTCGCCGACACCGCCAAGCCCGAGACAGCGACGCCGGCCCTGTGCCGGGGCGGTCAGGTCTGGAGCGAACCGAAGAGCCAGTGCGTCTGCCCGCCCACAAAGCCCCGGTGGAACGAGACCGGGCAACGGTGCGAGGGCGCATAGAACAGAGACCTCGCTCGCGCGCGCAGCGTCGGTAGGCCGCATGTCATTCGGTGGAGATCGCCTGCGAGCGGTCTTGCCGTACCGCCTTCCATGATTATCTTACGCTCCGGAAACGCCCATTTCCTGATCGATTCGTCGCTGTGCGCAACGGCATGAATGCAATCTATAATCAATCATGGTCAAAAATACTCCTTTTGGTTGCATTCATCGCATAATCTACTAAGGTGGAAGGGTTTCTCGGGAAACCACGCGGCCGTCGGCAAGCCGACCGCATGGCCGTGCGCTGCAATCGGGACGATCGGGGGCATTCGGGGGCATGAATCAGCGTCGCTCTTTTTCGCGGGAAGAGCCGGAGATCCGACGACGGGCACTCATCGAGGCCTTGCTGCGCTGTCTGGCCAAGCATGGCCATGCCCGCTCGAGCGTGCGGACCATCGCGGCCGAGGCGGATGTTTCCCCCGGCCTGATCCGCCATCATTTCGGGGAGAAGAACCAGCTCGTCGTCGCGGCCTACCGCTATCTGTCCGACCAGCTGTTCAACCATATCAGCGCCGCACTCGACGCCTGCCCGCCCGATCCGCGGGCGAGGCTCAGGGCCTTCGTGAAGGCGCGGTTCACAGCTCCAGTCGTGTCCCGCGACTATGTGACCGCGTGGCTGGTCCTGTGGGGCGTCGCCATGACGGACCCCGATATTCGCACCGTCCATCGCGAGGTCGACGAGCAGTACCGCGAGCTGACCGGGCATCTCCTGCGGGACATCATCGGCGAGGCGCGCGACACTCGGGAGATCGGCCCGCTGACACGGGAGTTCACGGCGCTTCTGAACGGCCTGTGGCTCGAATGGTCGCTGTCGGCCGACGGCCTCGATCCCGATGTGCTTTCGGACATGTCCCTGAACTTCATAGACCGCACGGCCGTCCGGGAACTAACCTGAACCACAACAGGTTACGTGCTTTTTCTAAAGCGGATCATGATCATTGAGCTGATGTAATTTTCCGCTCATCCCGGCGAAAGCCGGGATCTCAGGCATCCTGGTCAAGAGATCTCGGCTTTCGCCGGGATGAGCGGTCCATCTACTTTGACCGCGATCCGCCCTAATGGGTGTCCGAAAGAACGGCCTCGCGCACCAGCTCCGCCTGCGGGGCAAGCTGCATGCGTTCGCGCGCCATGATGTCGGCGACCTCGTGGGGCGGCCGGCCCTCGGCCCGCGCGCGCTCCAGGATGGCCATCGTCCGCGCGTAGATCCGTCCGATCCTGGCGTGGACGGCAGCACTGTCGGTCTCGCCCTCATGTTCGGCGGCCACCGCGATGATACCGCCGGCATTGATGGCATAGTCGGGCGCGTAGACGATGCCGCGCTCGAGAAGCCGGCGTCCGTCGTCGTCGGTGGCGAGCTGGTTGTTGGCTGCACCGGCGATCACCGAGGCCTTGAGCTCGGGAATCGACTTCGCATCCAGGACCCCGCCCAGTGCGCAGGGCGCGAGCACGTCGGCGTCCTCGGCGAGGATCGCGTCGGGCGCCACGATGCGGGCGCCGAAGGCCTCCGCCGCCCGCGCCGTGTTCTCCGCTGCGACATCGGCCACGACGAGATGCGCGCCCGCCTCGTGCAGGAGCCGGCAGAGATGGAAGCCCACATGGCCCACGCCCTGCACGGCGACCGTCAGGCCGTCGAGCCCGTCCCGGCCGAACGCCATTTCCACCGCAGCGCGCATGCCCTGCAGCACGCCATAGGCCGTCTTCGGCGAGGGATCGCCGCCGACGCCGCCATCCGCCCCCGTCGCGATGCCGCTGACATGGGCCGTCATGCGGGCGACGACACGCATGTCCTCCACGCTGGTCCCGACATCCTCCGCGGTGATGTAGCGCCCGCCCAAGCTGTCGACCACGCGCCCGAAGGCCTCGAACAGGGCCGGCGAGCGCACGCGGCGCCCATCGGCCATGATCACCGCCTTGCCGCCGCCATAGGGAAGCTCGGCAAGCGCGTTCTTGTAGCTCATGCCGCGCGACAGCCTGAGCGCATCGCCGAGCGCTGCGTCCTCGCTGTCATAGGCCCACATCCGGCAGCCGCCGAAGGCCGGCCCAAGCGCGGTGGAATGGAGTGCGACGAACCCCTGGAGACCGGTCGCGCGGTCATAGAAGGCGTGGACGGCCTCATGGCCATCGAAATCGGCAGAGGCGAATATCGTCATGGGTCCAATCTCCCTGTCCGTTCGTCCTCCCCGCCCGTTCTTTTTTTTCGGTATCGGCGCGACAAGACGCTTCGGGACGATGATCCCATTCATTGTAAGATATTCATGCGAAATTGGATTTCTAAGTTGCCCGCGCCCGCGCCAT
Source organism: Kaustia mangrovi (assembly GCF_015482775.1). Taxonomy (GTDB): domain Bacteria; phylum Pseudomonadota; class Alphaproteobacteria; order Rhizobiales; family Im1; genus Kaustia; species Kaustia mangrovi. The sequence goes on along the minus strand of NZ_CP058214.1, from coordinate 210,490 downwards.
GACCGCGAAGATATCGGACCGCCCGGCGCAATCTTGTGAGCACGGGCCGGGCATTCGGACCGTCAGGTGCATTTGACCTGCATGTGCCAGGTCGCCTTCGACAGTCTCGCACTGCCTTCGGCGAGTTTCGCGCGCGTGCTTGTCGGGCAGGCGTAATAGGTGACGGTCGACTGGGCGACCTGCCGGGCCGTCTCGCCATCGCCCTTGCCGAGCGCCTTACCCGGGCGCGCCACCGCCACCGCATAGGCCGATGCGCTCTCGTCGAAGCGATAGCTCACCACATAGCGCTGGTTGTTGTAGATCACCGGCTCGTTGTGCCGCACACCAGGAACCGCACTGCCCGGGCCGCGCCCTTGTCCGCGCAGCCGGCGAGCAGAAGCCCGCCCGAAACAAGCAGCAGCGCTGTGATACCCGCCTGACGCGGCATGACCGGTCTCCCGTCGAGGTTCGAAAACCGCGCGAGTGTGCCCGCAAGCCCTCGGCCCCGCAAGTTCTATCGTATGCGGCGGCCAGCACCGTTCAGGACGCGACCCGCCGCGCCGCGAGAAGGCGACCGGTCGCCTCCTCCAGCATGGCGAGATAGCGCTCATGACCGTCGAGCAGCGCGAGGTCGAGATCCGGTGCGCCGTCGCGGCCCCAGAGCGCGAGCTGGTGGCAGAACCAGTTCAGGACGGCGCCTCGCGGCAAGGTGTCGGCGGCGGGAAAGTCCCGCTCGGGCGCCGGCGCCATGTCGATTGCCCCGTCGAACATCTTCTGCGGGAAATCCGGGTCCGCGATGAAGGGCCGCCCGGCGCCGATCAGGTCGGTCGCGCCGGCGGCGAGCGCCTCGTTCATCGCGCTTGCGGAGCGAAACCCGCCGGTCACCATGACCGGAATGGCGAGCGCGGCCTTGATGTCGCGTGCATAGTCCAGGAAATAGGCCTCGCGCCGTGCCGTGCCCTGCGCCACGGCGGCATGGCGATAGGCGACCGGCGTCTCGAAATTGCCACCGGATATCTCCACGAGGTCCACATGCTCCGCCTCCAGCATCCGGGCGACCGCGATGCTGTCCTCGTGGCTGAAGCCGCCCTTCTGGAAGTCGGAGGAGTTGAGCTTGACCGCCACGATGGCACCGGGCCCCACCTCGGCACGGACGGCGCGCACCACCTGGCGAAGGAGGCGCGAGCGGTTGCGGAGCGACCCGCCCCAGCGATCCGTGCGCGTGTTGATGCGCGGCGACAGCGCCGAGCTCAGGAGATAGCCGTGCGCGGCATGGATCTCCACCCCGTCGAAACCGGCCTCCATGGCAAGGCCGGCCGATCTTGCGAATTGGGCGACGACGACCTCCAGCTCGCCCTCTTCGGCGGCGCGTGGCGTGCCGTATCCGGGCAGGTCGAGGGGACGGCCGGATATGGACAGCGGGTGCGGATTGACCGCCGCCGGCGTCTGCCGTCCGCCATGGGCGATCTGCACCAGCGCCCGTGCGCCGCCGCTCCTGGCGGCCGTGGCCAGCCGGCGCATCCGGTCGCGGTCGGTCTTCCCGTCGAGAACGACATTGGCGGCATGTTCGAGATGATCCCGGTCGACGGGCGTGTTGCCCGTGATCAGCATCCCGGCCCCGCCTCTCCCCCAGCGTTCGAAGAGATCGATCAGACCGTCGGTCGGATCGTTGCGCTCGTCGCCCAGCGCCTCCGACATGGCCGATTTCACGATACGGTTTCCAAGCTCCACGCCGTTCGGCAGCGTGAGTGAGTCCCGAATTGATGATCCCATTTATAAATCTCCATATCGCGATTTTTCGATAAACTCAGATGCGAAACCGGCAGCGATGTTCCCTTTCCGCGACCGGGCGCCCCCGGGCCGGCTTCACTCCAGGGCGGGCGGCGTCACAGGTCCGGCGTGTCGCTTCGCTGCTCCTCGAGAAGCTCGTCGCCCAACGCCTTCAGAAAGGCGCGGATCGCCTCCTCGTCGCGCCGGTAGAAGGTCCACTGGCCGTGGCGCTCGGCCCGGACCAGGCCGGCCTGCCTGAGCAGGCCCATATAGTTGGAGACGGTGGATTGCGAGAGCCCCGCCTTCTCCTGGATGTAGCCCACGCACACCCGTCCACCCGGCATGCTCCGGCAGGGCGGGCGGGAAGTTCGACCGGTCCTTCAGCCAGGCGAGAATCCGCCGGCGGACCGGGTTGTTGAGAGCGGCGAGCGTCCGTTCGATGTCCATATATCGAAATATACCGATATAATGGAGAATGGCAACCCTCCCCACAGGGAACCGTCACCGATACCGGTCCCGCCCGTCTTGACCGCAACGCGCAAGCGCCATCATATGGAGATCTCGCACAAGCCTGCCTTCCCCACCCATGGATCCCCGGCATGACCCAGAACAACTACGACCCCTCCGCCCTCCTGTCCGCGCGCACCACGGCCATCGAGGAGGCCGGCATCATCCGCATGTCGCAGAAGGCGCGCGATCTCGCGGCCGAGGGGCGAACGATCGTCAGCCTGACGCTCGGCGAACCGGATTTCGACACGCCCGCCGCGATCCGCAAGGCGGCCATCGAGGCCATGGAGGCCGGCTACACCCATTACGGGCCGGTGCCCGGCTATCCGGAGCTGCGCGAGGCAATCGCGGAGAAGCTCCGGGTGGAGAACGGGCTCGCCTACGGCGCCGGCGAGGTGGTGGTGACCAATGGCGCCAAGCAGGCGCTCACGGACGCGATCTACGCCCTTGTCGACGAGGGTGACGAGGTGATCGTTCTCGCCCCCTACTGGGCCTCCTATGCGGGCATCATCAAGATGGCGGGCGGGCGCGTCGTGGAGGTGGCCTCCACCATCGACGACGACTTCAAGGCGCCGCCGGAGCGCATTGCCGACGCGATCACGCCGCGCACCAAGGCGATCCTCATGAACTCGCCCTGCAATCCCTCGGGCGCCGTCTACAGCCGCGCCGAGCTGGAGGCGCTTGCGGAGGTGGTGCGCGCCCACCCGCATCTGTGCATCATCGCCGACGAGATCTACGAATATATCGTCTTCGAGGGCGAGCACGTCTCCATCGGCACGCTGGAGGGCATGGCCGAACGCACGATCACGATCAACGGGCTGTCGAAGTCCTTCGCCATGACCGGCTGGCGGCTCGGCTATCTCGCCGCCCCCGCCCCCATCGCGAAGGCGGCGAGCAAGGTTCAGGGCACCTTCACCTCCGCGGCGAACTCCTTTGTCCAGCGCGCCGCCATCGCCGCGCTGAAGGGCGACCGCACGGCATGCGAGGAGATGCGCGAGACCTATCGCAAGCGCCGCGACGCCGTCATGGCGCGCCTGGCCGCCTGCCCGGGCATCGAGACCATGACGCCGCCCGGCACCTTCTACGTCTTCCCGGATGTCTCCGCCCTTCTGGGCCGCGAGATCGACGGGCGCGTGCTGGCCGATACGGATGCGTTCTGCGACTGGCTGCTCGAAGCACACGGACTTGCGACCGTGCCGGGTTCGGCCTTCGGCGACGCGCGCTGCGTGCGGCTGTCATTCGCCGCCAGCGACGCCCAGCTCGACGACGGGCTGTCGCGCTTCGAGGCGGCCCTCAAGGCGCTGTCGTGACGCCCTGACCGGCGGCGCCACGCCCTCACCAGGGCAGGTGCCGCCCTTCCGCATGCCAGAACGTGCCGGTCATCTCCATGTCGAGCGCGTCGATCCGCTCGATGATGCCGGCGGCGGCCTTGTGCGTGGGAACCGGCCCCTGATGGCTCGTCATGTCGGTGGCGACATAGCCCGGATGGAGCAGGATCACCGCGATCCCGCGCGGCGCGAGCTCCACCGACAGGGTGCGCCCGGCCATGTTCGCCGCCGCCTTCGACATGCGATAGCCATAGCTGCCGCCGCTCGCGGTATCGTCGAGCGATCCCCTGATGGAGGAGATGATGGCGATCTTGCCGCCCTCCCCCATCATCGGCAGGAGCGCGCGGGAGACCCGCAAGGGGCCGAGCGCGTTCACGTCGAACTCCGTCGCGATCGCGTCGAGATCGGCGTGCTCCAGATCGTTGCGGTCGAGAAACACGCCCGCATTGTTGACGAGAATGTCGATGGCACGGCCCTTCAAGGCGGAGGCGAGCCGGGCGACGGACGCATCGTCCGTCATGTCCACGCCGTCGACGATCTCCACATCGAGCGCCTTGAGGCTGTCGGAGACAGACCGGCAGACCGCCGTCACCTGATCGCCGCGCGCCGCGAACTGCCGCGCCAGCTCGAGCCCGACACCGCGATTGGCTCCCGTGATGACGACATGTGCCATGAGTTCTGCTCCTCTCGTTTGCCTCAAAATCGACTCGCGTGATTTGTAACGGCACGAGCGTCCCGCGCCAACCGCAAGAGGCCGCCGGACGAAGACGGCATATGCGTTCTGGACGGGGCGTCCCCGTCATGATCATCTAGAGGCGAGGACCAATTTGAGGAAGAGGAAGAGCGCCATGGCATCTCCGGCACAGGCAACACAGGACCACGGCGAGGCCGCGCAAGAGCGCCTGCCCGTCGAGACCCTCGAGGAGCTCGAGCGCAAGGTCCTGTGGCTGTCGAGCCAGATCATCCACCATGCCAATCACGAGCGGCGCAAGGACGACGATCTGAAGGTGGGCGGCCATCAGGCCTCCTCCGCCTCGCTCGCCACCATCATGACCGCGCTCTATTTCCGCGTGCTGAACCCCCAGGACCGGGTCGCGGTGAAGCCGCATGCGAGCCCGGTCTTCCACGCCATCCAGTATCTCTTCGGCCACCAGACGCTGGAGAAGCTCGAAGGCTTCCGCGCCTTCGGCGGCGCGCAGTCCTATCCCTCGCGGACAAAGGATTCAGACGACGTGGATTTCTCCACCGGCTCGGTGGGCCTGGGCGTCGCGATGACGTCCTTCGCCTCGCTCGTCCAGGACTATATCCGCGCCAAGGGCTGGGGCCGGGAGCGGCCGGAAGGCCGCATGGTCGCGCTGGTCGGCGATGCCGAGCTCGACGAGGGCAATATCTACGAGGCGCTGCTCGAGGGCTGGAAGCACGATCTGAGGAATTGCTGGTGGATCATCGACTATAACCGCCAGAGCCTCGACGCGGTGATCTCCGACCGGCTCTATCCCAAGCTGGAGAACGTGTTCACCAATATGGGCTGGCAGGTCGTGACCATAAAGCACGGCGCCAGGCAGCGCGCGGCCTTCGCCAGGCCCGGCGGCGAGGCGCTCAGGCAATGGATCGACGATTGCCCGAACTCGCTCTATTCCGCCCTCACCTTCCAGGGCGGCGCCGGCTGGCGCCAGCAATTGCGCGCCGATCTCTCCGGCCATCCCGAGACGCTGAAGCTCGTCGACAGCTATGACGACGACGCGCTCGCCGACCTCATGACCAATCTCGGCGGGCATTGCCTCGAAACGCTTCTGGAGGCCTTCGAGGGCGTGCGCGACGACCGGCCCATCGCCTTCATCTGCTACACGGTCAAGGGCAAGGGCCTGCCCTTTGCCGGCCACAAGGACAATCACGCCGGCCTCATGACGCCGAAGCAGATGGCCGCCCTCAAGGCGTCCATGGGGCTTGCCGACGGCGAGGAATGGTCGCGCTTCGCAGGGCTCTCCAGGCCCGAGGACGAGATGGAGCGGCTCGTCTCCTCCGTCCCCTTCGTGCGCGAGGGCACGCGCCGTCTGAAGGCGCCCGCCGTGCCGGTGGGCGAGCTGCCCGTGCCGGAGGCGAAGGGCGCGATGTCCACGCAGGAGGGCTTCGGCAAGATCCTCGCCGAGATCGCCCGGTCCGACGCGCCCCTTGGCGACCACATCGTGACGACCTCGCCGGACGTGACCGTCTCCACCAATCTCGGCCCCTGGGTGAACCGGCGCGGCCTGTTCTCCATGAAGGAGAAGGAGGACGTCTTCCACGCGCGCAAGCTCATGTCCGCCCAGCTCTGGGATGCCGGGCCGAAGGGCCAGCATATCGAGCTCGGCATCGCGGAGAACAATCTGTTTATCCTGCTTGCCGCGCTGGGGCTGTCGCACGAGCTCTTCGGCACGCGCGTCCTGCCGGTGGGCACGCTCTACGACCCGTTCATCCAGCGCGGCCTCGATGCGCTCAACTATGCCTGCTATCAGGACGCCCGCTTCATCCTGGCCGCGACGCCGTCCGGCATCACGCTCGCGCCCGAGGGCGGCGCGCACCAGTCCGTCGGCACACCGCTGATCGGCATGGCGCAGGACGGGCTCGCCGCCTTCGAGCCCTCCTATGTGGACGAGTTGGCCGCCATCCTCCAATGGGCCTTCGAATATATCCAGCGCGAGCCGCGCGCGCCCAGGGGCGACGAATGGGTGCACGAGCGCGATGGCGGCTCGGTCTATCTGCGCCTGTCGACGCGCACCATCGACCAGCCGGTGCGCGCGCTCGGCGACGAGACGAAGGAGGACATCATCCAGGGCGGTTATTGGGTGCGTCCGCCCGCGGAGGGCGCACGGCTCGCCATCGCCTATACGGGCGCGGTGGCGCCGGAGGCGGCGGCCGCCATGGGCGACGTGCTGCACAGCTTCCCCGGCGCGGGGCTTCTGGCGGTGACCTCCGCCGACCGCCTCGCCGCCGGGTGGAAAGCCGCCCAGACGGCGCGCCAGCACGGCCACGACCGGCAGGCCCATGTGGAGCGCCTGCTCGCCCCCCTCGCCCGCGATGCGGGCCTGGTGACCGTGCTCGACGGGCATCCCGCGACGCTGTCCTGGCTCGGCTCGGTCCACGGCCACAGGGTGCAGGCGCTCGGCGTGGAGCATTTCGGCCAGACCGGCTCGATCGCGGAGCTCTATGCCCATTACCGCATCGACGCCGACGCCATCGTGGAGGCCTGCATCGAAGGCGCACGGCGCGGAACGCGGCGATAGGCACGCTCGGGCGGCCGGTTCCCGTGCCGCCTCAGGTCGCCCTGGCCCCTTCGGCCTCCTCGCTCCCGCCGGTGTCCCGGGCCTCCGCGGCACGATGGTCGCGAGCGATATAGGTGTAGATGGCGGGGGTCACGAACAGGGTGAAGATCGTGCCGACGGTCATGCCGGCGGCGATCACGAGGCCGATATCGTAGCGGCTCTTCGCGCCCGCCCCTTCCGCGATCAGCAGCGGCACCATGGCGACCACGATGGCCGCCGTCGTCATGAGGATCGGCCTCAACCGGATCGAGGCCGCCTTCACGATGGCCTCGCGCCGCCCGAGCCCCTCCTCTTCCTGAAGCTGGTTGGCGAAGGCCACCATCAGGATGCCGTGCTTGGAGATCAGGCCGATCAGCGTCACCAGGCCGATCTGGGTGTAGATGTTGACCGTCGCCAGCCCGAGATTGAGCGGGATGAGCGCGCCGAACATGGAGGTCGGCAGCGCGATCAGAATGATGAACGGATCGCGGAAGCTCTCGAACTGCGCCGCCAGCACCAGGAAGATCACGATCAGCGCGAAGACGAAGGTGATGGCGAGCGTGCTGCCCTCCTGCACGAATTGCCGGCTTTCGCTCTGGAAATCGTGGGAGAAGCCTTCCGGGAAGCCCTGCGCCTTCTGTTCCACGAAGGACACCGCCTCGCCCATGCTGCGCCCCGGGAACAGCACGCCCGACAGCGTCGCGGAGTTGAGCTGCTGGAAAGTGTTGAGCGAGTTCGGCTGGACGGAGTTCTCGACCGTCGCGACCGTCGACAGCGGCACGAGCTTGCCCGCCTTGGTGCGCACCTGATAGCGGGTGAGCCAGTCGGAGGTGACGCGATATTTGCGCGGCACCTGCGGGATCACCTCGTAGGAACGGCCATAGAGGTCGAAGCGGTTGACGTAGTTGCCGCCGAGCAGCGTCGCGAGCGCGCCGCCGATATCGGCCATGGAGATGCCGAGGCTGTTGGCCTTGTCATGGTCGATCCGGAACTCGACCTGCGGCGTGTCGAAGCTCAGATCGGTATCGGTGAACAGGAACAGGCCGCTCTGCTGGGCGGTGTTGCGCACCTCGTCCAGCACCTCCGCGAGCTGCTGGTAGTCGCCCGTCGAGGTGATGACGAACTGGAACGGCAGGCCGCCTGTCGAGCCCGGCAGTGCGGGCGGCGAGAAGGCCTGGACCTGGAGGCCGGCAATGCCGGCGAGCTCCGGCTGGAGCGCCTGCTGGATCTGCGACGCGCTGCGTTCGCGCTCGCCCCAGGGCTTGAGGATCAGGCCCGCGAACCCCTCGTGAACGCCGGCCGTGCCGTTGATCAGGAAGGTATGGGCGAATTCGGGAACGTTCGCGAACACATTGGCGAGCTGTTCCGAATAATGCTCCATATAGTCCAGATTGGCGTAGCGCGGCGCTTCCATCTGGGTGAACAGGACGCCCTGGTCCTCCGACGGGGCAAGCTCGCTCTGGGTCGTCACATACATGATGCCGGCAGCCACCAGCACGCCTGCGAGGATGAGGATAGTGACCGGACGGGCGTTCAGCGTGCGGTCGAGCCGGTGGGCGTACCAATCCTTCAGCCGCTCGAAATTGCGGTCGAGAAAGGCCACGAAGCGGCCGGTATCCCCCTCCTCCTTCAGGAGCTTGGAACACATCATCGGCGACAAGGTGAGCGCAACGATGCCGGAGACGACGACCGATCCCGCGAGCGTGAAGGCGAACTCCCGGAACAGCGCGCCCGTCAATCCCGACACGAAGCCGATGGGCGCGTAGACGGCGGCGAGCGTGATGGTCATCGCGATCACCGGCACCGCAATCTCGCGCGCGCCGATCAGCGCGGCATTCATGGGCGACATGCCCTCCTCGATATGCCGGTGGATGTTCTCCACCACCACAATGGCGTCGTCGACCACCAGGCCGATGGCGAGCACCAGCGCCAGAAGCGTCAGCAGGTTGATCGAGTAGTCGAGCGCCAGCAGCATGATCATGACGCCGACCAGCGACAGCGGGATGGTGACGATCGGGATGACGGTGGACCGCAGATTGCCGAGGAACAGGAAGATCACCACGATCACGATGATCGCCGCCTCGCCGATGGTGGTCACCACCTCCTCGATGGAGGCGTTGATGAACTCCGTCGCATCGTAGGCGATGGCGGCGTGGAGATCGGCCGGCAGCTCGCGCTCCACCGACGGCATCTCCTTGCGGACATCGTCGATCACCGACAGCGGATTGGCCGTCGGCGCGGCATAGATCCCGATGAACACGGCCTTGAGGTTGTCGAAGGTCGACGAGGAATCGGCGCTTTCCGGCCCGAGCTCGATCTCGGCGATATCGGACAGGCGGATCAGCGCGTCGCCATCCGACGACACGACGAGGCGGCCGAAGGCCGACGCGCTCTTCAGCGAGGTCTCCGCATTGATCGTGGTCTGGACGAAGTCGCCCTTGATCTGGCCGGCGGCGGAGGTGAAGTTGTTGGCCGCGAGCGCGACACGCACATCGTTCGGCGTGACGCCCAGCGCCGCCATGCGGTCCGGATCGAGCCAGATGCGCATGGCGAAGGTCTTGCCGCCCAGGATCTCCGCATTGGCCACGCCCGGCACGGTTTGCAGCTTCGGCTGGATCACGCGGGTGAGATAGTCGGTGATCTGGGAGGCCGACATCGTGTCGCTGTTGAAGCTGATATACATCAGCGCGAAGCCGTCGCCCGTCTGTTTGGTGACCACGGGATCGTTGGCCTGATCGGGCAGGACGCTCGCCACCTGGTTGACCTTGGAGAGCACGTCGGTCATCGCCCGGTCGGGATCGGCGTTGAGACGCAGATTGAGCGTCACCGTGCTCGTGCTCTGCTGGGACGAGGACACCAGCGTGTCGATGCCTTCCGTGCTCGCCACCGCCTGCTGGATGGGGTCGTGATGAACCCCTTGATCAGCTCCGCATTGGCGCCCGGATAGGTCGTCGTGACGGTGATGGTCGTGTTGGTGAGCTCGGGATACTGCCGGATCTGCAGCGTCGACAGCGCCTGCAGCCCGATCAGCAGGATGAGCAGGCTGACCACGCTCGCCAGAACCGGTCTGCGGATGAAGATGTCGGTGAACGTCATGGCTGCCGTCCCGCTCGCCCTATTCCCTCGGCATCTCGGCCGGGGCTTTCAGGCCGCCCGAGCCGTCGACCGTCACCGTCACGCCGGGATGAAGCTTGAGCTGGCCGGAGGTCACGACCAGATCGCCGTCGTCGATCCCCTTGCGGATGACGACACTGTCTTCCTGGGCCTCGCCCGGCTCCACGATCTCGCGCTTGGCGGTGTAGTGCTGCGGGCCGGCCCCGTCGCCGTCCTTCGAGGTGTCGCCATCCTTCGACGGCGTGAGCACATAGACCGTGTCGCCATAGAGGCTGTAGGTCACCGCGGTGCGCGGCACGGTGACGACCTTTTTCGGCTCGCCCACCAGAACGGCCACATTGGCGAACATGCCCGGCAGGAGCTTGTTGCCGGGATTGGCGAGCTTCGCACGCACGAGAAGCGTGCGGGTTTCCCGTTCGACGCGCGAATCGACGGATTCGACCGTGCCCTTGAAGACCTCGCCCGGATAGGTGTCCACCCGGACCTCCACGTCGGCGCCGGGCATGACGCTATCCACCCTCTGCTCGGGCACTGGAAAGTCCACATAGATCGGATCGAGCATCTGCAGGGAGACCATGGCCGTGCCGGCCGGCACATACTGTCCCAGATCGATCTTGCGGATACCCAGCCGGCCGGAGAACGGCGCCTCGACGGATTTCTGCTCGATGACCGCGCGGGTGCGCTCGACGGCGGCATCCGCCTCGTCGCGGCCTGCACGCGCCTCGTCGAGCTGGGACCGCGCGACGGTCCCCTTCTCGAACAGCGTCAGCCGGCGCTCCCATTCGAGCTGCGCGCGCTTGCGGGCGGCCAGATTGCTCTTCAGTTCGGCCTGCTCGACGGAGTCGTCGATCTGGACGAGGAGCTCGCCCTCCTCGACCGTATTGCCGGATTCGAACGTGATCGTCGTCACGATGCCGGAGGCCTCCGACGTCACGTCCACCCCCTGCACCGCGCGCAGCGTGCCGATGGACGGTATTCGCCCGATCCAATCCGTGGTGCCCGCCTTCGCGGCGTTGACGGAGACCGATGGCTGCGGCTGGCTCGCCATATATTCGCTGATCATCGCCGGCTTGAGAACGAACTGGAAATAGGCCAGCCCGCCGATAAGCGCGATGAGGATCAGGGCGACGATTGTAAAGCGAATCTTCATGGCGAACCCGTGCACGGCTTCAGACTGCGCTGAAACGGCCAACGTTTGCTGCGCGAGGCAGTCGCAAGAGATCCGATACGATCCTACGGCCGCACAAGGCAGCCCCCCCGGCCACGCCCCCCTGCCTTCGAGACTCTCGACGCTTGTCATCGCCCGTGCTTGTGATTAAGGAACACAGGCGAGTGTACGAGAAGCAACAACTAGGATTTGGTCCCGGCCGGTTGAGGGGCTGGCGGGCATCAATAACGCGAGGAACGGCGCACGGCAAGATGACGTAGCGGCAACGCAGTCCGGATTGTGGAGTTTCCGCAACCGGCGTCGTTGTCTATGCTGGCGTGCAGGGGACCCCGATCCGGAAGAACAAGCCGACGGGCGGAGATGGCAGCAATCATAGACGTCAAGGATGTCACCAAGCGGTTCGGAAGCCTGACCGCCGTCAACCGGTGCTCGCTGTCCGTGGAGGCGGGCTCGATCACCGGTCTGATCGGCCCGAACGGCGCGGGCAAGACCACCCTGTTCAATATTGTCGCTGGCACGCTCGCCCCCGACAGCGGACAGATCCTCCTCGATGGCGAGGACGTGACCGGCCTGCCCTCCCACGCGCTATTCGGCAAGAAGCTCGTGCGCACCTTCCAGATCCCGCACGAATTCTCCCACATGACCGCGCTGGAGAACCTGATGATGGTGCCGGGCGCGCAGGCCGGCGAGACCCTCTTTTCCGCCTGGTTCCGCCCGGCCCTCGTCGCGCGCCAGGAAAGCGAGGTGCGCAGCCGCGCGCTGGAGGTGCTGGATTTCCTCAAGCTCGGCCGGCTGCGCAACGAGCTCGCCGGCAATCTCTCCGGCGGCCAGAAGAAGCTCCTGGAGCTCGGACGCACCATGATGGTCGATGCGCGCGTGGTGCTGCTCGACGAGATCGCCGCCGGCGTGAACCGCACGCTGCTGAACGATCTCGCCGCCAACATCCAGCGCCTCAACGAGGAGTTCGGCTACACTTTCTTCGTCATCGAGCACGACATGGACCTGATCGCGAGGCTCTGCGACCCGGTGATCGTGATGGCGGAAGGCTCCGTCATGATGGAGGGCTCGATCGAGGAGGTCCAGGCGGATCCGCGCGTGATCGAGGCCTATTTCGGCGGCGCGCCCACCGCGACCCTGAGGGAAAGCGCATGAGCCTTCTCGCCGCCACCAACCTCCATGCCGGCTATGGCGGGATGAACATCCTGGAGGGCGTGGACATCGCCATCGATGCCGGCGAGATCGGCGTCATCGTGGGCCCGAACGGCGCAGGCAAGTCGACCACGCTGAAGGCGCTCTTCGGTCTGCTCCGGATCGGCGAGGGCTCTGTCGTCCTCAATGGCGTCGACATCACCAACGCCCCGCCGGACAGCCTGGTCAGCCACGGCATGTCCTTCGTGCCGCAGGAAAAGAACGTCTTCCTGACGCTCTCCGTCCACGAGAACCTGGAGATGGGCGCGTTCATCCGGCGCGACGACTACAGCCACCTCCTCGACCATGTCTACGACATCTTCGAGCCGCTGAAGGCCAAGCGCAACCAGCCGGCGGGCGAGCTCTCCGGCGGCCAGCGCCAGATGGTCGCCATCGGCCGCGCGATGATGACCGAGCCGCGGCTCCTGCTGCTCGACGAGCCGACGGCGGGCCTGTCACCGCTCTTCATGTCGGAGATCTTCGACCGCATCATCGCGATCAACGCGACGGGCGTCGGCATCCTGATGGTGGAGCAGAACGCCAAGCAGGCGCTCAAGATCGCCCACAGGGGCTTCGTGCTCGCCTCCGGGCAGAACAGGTTCACCGATACGGGCCAGGCGCTGCTCGACGACCCGGAGGTCGCGCGCAGCTTTCTCGGCGGTTAGCGCGAGGGGCGCAAGGGATCAGGGCAATACGGGAGCGCACCGCGTGAACGAGCTCGTCTTCTTCATCAACAAGGTCGTGATCGCCGGCTCGGTGATCGGCTCCATCTATGCGCTGGGGGCCATCGGGGTCACGCTCATCTTCGGCATACTGCGCTTCGCCCATTTCGCCCATGGCGACATGATGACGGTCGGCGCGGGGCTGAGCCTCGTCGTCGCAGTCTTGCTCTCGGAAGCCGGCGTCTCCACCCCGCTGCCCATCGGCTTCGTGGCCATGCCCATCGCCATGGTGCTGACCGCGCTCCTGGCCATCGGGCTCGACCGGAGCTTCTACAAGCCCCTGCGCGATGCCGGGGTCAGACCGGTCGTCCTGGTCATGGCCTCCGTCGGCATCATGCTCATGATGCAGGGGCTCGTCCGGCTGCTGGCCGGCTCGTCCACCCGCAGCTTCTTCTTCGCCGAGCGCAAGGACATCTTCCGCATCGACCTGCCGTTCCTGGAGGCGCGCCGGTCGCTCGTCATCACCGAACCGCAGGTGCTGCTGATCGCCTTCACTGTCGTCGCGGTGGTCGCCCTGCACTTCTTCCTCACCCGCACGCGCCACGGCAAGGCCATGCGGGCCATGTCGGACAATGCCGATCTCGCCCGCATCACCGGCATCAACACCGAGCAGGTCGTCTGGATGACCTGGATCATCGGCGGCGGGCTCGCCGCGGCCGGCGGCACGCTGCTGTCGCTCGACGTGACCTTCAAGCCCGATCTGAGCTTCAACATCATCCTGCCGATCTTCGCCGCCGCCATCGTCGGCGGCATCGGCCGGCCCTATGGGGCAATCGCCGGCGGCTTCCTCGTCGGCTTCACCGAGACGCTCGCCATCTTCAACTGGTCGATCCTGCTCAGGCCCTTCGACGCCCTGTTCCCCGCCTGGCTGGAGGTCCCGGCCAATCTCGCCTTCGTGCCGACCGAGTACAAGATCACCATTCCGTTCTTCATTCTCGTCGCCGTCCTGGTCTGGCGGCCCACAGGGCTCTTCAAGGGACGGGTGCTCTAGCCATGAACACACGCCTTCGCGATACCGCACTGTTCGCCGGCCTCCTGCTCGTCGCCCTCGGCGTCTATGCCATGATGGGCCCGGCCTATACGCTGCGCATGGTGGTCGAGGCGACCTGCTATGCCATTCTGGCGCTCGGCCTCACCATCCAGTGGGGCTATGCGGGGCTCTTCAATGCCGGCATCATGGGCTTCGTCGCGCTCGGCGGGGCGATGACCATGCTGATGTCCTTCCCCGTCAACCAGGACTTCTGGAACTCGTCGGCACCGGCGGGGCTCGGCCGGGTCCTGCTGATCGCGCTGGCGGGTGCCGCGCTCGTCTTCGCCGCGAGCAGGCTCCACCGGCTCGGCGTATCGCGGGGCCTGCGCACGGCGGTGACCGTCATCGTGCTCGCCATCGCCTATCTCGTCTTCATGAACGCGCTGACCCCGGTCGCTGCGGAGATCGAGAGCACGGCGGGCTTCGTTGGCGGGCTCGGTCTGCCGGTCGGGATCGGCTGGATCGCGGGCGGCGCGGTGGCCGGCCTCGTCGGCTATTTCATCGGCCGCATCTGCCTGGGACTCAGGAGCGACTATCTCGCGATCGCCACGCTCGGCATCGCGGAGATCATCAAGGCGCTGCTCAAGAATGCCGACTGGCTGACACGCGGCACCCTCACCGTCTCGCCCCTGCCCTGGCCGGTGCCCGCCCCCGCCGAGATCGGCTTCGTGGGCTCGCGCGCGACCTATCTGGCGGTGACCGCGGTCCTGATCGTTGCGATCTACATCCTGCTCCAGCGCGCCTATCACGCCCCCTGGGGCCGCATGATGCGGGCCATCCGCGACAACGAGACGGCGGCGGGATCCATGGGCAAGGACGTGAACCGGCGGCGGCTGGAGATCTTCGTCCTCGGCTGCATCCTGATGGGGATCGGCGGGGCCGCGCTGATTACCTTCGTGCGGATCTTCGACCCCTCCGGCTTCGTACCGCTCAACCACACCTTCCTTGTCTGGGTGATGGTCATTCTGGGCGGCGCCGGCAACAATCTCGGCGCGATCTTCGGGGCGCTGCTCATCTATATCGTCTGGACCATGTCGGAACCGGCGACCCTCTTCGCCTTCCACCTTATGGAGCAATATGGCCGCGACTGGTTCGGCTGGCAGCCGCCCGCCGATCTCGACAGCCGCGCGCTGCAGATGCGCGTGTTCATCATCGGGCTCACCATCACCCTCGTCCTGCGGTACGCGCCGCGCGGGCTGATGCCGGAGCCGGTCAAGCACGTGGATTAGGCTCAGCCGGATACGAAAAGCCCGGGCGCCTGAGACACCCGGGCCTTGATCTTGCGAAACGTCGAACCGGCAGGAGCTAGTCGATCCGGCCGACCTCGACGAACTTGCCGTCCTTCACCACGAGCTCGACGATGACGCCCGGCACGTCGCCGTTCTGGTCGAAGTCGAGCGGGCCGCCGGCGCCTTCGTAATTGATGTCCTTGCCCTCGGCGATGAGCTTTTTGGCCTTCTCCCATTCGCCGGGAAGGATCACCTCGCCGGGCGCGCTCGCCACCTCGCGCAGCGCCTTGTTGAGGCCCTCGCGATCCGCCGAGCCGTTCTTCTCCACCGCAAGGGCGAGCAGGAAGGCGGCGTCGTAGGCCTGCGGCGCATAGGTCGCGCTCGGATCCACCCCGGCCTTCTCGGCAAGCTTGGCGAACACGTCGGCGCCCGGAATTTCCGGCTTGCCGGCGCGCGTCGCGATCATGCCTTCCAGGTTGCCCGCGCCCACCGCGGAGATCAGATTCTCGCCGACCATGCCGTCGCCGCCGATGAAGTCGGTGAAGTCGCCGCTCTCGATCGCCTGGCGCACGATGGTCTGGCCGGAGCCGCTCTCATAGGCGAGGACGGCCAGCATGGGCGCACCGCTGGCGGCCAGCGAGCCGAGCTCGGCGCGATAGTCGGCCTTGCCCTCCTCGTGAGCCTCCTTGGCCGTCACCGTGCCGCCGGCCTCCGTGAAGGCGGTGTCGAGCGCGTCGGCAAAGCCCTTGCCATAGTCGTTGTTCACATAGGTGATGGCGATCTCGTCCACGCCCTTCTTGCGCAGGAGCTTGGCCATCGCCTCGCCCTGATAGGCGTCCGACGGCGTGGTGCGGAAGACAAGATCATTGTCCTTCAGGTTCGTCACCGCTGGCGAGGTCGAGGCCGGCGAGACCATCACGACGCCGCCCGGAATTCCGGCATTGTTCGCAGACGAGATCGTCGCGCCGGAGCACAGCGCGCCGACAATGGCGGTCACCTGCTCGGAATTGACCATGCGGTCGGCGGCGTTCGACGCGGCGGTCGCATCGGTGCAGGTCGTGTCGCCGCTCGGCATCTCGATCTTCTCGCCGTCCAGGATGCCGCCCTGGTCGTTGACATTCGCGACCGCGAGCTCCGCGCCCTTGAGGATCGGCGGCGTCAGCCCCTCGATGGGGCCGGTGAACCCGCCGAGGAACCCGATCTTCACATCCGCCATCGCGGACGGCGATGCTGCGGCGAGAGCAAGGAGCGCAGCCGATGCGATGGCTGCGCGTTTCAATCTACCCGACATGCTTCTGTCCTCCCAGATAAGCCCCGGGCCAGCCCCCCGGGGCCAGCCAGACTGGTGCCGATAGTGGCGAGCGCTCGGACGTTTGTAAAGCCATTCGCGTCCCGGTTGCGGCCCCTTCCGGCGTGTCGGCGGTGCGGCGATCTTGACCGGACAGACGAAGCCTGAAATTCATGTGTGCACCGAAACGCACTGCTTGAAAGGGCCGCGACATGAAGCCGTTCTTCGTCCAGATCAAATGCGAGCTCGGGCGCGCCTATGACGTCGCCACGGAGATTGTCGACGCCGAGATCGCATCGGAGGTCTACTCCACGGCGGGGGACTACGATCTGCTGGTGAAGTTCTATGTCGAGGAGGGCACCGATATCGGCCATTTCGTCAACGAGAAGCTGCATCCGGTCCCGGGGATCCGGGACACCTACACGATCATCACCTTCCGCGCCTTCTGAGCCGCGTTTGACGATGCCGGAGACCGGCCGGAACCGGGACGATGCCACGCCACATCTCGGCGTGCTGATGCTCGATACGCGCTTTCCGCGCCTTCGCGGCGATATCGGCAATCCCGCGAGTTTCGCCTGCCCGGTCAGCTATCACCGCGTGCCGTCCGCGACCGTCGCCCGCATCGCGACGGCGGATGCCCATCCCCTGCCCGCCGCAATCGCCGACGCCTTTGTCGACGGCGCGCATGCGCTTGTCGCCCGGGGCGCGACCCACATCTCCACCTCCTGCGGCTTCCTGTTGCCGCTCCAGGAGCGGCTCGCGCACGAATCGGGGCGGCCGGTCGTGGCGTCCGCCCTGACCCTGCTGCCCGCCCTGCGCGCGCAATACGGACCGGATGCCGTGATCGGCGTCGTCACCTTCGATGCGGACGCGCTGGAACACATGGCGCTCGAGAGGCACAACCCCCTCGCCGTCGCCGGCCTCGACCGGACCGGCACGCTCTACCGCGCGATCCGCGAGGATCTGGACCGTCTCGACGAGGTCGAAGCCCGGCGGGAGGCCGTTGCCGCGGCGCTCGCGCTCGCCCGGCAGACGCCGCGCCCGGTGGCTCTCGTTCTGGAATGCACCAATCTCTCGCCCTATCGCGGGGCCATCGCGAACGCGACGGGTCTTCCCGTCCACGACATCGCGACGGCGATCGCGCGGGCCATGGGCGTGCCGGTCTCTCAACTCGCCAGCTGAATGGTATTGCAGACCCTGTCGCGGCCGGAATCCTTTGCCCTGTAGAGCGCCGCGTCTGCGGTCGCGATAAGGCTTGCGAGATCCGTCTGGCCCGCCTGCCTGGAGACGACGCCCGTGCTGACGGTGGGCGACAGGCGGCTTTCGCCATAGATGATCGCCTTGCTGTTGAGTGCCTGACGGATCCGCTCGGCGACCAGGCCGGCCTGCGCCTCGTCGGCGCTCGTCAGGAGGGCGGCGAACTCCTCGCCGCCGATCCGCCCGAAAACATCGTCCCTGCGCAGCTCGCTCATCGCGACATTCGCGAAGACCCGCAACACCAGGTCGCCCGCCCCGTGACCGAACTCGTCATTGATCCGCTTGAAGCGGTCCAGGTCGAACAGAAGAAGCGCGACGTCGAGGCGTCCACGCCGCGCCGCCGCCATCTGCCTTGCCGCACTGTCGAAGAAGCCGCGCCGGTTGAGCGTGCCGGTCAGCTCGTCCAGGGTCGCAAGCTGCGACAGCTCGCGCTCCCGGCGCTCGCGCACGAATCCCACGCCGAACATGACGCCTGCGACCAGCGCGAGAAGCGGCGTCATGGAGATCAGCCCGAACCACAGGCCCGTCGGCTCGTTGAAAGTGCCGGGAACCGGCAGGAACGCGGACAGTACGCCGCGCAGGAAAAAGACGCCGCCGAAGATCGCGGCCAGAAAGGTCAGAGCCCGACGCGACCCCGTCCACTCGTCGCGCTTGCGGCGCAGCTCGTAGGCCATACCCAGGCAGATGAAGGCCGTGAGCGCGGACATGAGGACATAGCGCGTGGGCGTCGACCCATGGATGGCGGGAATGCGCAGAAGAAGCAGCCAGACGGCGGTCGGCGCCAGCACGGTCGCGAGAGCCGCGCCGCGCCCATCGAACCGCCGCACCCCCGACCACAGGAGGCCAGCTCCGGCGAGGATCAGCGCATTGGCGATATCGATCGACAGGAAAGCGTCGATCTGTTCGCGCAGTCCCACCATGGCGAGGCCGGCGGCTCCCAGCGCGAAACTGCCGCTCCACACCGGATAGACCCGGTTCGACCTGTCCTGCCGCCAGAGGAAGAACAGAACCGCCGCCGCCAGGGCCCACGCCGCCGTCATCAGGAGGAGAATGGTGCGGATGTCGAGCAGCATTGACGGTCCAATCGAGCCGGGCGGCCGGAGGAAAGAAACGGGGTGCGCTCGGAAGAGATGCGCCCTCTTCCCGCCCGGTTCCAGTTAACTTTTTGTCACATTCTGGAAAAATGGCTGGTTAGGCGGTTTCCTCGAACAGTTCCCGCCCGATCAGCATGCGCCGGATCTCCGACGTCCCGGCGCCGATCTCGTAGAGCTTGGCGTCGCGCAGGAGTCGTCCGGTCGGATAGTCGTTGATATAGCCGTTGCCGCCGAGGATCTGGATCGCCTCGAGCGCCATCCAGGTCGCCGTCTCGGCGGCGTAGAGGATCGCGCCGGCAGCATCCTTGCGCGTGGTCTCGCCGCGGTCGCAGGCCCGCGCGACGGCGTAGATATAGGCCTTGGCCGCGTTCATGCGGGTATACATGTCGGCAAGCTTGCCCTGCATGAGCTGGAAGGTGCCGATGGGCTGGCCGAACTGCTCGCGCTCGTGGACATAGGGCACCACCACGTCCATGCAGGCCTGCATGATACCGAGCGGACCGGCCGCAAGCACGACGCGCTCGTAGTCGAGGCCCGACATGAGCACGTTCACGCCCTTGCCGGGCACACCGAGAACATTCTCCTCGGGAACCTCGCAGTCCTCGAAGACCAGCTCGCCGGTATCGGAGCCGCGCATGCCGAGCTTGTCGAGCTTCTGGGCGACGGAGAAGCCCTTGAACCCCTTCTCCACGATGAAGGCGGTGATGCCGCGCGCGCCGGCATCCGGATCGGTCTTGGCATAGACCACGACCACATCGCCGCCCGGGCCGTTGGTGATCCAGAATTTCGTGCCGTTGAGCACATAGCGGTCGCCCTTGCGCTCGGCCCTGAGCCGCATGGAGACGACATCGGAGCCCGCACCGGGCTCCGACATGGCCAGCGCGCCCAGATGCTCGCCGGAAACGAGACCCGGCAGATAGCGCCGCTTCTGCTCCTCCGTCCCGTTGCGCCGGATCTGGTTGACGCAGAGATTGGAATGGGCGCCGTAGGACAGGCCGACCGCGGCGGAGCCGCGCGACACCTCCTCCATCGCCACGCAGTGCTCGATATAGCCCATGCCCGAGCCGCCATACTCCTCCTCGACGGTGATGCCGAGAAGGCCGAGCGCGCCGAGCTTCGGCCAGAGTTCGCGGGGAAAGTCGTTCGACCGGTCGATCTCATCGGCAATCGGCGCGATCTCGTCGGCCGTAAAGGAGCGCACCGTATCGCGCAGGAGATCGCACGTGTCGCCGAGGTCGAAATTGAGCGACGGCAGGTCGTTCGGCAGCATCTGTGTCCTCCCCGGCCCATTGTCCCGCCGGATTTCA
The DNA here is from genome assembly GCF_015482775.1 of Kaustia mangrovi. Taxonomy (GTDB): domain Bacteria; phylum Pseudomonadota; class Alphaproteobacteria; order Rhizobiales; family Im1; genus Kaustia; species Kaustia mangrovi. Next base: position 190,228 of record NZ_CP058214.1, on the reverse strand, counting down.
GGTCTTCCGTTATAGCGCCGTCCGGCCACATGCAAGCACAACCCGACGAGCGAAGGCCGCAGGCCGGGCTACTCCGCCGCGTCCTTTGAGCTGCCGTCCTCGGTGAGGCGGCGCACCTGTTCCTCGGTCAGGGCCGGCACCTGCTCCGGCGCGGGCGCGTCGCCGGCATGCTCGTCGGGGAGCACGAGCCCGGCGGAAATGATGAGCTTGGCCGCATCCTCCACCGACATATCGAGGACGGCTATGTCGCGTTTCGGCACGAACAGCAGGAAGCCGGATGTGGGGTTCGGCGTGGTGGGCAGGAACACGCTCACCAACTCGCCATCCGCCGACCTGTCGACGATCTCCCCATGGGCGTCGCGGGAGATGAAGACGAGGGCATAGAGCCCCTTGCGCGGATACTGGATGACGCCGACCTGCCGGAAGCTCGACTGGCTCTGCGACAGGGCCGTCTGGAAGATCTGCTTGAGCGCCTTGTAGACATTGCGCACCACCGGCATGCGGTTCAGGAAGTGCTCCCAGTAGGAGATGATGGTGCGGCCGAACAGGTTGGCGGCCAGCGCGCCGATGAGCGTGATGACGATGAGCGCCACCACGAGGCCGAAGCCCGGAATGGGAACCGGAAGATAGGTATCCGGATTGTACTTCGCCGGAACGAACGGCTTGATCCAGGTGTCGAACAGGGAGACGAACCACCAGGTCAGCCAGATGGTGATGCCAATCGGAGCGGCGACCACCACCCCGGTCAGGAAATAGGTTCGCAGCCGCCCGATCACGCCGGCGCCGCGCCTTCCATCGCTTGCGTCGAGCGGCTTGTGCTGTCCGGAATGCCCATGGTCGTTTGCGTGCCTGTTCCTACTTGCTCATCCCGGGCCGGTCATGCCTCGCACGTCCTGCGGCAGGCATGCCCGCATAGCGGTATCATAGGCGCAAAGCGGCCTATGCGCTACAGGGATAGATGGGATGAGCAAGGTCCGAACGCCAGAGCACGATGCCGAAAAGCGGGTGCTTTTCGGCATCGTACGCGACTTGCCAGACGGGACAGCCCCCGAAGATCACTCCGCCTTGGTGACGAAGCAGGGCGCGCCGCCAGCCTTCAGGCGGGAGCACACGGAAGCCGCATCGGACTTCGTGTCGAAGCCGGCCAGCCGCAGCCGGTAATAGACGCCCTTCGTGCCGAGATCGGCACGCATCACGACCGGCTTGTAGCGGCTCACAATGCCGGCATGGCGCTGCTCGAACTTGTTCCAGACGTCCCAGGCGGCCGGTTCCTTGCGCTGGGCGGAAAGCTGGACCAGCCAGCCCTCGATCTTCTCCGGCGAGGCCGCGGCGACGCCGTCGCCGGCATTGAGGCTCGCAACCTTCACCGGCTTGCGCCCGGCCGTGTCGGCATCCGGAGCCGACGGCACGGCGACGCCCGCGCGGCGTCCGGAGGCGGTCGTGTCGGCGGCGCTGGCGGTCTTGCGGGCATCCGGCGTCGTGCCGGCTCCGGCCACCATGGCCTGCGTCGGACGGACCGCGTCGGGCAGGGTCTCCTTTGCCCCATCGGAGGTGGTGACGCTGCCTGTGCGGATGGCGTCGCCCGCGGACGGGGTCGAGGAGGTTCCAGCCCTCGCGACGCCCTGGGTCACGGTCTTCGCCGTTCCGTCTTCCTCCTGAGCCACGGCGAGCTCGGAGGGGTCCACCCCGACAATGTCGGCCAGCCGCGTGCGGGCCTTGGCGAAGTCCGGCTTCACCATCAGCGAGCGGGCATAGGCGGCCTGAGCCTCCTTCATCCGGTCGAGGTCCTCATAGGCAAGACCTTCCGCATAGAGCACCGCATATTGCTGCTGGTAGCCGTTCTTGATCGCCTTCTCGAAGTCGCTCAACGCATAGAGCGGCCGCCCGGTCTCGCGCATCAGGAGGCCGCGGCTCATATAGGCATGGGCGAAATCGCCCTTGATAAAGAGCGCATTGGTGAAATCCTCCACCGCCGCCGTGGCATTGCGCATCTTGCGATGGGCAAGCCCGCGATTGTAGAGCGCGACAGCCTTCGTCTCGTCGTCGAGACTGTCGAGTTCCAACGCCGCGGTGTAGTCCTCAACCGCCGCCTTGTACTGGCCTGTCCGCTGATAGCCATAGGCCCGCCCGAGATAGGCTTTCGCCCGCGTCCCGGCGGATGCGTCTTTCGACTCCACTAGAGAGGTGAAGGCGTCCATCGCCTTGTCGCGCCGCCCGTCCCTGAAGGCATCGCGCGCCTCGATGAGCACCGCGGTCGAGGCCCCGGGCGTCGCCGCCGGCGCCGTCCCCTCCGCACGAACCGGCGAGGCCACGCACAACGCCAGGGCCATCGCCGACACAGATATACTAACCACTCGCCCGATCATCATGCTGGCGAGAATGGCACGGACACGGTTAAGCGATCGCTAAAGCGACGGGACCGTCGCGATCCCCGGCAGGGCGGTGTCCTATTCCACCGTCACCGACTTGGCGAGATTGCGCGGCTGGTCCACATCCGTGCCGCGGAAGACGGCGGCGTGATAGGCGAGGAGCTGGACCGGCAGGGCATAGATCAGGGGATTGATGAACGGATCGGCGCGCGGCACCGAGATCGTGTCGAAGGCCCCTCCCCGTTGGTCCGGATGCCGCCATCGTCGGTGATGAGCACGATCTTGCCGCCGCGCGCGGCGACCTCCTCCATGTTCGACACGGTCTTCTCGAACAGCTCGTCGCGCGGCGCGATCACGATGACCGGCACGTCCTCGTCGATCAGGGCGATGGGGCCATGCTTGAGCTCGCCGGCGGCATAGCCCTCCGCATGGATATAGGAGATCTCCTTGAGCTTGAGCGCGCCCTCCAGCGCGATCGGAAAGTTGATCCCGCGGCCGAGGAACAGGACGTCGCGCGCCGTCGCAATCCGCCGCGCGATCCGGGCTATCGCATCCTCGTGGCGCAGCATGTCGGCCAGATGGCGCGGCACCTCCACCAGCGCGCGCACCAGGCGCGCCTCCTCCTCCGGCGGCAGGGTGCCACGCGCCCGCGCCGCGGCAAGCGCAAGGCAGGCCAGCACGGAAAGCTGGCAGGTGAAGGCCTTGGTCGAGGCGACCCCGACCTCCGCACCCGCATAGGTCCTCAAAACGAAGTCGCTCTCGCGCGCTATGGTGGATTCGGGAACGTTGACGATGGCGGCGATGCGCTGGTCGCAGGACTTGCAGTAGCGCAACGCGGCGAGCGTATCGAGCGTCTCGCCCGACTGCGAGATCGTCATGGACAGCCCGCCCGCCGCGAGCGGCGCCTCGCGGTAGCGGAACTCCGAGGCGATATCGACATCCACGGGCAGCCGCGCCAGCCGCTCGAACCAGTATTTCGCGGCGAAGGCGGCATAATAGGCCGTGCCGCAGGCGGTGATGGTTATCCGGTCGAGTGTGGAGAAATCGACCGTCCATTCGTCGGGCAGGACCACGCGGCCGGCGCCGAGATCGAGATATTCGGCGAGCGTGTGCCCGATGACCTCCGGCTGCTCGGCGATCTCCTTGGCCATGAAATGGCGATAATTGCCCTTCTCCGCCAGCAGCGCGGAGGTCTGCGTGAAGCGGACCTCGCGCTCGACGGGCCGGTCGTGCTCGTCATAGACCGTCGCGCCCTCGCGCGTCAGCACGACCCAGTCGCCGTCCTCGAGGAACGTCACGCGGTTGGTGAAGGGGGCGAGCGCGATGGAATCGGAACCGAGATAGGCCTCCCCCTCGCCGTGTCCGACGGCCAGCGGCGTGCCGCGGCGCGCGCCCACCATGAGATCGTCCTCGCCCTTGAACAGGATCGCCAGCGCGAAGGCGCCCTCCAGCCGCTTCAGGACGCGCGAGACCGCCTCGACCGGGGCCGCGCCGCGATGGAGCTCGCGGGAGACGAGATGGGCGACGATCTCCGTGTCGGTCTCCGTGGCGAAATGCACCCCGTCGGCGACCAGCTCCTCCTTGAGCTCGCGGTAGTTCTCGATGATGCCGTTATGGACGATGGCCACGCGGTCGGTCACATGCGGGTGGGCGTTGCCCTCCGTCGGCGCGCCGTGGGTCGCCCAGCGCGTATGGCCGATGCCGGCGATGCCCGGCAGCGGGTGCGCCTTGAGCCTCTCCTCGAGGTTGACGAGCTTGCCGGCCGCACGCAGCCGTGCGATCTCACCATCCTCCAAGGTCGCGATCCCGGCGGAATCGTAGCCGCGATATTCGAGCCGCTTCAGCGCATCGAGAAGCCGGTCCGCAACCGGCTCCACGCCGAGAATACCGACAATTCCGCACATGACGTCCTGTTCCCCTCACTCTCCGGCAGTCTCTTTTCCCTTCAGGGCGCGGGCCTTGATCTCCGCGGCCCGCCCGGGCTTCTCCACCTGCCGCGCCCGCCCCAGCGCCAGCGCCCCCGGCGCGACATCGCCGCTGATGACGCTGCCGGAGCCGACATAGGCCCCTCGCCGACCGTCACCGGGGCGACGAGCGAGCTGTTGGAGCCCACAAAGGCATCCGCGCCGACGACAGTGCGGTGCTTGGCCACGCCGTCATAGTTGCAGGTGATGGTTCCGGCCCCGATATTGGCACGCGCCCCGATATCGGCATCGCCGAGATAGGCGAGATGGTTGGCCTTCGCGCCCTCGCCGAGCCGGGTGTTCTTCACCTCAACGAAGTTGCCGACATGGGCGCCCCCGCCGATCTCCGCGCCCGGCCTCAGCCGCGCGAAGGGGCCGACGACCGCGCCCTCGCCGATCTCCGCCGCCTCGATATGGCAGAACGCCCTGACGGTCGCGCCATTGCCCACGGCGACGCCCGGCCCGAACACCACATGGGGCTCGACGAGCACATCCGTGCCGATACGCGTATCGCGGCACAGGAAGACCGTCTCCGGCGCGACGAGCGTGGCGCCGCCCGCCATGGCGGCGGCCCTCAGCCTGTCCTGCATGATCCGTTCCGCGCGGGCGAGCTCGGCGCGGGTGTTGATGCCGAGAACCTCCTCCTCGGCGCATTCGACCAGCGCGACCGGGACGCCGACGGACACCGCCTGCATGACCATGTCGGTGAGATAGTACTCGCCCTTGGCGTTGTCGTTGCCGATGAGCGGCAGGAGCCGCCTGAGGGTCTCCGCGTCGAAGGCCATCACGCCGGAATTGCACAGGTCGACGGCGCGTTCCGTCTCCGTCGCGTCGGCCTCCTCGCGGATCGCGACGAGGGCGCCCTCGCTGTCCCGGATCATCCGGCCATAGCCCGTCGGGTCTCCGGCACGGAAGGCCAGAACGGCGACGCCCGCGCCCTCCGCGATGGCGGTTTCCAGACGCTTCAGCGTCTCCGGCGCGATCAGCGGGGTGTCGCCATAGAGCACCAGGACCGCGCCGGGCGCCTCCGGAAGCGTCTCCAGCGCCACGCCCACGGCATGGGCGGTCCCGAGCCGCTCCGTCTGCACGGCGACCGCCGCCTCCTCGCACCAGCGGCGCGCGACCGCCCCGGCTTCGTCCATTCCGGGGCCGACCACGACCGATGTGCGCCGCGCCCCGAGCGCGCCCGCGGCGGCCAGCACATGGGCGAGCAGCGGCCAGCCGGCGACGGGATGGAGCACCTTGGCGCGCTCCGACTTCATGCGCGTGCCCTTGCCGGCCGCGAGGATGATCAGGTCCGTCTGTGTCATGACCGAAGCCATACTGGAACGCGCGGCCTCGCACAACGCCGCAGGCGGGGTTTGCCGTCGAACATGCCCTGACTGAGCCACCGTCCCGGCGCCGTGGCAAGGGCGAAACGCCGACAACGACGAAATTGTCTTGCCAGCACACTCATGGTTGTATAGCTCCAGCCACCAGGCAGGAGGAGCCACGAGCGCGGGCAGCGGCACCGATGGACCACCCCGACGACGAGACACCGGACCGCGACCGGCCGGACCGCGACGCCGGACCCGGCGCCCCGGCGGGATCGCGCTGGCGCATCGTTCAGGCGACCTTCGCCGCCGTGGCGGTCTGCACGGTGCTGGCCGGGCTCGCCTTCAACGACCTCGCCGCGGAGTTCGCCGCCTGGTCGTCGGGCGAGCGCACCATGACCCTCAGGGCGCGCCTTGCCCATGAGCGGGCGATCAACTCCCAGATGTCCGACCGGATCGCCGCGCTGGAGGACCGGGCCGCCAGCACCGCACCGGTTCCCACCCCGCCGGGGGCCGAGAGCGATGGCGGACTGCCCGCGCCCGTCGCACCGCCGGCGATCCTGGCGCCGGACGCGGAGCGCGAGGTCCGCAGGGACAGCTTCGGCCTTGCCCTTGCGACCGTCGACAGCCCGGCCGCCGCCACGGCGCTCTGGCAAACTCTCGCCGCGCGCGCCGGGGACATGCTCGACAACTACCGTCCGCACCTTGCCGTGACCGGCGAGAGCGCGGCCGGCTACCGGATCGTGATCGGGCCGTTCAGGACGCGCATCGCCGCCGATCTGACCTGCGGCGAGCTGCGCGCCCGCGAGATCGGCTGCTCGCCCACCGTCTTCACCGGCCAGCCGCTGGCCCTCGCCGCACAGTGATCGCTGCCGCTGAATACCCCTGCCCCAATCAATTCACGGAATTTCCCGAAAGTTTAACCATTTCTCCGATAATGGAGTTACAACATACCGTTGGAGGAACCAGTGAATCCCAATAGGCTGCCGATCTGGCAGCACAGAGGTCACAGCGAAGCTGACAGGACTGCAACGATGAGCATGAAGCATGCCTCCCAGGAAACGCCCGGCGCCCGCGCCGAAGAGGAAACATCCAGCGAGCTGGTCGGACAGATCCGCAAGCTGCGCTGGATCGGCATGGAAGCGGAGGCCCAGCCCCTCGAGACGCGACTGTGCCGCATGCGAGTGACCGACGTGGTCGTGGGCACGCCGCAGGACACGGACTGACCCCGTCCGAACCTGCCTTTCCGGTCGCCGCGGGCGTCTGCCTGCCGGGCCGTTGCCGGCCGCGCGGCCGGTGCACCCTGCTGCCGCGCCACCTGAGCGCCCGGGCGGGCGCCGCCTGCCGACACCCGACAAGACTTGCCGTCATTGCCCCGCGCCTGGCGCCGGGGCCGGTTGCGACGTTGCCTGACGATGATGCACCGGCCCGGACGCCACGAGGCGGTCGAACTCCGAACGCGCCTCCTGGGCGGCCTGCGTCGCCTTCGCCTTGTGCGCCGATGCCTCTGTATAGGCCGCCTCGAGCTCCTCGAGCCGCTTCAGCTCCTCCGTATTCGCCTGGGGCGCATTCGGCCGATAGGCCCCGAACGGGCCATAGCGGCGGCGAAGCATGTGCTTGTAGGTGGTGAGCGCGTCCAGCGCCTCCTTCTCCCGGGTGGCCGCCGCGCTCGCCTCCGCGCGCCGCTTGTCGAAGCGGCTGAGGGCCGCGCCTTCCGGCGACCAGGGATCGATACGGGGGATGTCCTCGATATTGATGATCGGATCGGTGTAGTCGGGCTGCTGGCGCAGGTCGATCTGCGCGACGCGGATCGTGGAGACGCACAGCATCGCGGTGATCACGAGCAGGGGTACGCCGCCGACGATCGCCGCGGTCTGGAGCGTGTTGAGCCCTCCGACAATGAGTAGAACGGCCGGCAGGAACGTCAGGGCCAGTGCCCAGAACAGGCGGTTCCAGGCCATGGGCTCCTCCGACACGTCGTTCTGCACCACCGAGGCGAGAATATAGGAGATCGAGTCGAAGCTCGTGGCCGTGAACAGGATGGCGAGCACCGTGAAGGCGAAGACGACCAGCCAGGTCAGCGGCAGGGTGTCGAGGACCGCGAAGATCGCCACGAAGGGGCCGTCCGCATCGAGCAGCGAGACGACGTCGAGCACGTCGTTGATCTGGAGCCAGAGCCCGTAATTGCCGAGGATGATGAAGAAGAGGAAGCAGCCGACGGAGCCGAAGAAGATCGATCCCGCCACCATCTGGCCGATCGTGCGGCCGCGCGAGATCCGCGCGATGAACAGCCCCATGCTGGGCGCGAAGACCAGCCACCAGGCCCAGTAGAAGATCGTCCAGTCCTGCGGGAAATGGCTGTCGCCGAAGCCGCCCCAGCCGCCGAACGACTCCGTGTAGGTCGCCATGGTGAAGAAGTTCGACAGCATGCGGCCGAGCGACGACAGGCCCGTCTCCAGAAGGAACACCGTCGGGCCGACGACGAGCACGAAGGCGAGGAAGCCGACCGCGAGCCAGAGATTGATGTTACTGAGCAGCTTCAGGCCGCGTCCGAGCCCCGCATAGGACGACAGCGCGAAGATGACGGTGCAGATCAGCAGGGCGGCGATCTGCGTCACGATCGACACCGGCGTGCCGAACAGGATGTTCATGCCCCGCGTGATGAGCGGCGCGGCGAGGCCGAGCGTCGTGGCCGCCCCGCCCAGAAGCCCGAAGATGAAGAGGATGTCGACGACCTTGCCCGGCCAGCCTTCCGCCGCCCTCTGGCCGATGACGGGCATCACGGCAATGGAGATCTTCAGCGCGGGCCGCTTCCGGACATAGTAGAAATAGGCGATCGGCAGCGCGGGGATCAGATAGATGGACCAGGCGATCAGGCCCCAGTGGAACATTCCGTAGGCCGCCGCCCACTGGATCGCCGGCCGGCTGCCGGGCTCCAGCCCGAAGGGCGGGGCGACATAGTAATAAGCCCACTCGATCACGCCCCAATAGAGGATGCTGGCGCCGATGCCGCCGCAAAACAGCATGGCCGCCCAGGACCCGGTCGGGAACTCGGGGGCCTCGTCGGGATCGCCCAGCTTGATCTGGCCGATCTTGCTGAAGATGATGAACACCATGAAGAAGAAGGCGCCCAATCCGAGAAGCAGATAGGCCGCGCCGATCTTGTCCACCATGAAGGCGCGGGCCACGCCGACCCACATGGCCCCTTCGGCCGGCCAGAAGGCCAGCGGCAGCGTGGCCGCGAGGAGCAGGGCTATTGCGCCGAGAAACGTCGGCCGGTCGATAAGCGCCAGGGAATCGCGCCACGATTTCGGTTGCTCGCTTGTCTGCGTCACAGCGCTGCGTCCTTCGTGTCTGGAAGAGAGATTACGGGGCGGCGTGGCATGGCCGACGAGCCCCCGCCGATGAAGCCGGCACCCATGTCCGATCAGGACTGGAAGGATATCGTTGCGGTGGCGGGCGGCGCACCGTTCTGAGCCGCCAAGTTATAGGACACTAATGCGACAATCATACCGCCCGGGTCTCGACTATAGCCCCTGTATACAAATCGCATTTCCTGCCCCCGCCTCGTCTTCCCCGCGAACAATCGAAACAACCCTATCAACAATGCCTCCCCATCTCCACCCCTGACGGGAATAGTGTGAAGAATCAGAGATCGGAATGCCAAGATCCAGGGGATTTTACGAAAATGTTACAGAAAATCCGACGGGAAACCATACACCCGGCCGCATGTTCCGAGGGCGCCACGTGGCATGGCACAGGCCGAGGCGCGCGACATCGCGCTCACCGTCGTCGAACGGGTGTTGCGGGGCTTCTCGTGTCGTGTGGCTATGGCCCTGAAATTCTTGATCTTGGTGCGGCTGGATCGCACACCGTCCCGCATCGCTCATACCAAGACGGGCCATCGCCAACTCCTTTCGGAACTTGACTCGAAATCAGGCCGATCTGGCTGCACGTCGATGAGGGCATCGCCTAGGAGCCGTCGGCAACGTCGCCTCTGTAAACGACGTGAATTTTGTTGCCATCCGGATCGCGCAGATAAGCTCCAAAATACCCATCGCCATAGCGGGGTCTTGGGCCGGGCTCACCTTCATCCGTGCCACCTTCTGCCATGCCCGCAAGATACGCCTCGGACACAGCCTCAGCAGACTGAGCCAGGAATGCAACCATGCTTCCATTGCCTGTGCTCGCAGGTTCGCCATCAAAGGGAACGTAGGCGTAGAAGCGCGGCAAGGACCTCCCTTGCCCAATCCAGCACATCGAAGGCGGCCCGCCATCTGGGGTCACAGTGCGACGTTTCAGGCCAAGGGGGATGAGGAGCGCGTCATAGAACCGGGTGGCACGGTCGAGGTCGCTCACTCCGACGGTCACATGACTGAACATGAAGGGCCGCTTCCAAACTTTTCATATATTCGCGACAAGCCGCGGTGCGACAGCCTCAGCGGGACATAACGTCGAGAGATTCCGAAATCCTTATGGCTCTCTGTATCTTGCAACAACGATAGAGACTCTGCACCGAAGCCGCTCGCGTCCACTATGCCCAAGCCGAGTTTCGTTATGCAAGGGACTGCGAGGACGAAACGAGCTGTCCAATGCCGAGAGCCGGGTGGGGACGAGTTGTCAGAATGAACGGCTGACGGGGAAGCTGTCGGAAAATCCGTTTGACGCTTGACCGGCTTCCCGAGAGATGGTTGAAGATCAACGCCTTCCCGAATAGCGGGCCCGTAGCTCAGCCGGTAGAGCAACTGACTTTTAATCAGTAGGTCCTCGGTTCGAATCCGAGCGGGCTCACCACTTCCGCAGTAGCGACACCATCATTCCAGACCCCGGACAGACGGATACGGACGGCCCGCGCCACGCGGCAGCCGGCGCGACTGAACGGCGTATTCAGGGCGCGTTCAGGCCGGCTGTGGCGATGTGGGACCGTCTCTCGACGGGAGTGGGGCATCTGTGGAGGAAGGACAGCCCATGTCTGCCACATCCCTCATGACCACCCTGATCGCAGCGACCGCCATGCTGGCCGCCCCGGCCGCCCTCGCCCAGGAGCCGCCGGAGGCCATCAAGTCGCGCATCGGACCGCAGGGCGAGACGTGCCTGTGCAACGAGGACTACACGTCGTGCCTGTGTTGCGAGACCGTCGCGACGCCCCCCTTCATCGCCTGCGATATCGTCGCCGACGGCAAGGAGGTGACGGGGCCGGCGTCGGTCGATCTCAGGCTGAAGACCGGCAAGCGCGGACGGGTCGCGGTCGAACGGTTCAAGGTGAAGCAGTAACCCGACGCAACCGTCTGGTCGCCGGATGGCGGTCAGTGGTAGGCTCTGGCCCATGATCGTCGCTGCACAATGCCGGGCCGCGCGTGGCCTGCTCGACTGGTCGCAGGACCGGCTCGCCACGGCCGCGGGGCTTAATCCCGATGACGTGCGCGCCTTCGAGCGTGGCGAACCCCGGCCGGGCGACCGCATCGCCGCCGCCATCCGCGATGCTTTCGTGGCGGCGGGCGTGGAATTCCTCGACGGCGCCACGCCCGGCGTCCGCATGAAGCCCGCATCGGACTATATCGCGCCCGACGATCTCAGCGCCGCCAATGACGACTGACCGGACGGAGCCTTGAATTCACCAGCCGTGTCATGTCCTTGTCCGTCATTGCCGGGCATGACGACATGACAGGGCCTGGCGATGGATCATGCCTCCCCTTCCCGGCGCGCCGCGGTGCCGTCGAGCTCGGTCGACAGGCGCTTCTCGATGGCGCTACGGGGCCTGGTGTAGCGCGCGAGAAGCTCGTAGAGCACCGGCGTGAGAAACAGCGTCAGGAACGACGCCATCCCGAAGCCGCCGATGATGACGATGCCGATGGCCTGGCGGCTCTCCGCGCCCGCGCCCGTTGCCAGAGCCAGCGGCACGGCGCCGAGCAGCGTCGACAGCACCGTCATCAGGATGGGGCGCAGGCGCACGACGGAGGCCTCCAGAATGGCCTCGTGGAGCGCGTACCCCTCGTCGCGAAGCTGGTTGGCGAACTCCACGATCAGGATGCCGTTCTTCGCCATGAGCCCGACGAGCAGCACCAGTCCGACCTGGCTGTAGACGCTGAGCGCGCCGCCGGTGAGCCAGATCGATGCGAGCGCGCCGGTAACCGCGAGCGGCACCGACAACAGGATCACCACCGGGTGGATGAAGCTCTCGAACTGGGCGGCAAGCACCAGGAAGATGATCAGGATCGCCAGCATGAAGGTCAGATTCGCGCCCGACGACGTCTCCAGATATTCCTTCGACTGGCCGGAGAAGCTGAGCCGCGCGGAGGGCGGCAACAGATCGTCCGCCGCCTGCCGGATTTCGGCGATGGCCGAGCCGAGGTCGTAGCCGTCGGCAAGCGAGGCCGACAGCGTGATCGAGGGCAGCCGGTCATAGCGCCCGAGGCTCGGCGAGGAGGCCGTCTCGCTGACGCTCACGAAACCCGACAGGGGCACGAGCTCGCCGCTTCCCGTCGGCACGAAGACGCCCATCAGGTCGGCGGGCGTCTCCCGCCCCTCCTCCGCCGCCTGGATGATGACGGGATATTCCCGGCCGCGGTCGATATAGGTCGTCACCTCGCGCGAGGCGAACATGCCCTGCAGCGTCTGGGCGATGGTGCCGATCTCGATGCCGAGGTCGCGCGCGCGGTCCCGGTCGATATCGAGGCGGAATTCGGGCTGGGTCTCCTCATAGTCGATCTCGACATTCTCAAGGCCTGGATTGGCGCGGGCACGTTCGAGAAGCGCCTCGCTCCAGAGCTTCACGCTCTCGAAATCCGGACCACCCACCACGACGCGCAGCGGATTGCGGTTGCCGCGCAGGCCGAGCCCCGCCGGCGAAATCGGGAAGGCGCGCACATCGGTGATCTGCCCGAGCTGCGAGATCAGTCCGCGCGTGATCTCCTGCTGGTCCCGGTCGCGATCCTCCCACGGCGCGAGGCGCACGACGACGGTCGCGGTGCGCGGCTCGTTCCCGCGCCCGACGATGGAGATGGTGGAGGTCACCTCGCCCGCATCGACCAGCGGCTGCAGCGTGTCCTCCACCTTGCGGGTGGCGGCGTCCGTATAGGTCTTGCTCGCCCCTTGCGGGCCGGTAACGGCGATGAAGAACACGCCGCGATCCTCGCGCGGGGTCAGCTCCTTCGGCAGCCTCTCATAGAGGACGCCCGCGACGGCGGCGACGGAGAGCGCGACGGCCACCACGGTCGCCGGGCGGGCGAGCGCCACGCGGAGCGCCGCCCTGTAACCGTTGTTCAACGCCTTGATCGCCCGGTCGACCGCGGCCTCAAGCCGTCCGCGCTCGCGCGCCGGCGGCAGGATGTTCGCGCACAGGACCGGGCACAGCGAGAGGGCGACGAAGGTGGACACGATGACGGCGACAGCGAGCACGATGCCGAATTCGGAGAACAGCCGCCCCACCGTGCCGCCGAGGAAGGAGATCGGCGTGAAGACGGCGATCAGCGTGAGCGACGTCGCGATGACGGCGAAGGTCACCTGCTTGGATCCGCGAACGCTGGCGACGAGCGGGCTCTCGCCGAGCTCGATGCGGCGCTGGATGTTCTCGAGCACCACGATGGCGTCGTCGACCACGATGCCGATGGCGAGCACCAGCGCGAACAGGGTGAGGATATTGATCGAGTAGCCGAAGAGCGCGATCCCCGCGCACGCTCCGATCAGGGCGATGGGAATGGTGATCGCCGGCACGAGCGTGGAGCGCGCGGAGGCGAGGAACGCATAGATCACCGCGACCACGAGCACGATGGCGATGGCCAGCGTCTTCAGCACCTCCGCGATCGAGCTGCGGATGAATATGGCGTCGTCGCTGCCCACCGAGATGGTCATGCCGTCCGGCAAGGTGGGTCGAATCGCGTCGATCTCGGCGCGTATGGTGTCGGAGATGTCGATGGTGTTGGCCTGCGACTGCCGCAGCACGCCGAGCACGATGGCGCCCTGCCCGTCGCCCCGCACGATGGTATCGTCGTTCTCCACGCCGAGCTCGACGCGGGCGATGTCTCCGATACGGATCGGGTAGCCGTCCACGGTCTTCACGACGATGCGCGAGAAGGCCTCCGGCGTCGACAGGCGCGTATTGGTGCGCACCTGAAAGCGGCGCGTCCGGGTCTCGATCTCGCCGGCCGGGAGCTCCACATTGTTGGCGTCGAGTGCGTCGGCCACCTCGCTCACCGCGACCCCGCGGCCCGCCATGGCCCGCCGGTCGAGCCATACCCTGACGGCATAGGTGCGCTCGCCATAGATGTTGACGTCGGCCACGCCGTCGACGGCGGCCAGCCGGTCGACCACGAAGCGGTCCGCATAGTCGGTGAGCTCCGGCGGCGCCATCCGGTCCGACGTCATGGTCACGCGCATGACCGGCCAGGCGTCGCTGTCGTTCTTGGTGACACGCGGATCCTCCGCCTCCTCTGGAAGCTGGCCCACGACACGGGCGACGGCGGCGCGCACGTCGTTCGCGGCATCGTCGATATCGCGCGAGGCCTGGAACTCGATCACGGTGCGTGCCGCCCCGCGCTCGCTTTCCGACGTGATGCTGCGAATGCCCGAAATGCCGGCGACCGCGCCCTCGACGATGGCGGTCACCTGTGTGTCCATCACCTCCGGCGCCGCGCCCACATAGTCGGTGCGCACCGTGACGACGGGCGAATCGACGTCGGGCAGCTCGCGCACCGGCAGGTTCGACAGCGCGGCCGCCCCGAACACGATGATGAGCAGGCTCAGGACGATGGAGAAAACCGGGCGGCGGATGCACAGCTCCGAAAGGGTCATCAGCCCGCCCCTCCCCCGGAGGACGCGGTCGGCATATCTTCGCCGCCGCCTTCGAGGACCCGCACCGGCGCCCCGTTGGTCAGCGTCTGGAGGCCGCTCGAGATGACGGTCGCACCGGGGGCGAGCCCGTCGACGACCTCCACCATGCCGTCGCGCCGCTGGCCGAGGGTGACGGTGCGCTTCTCCGCCTCCGCCCCCTCCAGGAGGTAGAGGAAGGTCTCGCTTCCCGACGTCAGCAGCGTCTCTTCCGGCACCGCGACGGAGTGGCGCTCGCCGAGAACGAGATCGATGCCGAGGAACATGCCGGCCCTCAGCACATGGTGCTCGTTGGGAATTGAGGCGCGCACGGTGAAGGCGCGCGATTCAGGGCTCACCCGGCTGTCTATGGCCGTGATCTCGCCGATAAAGCTGCGGCCGGGAAAGGCGGACGAGCGCGCGACGACCTCCTGACCGGCTGCGACGCGCGGCAGGAAGATTTCCGGCACCGCGAACTCGACCTCGATCGTGTCGAGGTCGTCCAGGGTGGCGATGGTCCGGTCGGTGTCGATCCACGACCCGACCTCGATCTGGCGCAGGCCGACCACGCCGGCGAAGGGCGCGCGCACGGACCGGTCCTCCAGATTGCTCTGCGCGCGCTCCAGCGCGGCCTCGGAGCGCGCGAGCGTCGCCTCAGCCTGGTCGAGCGCGGACTGGGTCGCGACCTTCTTCTCGATCAGGCTTTTCGTGCGCTCATAGGCGCTCTTCGCTTCGGTGAGCGACGCCCTCGCCTCTGCCAGCGATGCGCGCTGCTGGCGGTCGTCGAGACGGACCAGAACCTGCCCGGCCTCCACATGGTCGCCGGCCTCGAAGAGAATCTCCTCCACCCGCCCGGCGGCCAGCGGCACGATCTCCACCGACTGGCGCGCCCGCGCCGAGCCGACGGCCTCGACCGCCTCGCGGAAAGTCTCCGTGCCCGCGGCCAGCACGCGCACGGAGACGGCGCGCCGGCCGGCAGCCCCGTTGGCCTTGGCCGCCGCCGGGTCGGACAGCCCCGGACCGGGCCCGGTTCCGCTGTCGAGCAGGGCCACGCCCAGACCGGCGACTGCCGCAAGAATCACCGCAATGATCAATGTCCGCATCGGTTTCCGTCTCTCTCGCTCACAAGGGCAGAACGACCCGGGCCCGCAAGCCTCCCTGTTTTCTGTTCTCCAGCACGATCTCGCCGCCATGGGCCAGCACGATCGAGCGCGCGATGGCGAGCCCGAGCCCGACGCCTCCCGTCTCGCGGCTGCGCGAGCCCTCGAGCCGGGTAAAGGGCTCGAAGACCTCGCTCAGCCGTTCCTCCGGGATGCCCGGACCGACATCGTCGATGGTCACGGTCACCGTGTGATCCGTCTTCGCCAGCCTGACATGGGCGCGCGAGCCGTATCTGACGGCATTGCCGAGAAGGTTCGCAATGGCGCGCTTGATGCTTGCCGGACGGCAGGCGACCGGCATCGCCTCGCCATCCTGGAAGCGGACCTCATGGCCCAGATCCTCCAGATCGGAGACCAGGCTCCCGACGAGCGCCGACAGGTCCACGACACGCGTCTCCTCCGTGCTCGCCTCGTCGCGGGCGAAGGACAGGGTCGCCTCGGTCATGTTCTTCATGTCGTCGAGCGTCTGGATGATGTGATCGCGGGTCTCCTCGTCGTCGATGAACTCCGCGCGCACGCGCATCGCGGTGATCGGCGTGCGCAGATCGTGGCTGATGGCGGCGAGCATGCGCGTACGGTCCTTCACGAAGCGCGTCAGCCGCTCGCTCATGGCGTTGAACGCCAGGGCGACCTTGCGAAGCTCCTCCGGCCCCTCCGGCCTGAGCGTCACAGGCGCCTCGCCGCGCCCGAGCCCCTCCGTGGCCTCCGCAAGGTTACGCAGCGGCCGCGTGATGCGCCGGACGGTCCAGGCGACGACGATGAGAGTTGCAAGCGCCGTCAGTAGTGTGGAGGCCAGCGGCACGAGCGCCCAGCGGGGGCCGTGCGAACGCCCGTCCAGCTCGACATTGAACCAGCGCCCGTCGGAGAGCGGAATGGCGATCAGCATGGCGGGCGCCTTGTCCACCTCCTTCGGCTTGGGCGGCCCCTGAACGAGATCCACGACGGCGTCGTAGAGCCGTTCCGGCAGGGGCGGCTTCCGCAGCTCGTCAGAGGACACCACGCGAATCCCCTGGATACTGTCGCGCTCGAGCGCCGCCGCCAGCAGGATTTCGAGCTCGCGGTCGTCCTCCGTCGTCGTCATGGCCTCGTCGCCGGCGGGTGCTGCGCCGACCGAATAGGTGAGCTTGCGCGACTTGGCGGCGGCGACGAACTGCTCGGCAAGCTGGGGCGGCGCCTCGTCGGCCAGCCGGGCGACGGAGGCGATGCGCTGGGCGAATTCCGCGCGCCATGCGTCGCGCACGGCCTCGTCGCGCTCGCCGAAGAACATGACCATGGTCAGGATCTGCGAGACCACGAGGGCGGCGAGCAGGAGGGAGACAAGCTGCCCGGCCAGGCTTTTCGGGACGAGGCTCACGACACGACCTCCTCCACGTCGCAGGCGAAGACATAACCGCCGCCCCAGACTGTCTTGACGATCTCGGGCGCCTTGGGGTCGCGTTCGATCTTGCGGCGCAGGCGGCTGACCTGATTGTCGATCGAGCGGTCGAAGGCCTGCGCGGACCGGCCCGCGGTCAGGTCGAGGAGCTGGTCGCGCGAGAGCACCATATGGGGACGCTCCACGAGCGCCTGGAGCAGCTTGAACTCCGCGGTGCTCAAGGGGATCGCCATGCCGTCGTCGGCCTGGATCTCCTGGCGGGCGAGATCGAAGGTCCAGCGGTCGAACCGGTAGGTCACGGGCTCGATGCGGTCGCGCGCCCTGGGTGCCGCCGCCGACCGGCGCAGCACGGCCCGGATCCGCGCCAGGAGCTCGCGTGGGTTGAACGGCTTGGTGACATAGTCGTCGGCGCCGATCTCCAGCCCGACCACGCGGTCGGTGTCTTCCGCCATGGCGGTCAACATGATGACGGGAAGGTCGGTCGTCTCGCGCAGATGGCGGCAGAGCGTCAGCCCGTCCTCGCCCGGCATCATCACGTCGAGCACGACGAGATCGACAGCGCTCGTCTTCAGGGCAGCCTTCATCGCCTGGCCGCCATCGGCCGCGCTCACCCGCATCCCGTTGCGCTTGAGGTACTTCGTCAGCGCCTCGCGGATTTCGCGGTGATCGTCGACAACAAGAATATGCGGCGTGGCATCCATACCCGAGATCCGCCCGTCAGTTGGACTTCGCCATTCTTATGCCGCATCGCGCAGGCATTCACCGCACAAAATTGTAACGAAATGTTTCAGCCGAATGCCCTGACAAGATCCGCGACAAAAACCCGTTCCCATGACGAATTTCTGCGACAGTCGACTGCCAGAACTCGCCTCATCGCTTGAACGCAATGAGGTGTTGCCATGACGAAACGATCCAAGATCCTGGTTGCCGGTGTCGCCCTGCTCGGCCTCGCCGCTGCGGGAACCGCCACGGCGGTCCAGGCCCACGAGCGCTGGGGCGGTGGCCATCACGGCTATCACCATGCCCGCGGCGGCCAGTCCTGCGACATGGGCAAGTGGGGCGGCGGCCGGCACGGCCACAAGGGCATGCGCGCCCATCGCAAGGGCATGCACGGTCACGGCGGCATGCATATGTGGCGCTTCATGGAGCGCTACGATGCCAATGGCGACAAGAGCGTGACCATCGAGGAGATCGAGACCGTCCGCTCCGACGCGCTGAAGAAATTCGACGCCGACGGTAACGGCCAGCTCAGCCTGGAGGAGTATCAGGCGCTGTGGCTCGACCGCATGCACCGCCGCATGGTGCGCGATTTCCAGCGCTATGACGTCGATGGCGACGCACAGGTGACCATCGAGGAGTATGTCGAACCCGCGAAGAAGCGCGCGGAACGCTTCGACCGCAATGACGACGGCGCCCTCAACCGCGACGACCGGCCCCGCCCGCGCGACGGGTTCATGGGCAAGGGAAAGCGCCAGGGCCCGCCGCCGGCCAATACGGACAGCGAGACGGACGGCTCCAGCGGCTAAGCCACAGCCCGACGATCACCGGCCTCACGTCCTGCGGGATGTGGGCCGGCCCCATTACCACCCCGGGACGGCCCCCAAGGTTTCAAAGGAGGATTCCCCCATGAACAAACGCCTGAAAGCAACAGCTTGTGCCACGATCCTCGCAGTCGGCCTGTCGAGCCTCGGCACGACCGTGCAGGCCGGATCGGCCTTCACCCCGGCCGTTGCTGGCGGCGCTGCGGGGGCCGTTGCCGGGCAAGGTCTCGTGCAGACCGTGGATCACCGCGACGGCTGGCGGGGCGACCGCCGCCACAAGAAGTACTACAAGAAATATTACAAGCGGAAGTACAAGAACAAATACAAGCGGAAGTACCACAAAAAGATGCGCCGGCACGGCTATTATCACCATCGCCATCGCAGGCACGATCACGACAACAATGCCGGCGTCGCGCTCGGTGCGGCGGGTCTGATCCTCGGACTGGGCGCACTTGCCGCCACGACGTCCCAGCCGCGCCGCGCCCCTGCCCGGCCGTCATACCGCTATGGCAGCCCGGAGCCGTGGACGCGCGACTGGTACGCCTACTGCTCGTCGAAGTACCGCAGCTTCGAGCCGGATACGGGCTACTACACCACCTATTCCGGCTACAAGCGCTTCTGCCGCTGATCCCCTCCAGCCAGGAGCGTCCTTCGAGCCGACGGAACGGGCCGGTGTCGCCCCCCTTGAAAGCACCGGCCTGTCCGGGTGCCTGCGGCGGTCGGTCCCCATCCTCAGGATGGGCCGATCCCGCGGGCACCCTTTTTTCTCAGCGCACCGTATCGTTCAGGAAGTCGAGGAAGGTGCGCCAGGAGGCGACGTCCGCTGCCGCATTGTAGCGGCTTCCGTTCCATACGGTGAAGGCGTGCGGCGCGCCGCCATAGATCTCCATGCGGTGCGCGATGCCGTCCTTGTCGAGCGCGGCGGCCAGCGCGGCCACATCGCTCATCGGCACGGAGGTGTCGGCGGATCCGTGCATGACGAGGACCGGCCCCTTCACTTGCGCATAGGACTGGTCGGCAGGCGTTGCGAGACCGCCATGGAAGGTCGCCACGCCGGCAATGTCCGCGCCCGAGCGGGCAAGCTCCAGTGCGGCGGACCCGCCGAAGCAATAGCCCATGACGACAATGCGCGAGGGATCGACCCCGTCGCGCGCCTTGAGCGCCTCAAGCGCCGCCGACATCCGCGCGCGCATTTCCGCGCGGTCGCCGTAGAGCGCGCTCGTATGCGCCTTCTTCTCCTCCGTCGTCTCCGGGCGCACGCCCTGGCCGAAGAGATCGGCGGCGAGCACCGTATAGCCTTCCGCCGCCAGCATGGTGGCGCGCTGTTTCTCGTAATCGTCGAGCCCGTCCCAGTCATGGACCAGCAGGACGGCGGGCTGGCTGTCGCCAAAGCCCGTATTCTGGACGGCATAGCCCTCGAACGGCTTGCCATTCACCTCATAGACGACGTTCTCGCCGACGATGTCCGCCCGCGCCATGCCCGTGGCCGCGACAGCGGCAATGGCGACAGCCGCCAGGATACTCTTGAAGCCGGTATGCATCGCGAAGCCCTCCCCGCTTGCCTGTTCGATCCGGAGCGCTGCCGGGATCGGCAAGATCCCGGCGGCTCATACAAGGGAACACCGCAAGTGTAGGCTTTCGTCCATGTCTGGCGAGACCGTCATCCGACTGGCGGAACGGCGCGTCCCGCCTCAGGCCCGTCCGGCGATGGCGCCGGTGAGGTCGCCGATCAGGTCGTCGGTCTCCTCCAGCCCCACCGACAGCCGCAGCATGCCTTCGCCGATGCCCATGGCCGCGCGCGCCTCCTCGCCGATATTGCGGTGGGTGGTGCTGGCGGGATGGGTGATGAGCGACTTCGCATCGCCCAGATTGTTGGAGATGTCGACGATGGAGAGCCTGCGCAGCGCGTCGAAGGCCTCTTCGCGCCCGCCCTTCAGCACGAAGGTCACCATGGTGCCGCCGGCTGTCATCTGGCGGGCGGCAAGGGCCTTCTGGGGATGGCTGTCGAGCTCGGGATAGATCACGCGCTCCACGGCGGGCAATGCCCGAAGCGCGTCGGCGACCGCCCTGGCGGAGGCGCATTGGTGACGCACGCGCAGCTTCAGCGTCTCCAGCCCCTTCAGCAGCACCCAGGCATTGAACGGGCTGAGCGAGGGGCCGGTATGGCGCAGGAACGGCTTGAGCTCGTCCTCCTTGAAGGCCGCGGTGGACATGATCGCGCCGCCGAGGCAGCGCCCCTGCCCGTCAATATGCTTGGTGCCCGAATAGACGACGATATCGGCGCCGAGCGCCATGGGCTTCTGGAGAATCGGCGTGGCGAAGACATTGTCGACGACCACCCGGGCGCCCACCTTGTGCGCGATGTCCGACACCATGGCGATATCGATCACCTCCAGCGTCGGGTTGGACGGGGTCTCCAGGAACACGCAGCGCGTATTCTCCGTGATCGCCTCGCGCCAGACATCGGGATCGTTGCCGTCGACCAGCGTATGGGTGACGCCGAAGCGCGGGAGGATATTCGTGACGATCTGGTAGCAGGAGCCGAAGAGCGCGCGCGAGGCCACGACATGATCGCCCGCCCGGAGCTGGCAGGCGAGCGCGCCGAACACGGCGGCCATGCCGCTCGCCGTCGCATAGCAGGCTTGCGAGCCCTCGAGCAGCCTCAGCCGCTCCTCGAACATGGTGACGGTGGGGTTGCCGTAGCGGGCATAGACATAGCCGTCCGCCTCGCCGGCAAAGCGCGCCGCCGCCGTCTCGGCATCCTCGTAGACGAAGCCGGAATTGAGATAGAGCGCCTCGGAGGTCTCGCCATGCGGACTGCGGTCGAGCCCACCGCGCACCAGACGCGTCGCCTCGCCCCAGCGCGAACAGTCATCCTTCGTCATGATGTGCGCCGCCCCGTCCTCAGCCCTGCACCCAGGGCAGCCCGTCATGGCGCCAGCCGCCCACGGTGTTGCGGTGGCCGTGCTGGTCGCGATCGCCCTCGAAGCCGCCGGCGACATTGAAGCAGTTCTCGAAACCCGCCGCCGTCAGGGCCGCCGCGGCCGCTGCCGAACGCCCGCCGGAGCGGCACAGGAGGAAGACCTCCGCGTCCTCCGGCACGCCGGCGGCACGGACCTGGTCGACGAAGCCCTCATTGCGCTCCATGGTCGGGAAGACCTGCCACGGGATCCGGGCCATGCGCTCCACGGCCGGCACGCCGACAAACGCCCATTCCGCATCCGTGCGCACATCGATCAGCACGCTGCGATCGTTCTCCTGCAGCCGCTCGAAGGCTTCGCGCGGGCTGACATCGCCCTTGTAAGATCCGCTGGTCATGACTCCCTGCCCGTTCTGATGATCGAACGGTCGAACCTGTATAACAAACGGCGGCTTCAGGCCAGCCCCGCCACGACGAAATTTTCATTCCGCGCGACGAATTCCGCACCGTGCGCAATTTCTTCGCGGCCCAATTCTTTGCTGCCCAAGACCCGCGCTCTTTGCTAGCGTCCTTCCCGTTGCCTGACGCGGCACTCGCCACCCGACTGCGCATGAGATCATGCGTGCCGGGTGTGGATGGCGTCGAGGCGACCGGGCCGATGCGGTCCGATACGGGGGTACAGGGAGGAGCCATCCATGACGAAGCCGTTGCCGGAGCGTGCCGATGTGGTGATCGTGGGCGGAGGCATCGTCGGATGTTCCATCGCCTATCACCTGACGCGGCGCGGCATCACGAATGTGGTCGTGCTGGAGCGCAAGCAGCTCACCTGCGGCACGACATGGCATGCCGCCGGCCTCGTCGGCCAGCTCCGCGCCACCCGCAACCTGACCGAGCTTGCCAAATATACCAGCGAGCTCTTCCGCACGCTGGAGGAGGAGACGGGTCACGCCACGGGCTTCAAGCAGCACGGTTCCTACGGCGTCGCCCTCAATGAGGGGCGGTTCGAGGAGTTCAAGCGCGGCGCCTCCATGGGCCGCAGCTTCGGGCTCGAAGTAGAGGTGCTGTCTGCCGGCGAGATCGCCGAGCGCGTGCCCCACCTCAATTGCGACGGCGTGGTGGGCGGCGTGTTCCTGCCGGGCGACGGCCAGACCAACCCCATCGACACCACCCAGGCCTTCGCCGCCGGTGCCCGCCAGAAGGGCGCGCGCATCCTGGAGGAGGTCAAGGTCGAACAGATCCTGACCGAGGACGGCCGCGCGGTCGGCGTGGCGACGTCCGACGGCGAGATCCGCGCCGACAAGGTGGTGATTGCAGCCGGCATGTGGTCGCGCGAGCTCGCCAGGCCGCTCGGCGTTCATCTGCCGCTCCATGCGGCGGAGCATTTCTACATCGTCACCGAGGCCATCGCCGATCTCCCGCGCGACATGCCGGTGGTGCGCGTGCCCGACGAATACGCCTATTACAAGGAGGATGCCGGCAAGCTCCTGCTCGGCGCCTTCGAGCCCGAGGCCAAGCCCTGGGGCATGGACGGTATCGCGGAAGACCACGCCTTCGAGACGCTGCCCGCCGATTTCGATCATTTCGAGCCGGTCCTGGAGCTTGCCGTCGCGCGCATGCCGATGCTGGAGACCGCGGGCATCTCGCTGTTCTTCAACGGCCCGGAGAGCTTCACGCCCGACGACCGGTACCTGCTGGGCGAGACACCGGAGGTCCGCGACCTGTTCGTGGCCTGCGGCTTCAACTCCATCGGCATCCAGTCCTCCGGCGGTGCGGGCAAGGTGCTCGCCGACTGGATCCATGACGGGCACGCCCCGGTCGATCTCTCGGACGTCGACGTGCGGCGCGTCCACCCTTTCCAGTCCAACCGCGCCTATCTGCGCGAGCGCACCACGGAGACGCTCGGCCTGCTCTATGCCATGCACTGGCCCTACAGGCAGGTGGAGACCGCGCGCGGCGTGCGCCGCTCCCCCTTCCACGACGCCCTTGTCGGCATGGGCGCCTGCATGGGCGAGCTCGCCGGCTGGGAGCGGCCCAACTGGTTCGCACACAACGGGGCGGCGCCGGAATACGCCTATTCCTTCGGCCGGCAGAACTGGTTCGACGACTGCGAGGCGGAATGTCTGGCGACGCGGGACGCCGTGGCGCTCTACGACCAGACGAGCTTCGCGAAGTTCCTCGTCCAGGGCAGAGACGCATGCGCCGTGCTCGACCATATCTGCGCCAACCGGATCGACGTGGAGCCCGGCCGGGTCGTCTATACCCAGTGGCTCAACGAGCGCGGCGGGATCGAGGCCGACCTCACCGTCACCCGCCTGTCTGAGACCGAGTTCCTGGTGGTCACCGCCGCGGCGGGCCACATGCGCGATCTCGCATGGCTCAGGCGCCACATTCCCGACGGCAGCCAGTGCACGGTGACGGACATCACCTCCGGCCTGCCCATGCTCGGGCTCATGGGGCCGAACGCCCGTGCCCTGCTCGAAAAACTGTCCGGCGAGGATCTGTCGAACGAGCGCTGCCCCTTCGGCACCTCCCGCGAGCTTGAGATCGGCTTTGCCCGGGTGCGCGCGAGCCGCGTCACCTATGTGGGCGAGCTCGGCTGGGAGCTCTATATCCCGGCGGAATTCGCCCCCCATGTCTTCGAGACGATCGTGGAGGCCGGCGACGCCTTCGGCCTGAAACCCGCCGGCTATCACGCCATGAATGCCTGCCGCATGGAGAAGGGCTTCCGGCATTGGGGCCACGACATCGCGGAAGAGGACACGCCGCTCGAGGCAGGCCTCGGTTTCGCGGTCGCCTGGGACAAGCCCGGCGGCTTCACCGGCCGCGAGGCGCTCCTGCGCCAGCGCGAGGCGAATGTGCGCCCGCGCCGCATGGTGGCCATCGCCCTTGAGGACGACAGCGAGACCGCGCCACTCATGTATCACGAGGAGCCGATCTGGCTCGACGGCACGCTCGTCGGGGCGACGACGTCCGGCGCCTGGGGCCACCGGCTCGGCAAGTCGCTCGCGCTCGGCTATGTGCAGGCGGAAGATGGCGTGACGCCGGGCTTCCTCGAGGCTGGCCGCTTCGAGGTCGAGATCGCCTGGCAACGCTATCCCGCCCGGCTTCAGCTCAAGCCCTTCTACGATCCCACAGCCGCGCGGATGAAGGGCTGAGGCCGGGAGCCCGCGAAGGTCCCCCGGCCCCGTCGATCGGACGGGTGCGGTCAGGGAATGCGCAGCACCTGGCCCGGATAGATCTTGTCGGGGTCCGACAGCATGGGCCTGTTGGCCTCGAAGATCTCGGTGTAGCGCGGACCGCCGCCCTTGCCGTAGGCGGCCTCGGCGACAGCCCACAGCGTGTCGCCCTTTTTCACGGTGTGGAAGCGCGGCTCCTTCTCGTCGGGAACGGAAACAGCCGTTTCCACCTTCGAAATACCCTTCGTGTTGCCAACAGCCACGATGACCTTCTCCAGGACCTCCTGGCTCGCCACATCGCCCTTGACGACCACCTTGTCTCCGTCCACGTCGACGGTCACCTTGTCGGTGCCGAGATTGTGGGATTCGAGCTCCTTCTTGACGTCCTCCGCCGTCGGCGCCTCGTCGCCGCCGCCGATCCCGAGCGCCTTGCCGGCATCCTTGATGAAGTCGAACAGGCCCATGACACTTGTCTCCTGGTGAGTGGGCTGAAAAAGGTACGGCGAAGCGTGCGGGCCTGCCAAGCCGTTTGCAGGGCGCGGCGTGGACAACCCCGGTCCCCAATCCGGAGTTTCCCCAGCCACACTGCAGATTGTTCTTTAAAACATACGTTTGTACGGTTAAATGAACGCCGCGACATGACGCCAAGCTGGCAATCCCGCGGCGATGTCATACATTCTGGACCATCGACATTTCCCTAGGCAGGCAACGCAAACAGGCAGGAGGACCGCCATGACTCTGCAAATCGGCGAAACCGCACCGGACTTCACCGCGGAAACGACCGAAGGCACCATCCATTTCTACGATTGGGTGGGCGATTCCTGGTGCATTCTGTTTTCCCACCCGAAGGACTTCACGCCGGTCTGCACCACCGAGCTCGGCTCGATGGCGGGCTACAAGCCGGAGTTCGAGAAGCGCAACTGCAAGATCATCGGCCTGAGCATCGATCCCGTCGACGATCACAAGCGCTGGGTGAAGGACATCCAGGAGGTCACCGGCAATGCCGTGAACTACCCGATGATCGGCGACAGCGACCTCGCCGTCGCCAAGGCCTACGGCATGCTTCCCGCGTCCGCCGGGTCCTCGTCGCAGGGTCGCACGGCCGCCGACAACCAGACGGTGCGCTGTGTCTATGTCATCGGGCCGGACAAGACCATCAAGGCCGTGATCTCCTACCCGATGAGCACCGGCCGCAATTTCGAGGAGGTCCTGCGGCTCCTCGACTCGATCCAGCTCACCGCGAAGCACAAGGTCGCCACGCCCGTGAACTGGAAGGAAGGCGAGGACGTCATCATCGTTCCGGCGGTGAGCGACGAGGATGCCAAGAAGCAGTATCCGGAGGGCTGGAAGACGCTGAAGCCCTATCTGCGCCTGGTTCCCGAGCCGAAGGGCTGAGCGCCCCGCCCCTCGCGGGCGACAAGCCATCCGTTGCGACAAGGGGGCGTTCCGGCATGGGCCGGGACGCCCTTTCTTCATGGCACGCGCCTTTGCGCGCCGCACGCCTGGCCTGCGACCATTTGGAAAGTCTGCGAATCGCGGCCATTCGCCTTTACTGTGGGCGGGCTACGCAATGAGGGGGGCTCTGCCATGTTTCCGATATCGTCCACCTGCCGGCACGCCATCGCCGGGCTCGCGGTCGCGCTGGTCCTGGCCGGGGCGGTGCCCGATACCCGCGCCCAGATGGCGGACCCCGTCCACCCCATGGACGCCCTCACCTATGACGAGGTGAACCGCACCGTCGCCCTGCTGCGCGAGGCGGGACTTGCCGACGACGGCACGCGCTTTCCCGTCATCACGCTGAAGGAGATGCCCAAGGCGGAGGTTCTGGCGTGGGAGCCCGGCGAGCCCTTCACGCGCACGGCCTTCGTTGTCATGCGCGAGGACGGCGAGACGAGCGAGGCGGTCGTCGACCTCACCGGGGGCCGCATCGTCTCGCACGAGGCCAGACCCGGCGCCCAGCCGGCCATCATGCAGGAGGAGTGGGACCGCGCCCGCCAGGCGACCAAGGAGGATCCGCGCTGGCAGGAGGCCATGCGCCGGCACGGCATCGAGGACCTCTCCAAGGTGTCCTGCGCGCCCATGGCGCCGGGCTACTTCCCCGAGGAAGGCTTCGGCAAGCGGCGCATATTGCGCGTGCCCTGCTTCGACCAGACCATTCCCCTGCACCCCATGCAGAACCGGCCCATCGAGGGCGTTCTCGCCATCGTCGACGCCGATACCGGCGAGGTCATCGACGTGAAGGAGGCCGAGCCGGTGGTCGTTCCCGACACCGCTCCGGGCTACGGCCCCGACGCGATCCCCGCGCGCGGGCCCATGAAGCCCGTCCTGAACCTCACCCCCGGCGGGTCGAATATCGAGCTCGAGGGCGCGCTGGAGGTCTCCTGGCAGGACTGGTCGTTCCATCTGCGCGCCGACCGGCGCTCCGGCCTCATCCTCTCGCTCGCCCGGTTCCGCGACAAGGGCGAGGAGCGGCTCGTCGCTTACCAGATGGCCGTCTCGGAGATGTTCGTCCCCTATATGGACCCCGATCCCGCCTGGGCGTTCCGCACCTATCTCGACGCCGGCGAATTCGGTCTCGGCTATCTCATCTCCTCGCTCGGCGTCGGCACGGACTGCCCGCATCAGGCCTATTACGTGACGCTGCTTTTCCCGAGCGACGAGGGCGGCATGTTCAAGGCGGACCGGGCGCTGTGCATCTTCGAGCGCAATACCGGCAATCCCGCCTGGCGCCATTACGACGCGGGCAGCGGGCGGCTCACCTCGCGCCCCGAGGTGGAGCTCGTGGTGCGCACGATCCCCACTATCGGCAATTACGACTATATCGTCGACTGGGTGTTCACCAATCGCGGCAGCATCAAGGTGAATGTGGGCGCGACGGGCTTCGACGCAGTGAAGACGGTGCGCTCGCCGGACATGGAGGCGGAGACCGCTGGCGACGACACCGAGTTCGGCGCGCTCGTGGCGCCCTATGTGGTCGCGCCCTATCACGACCACTTCTTCTCCTTCCGCCTCGACCTCGATGTTGACGGCCCGCAGAACAGCTTCGTGCGCGACCTGATCGTGCCGGAGCCCGCACCCGCCGGCAGCCTGCGCACGAGCCTGTGGCGGCTGGTGAGCGAGCCGGTCGGGACGGAAGGCCGGATCGTGCCGACGCGCAACACCCATGGCGAGGTGTGGCGCCTCATCAATCCGAACAGGCGCACCGCCATGCTGAAGGGCCATCCCGGCTATCAGATCGAGCCGGGAACCGGCAACACCCTCTCGTCGCTGCCCGACAACGATCCCGCGCAGAAGCGGGCGCAGTTCTCCTCGACCAGATTGTGGCTCACCCGCTACAAGCCCGACGAGCTCTATGCCGCCGGCGACTACCCGATGGGCGAGGCCGACCGGGGTCTGCCGCGTTTCATCGACGACAGGCAGTCCATCGAGAATGCCGACATCGTGGCGTGGTACACGCTGGGCTTCCACCATGTGACGCGGCCGGAGGACTGGCCGATCCTGCCGACGCGCTGGCTCGGCTTCACCATCCGGCCCATGGGCTTCTTCGACCGCGACCCGTCGGCCGATCTCGCGCCGGAATTCGCCCGTCCGCCGAGCCGGGAGGACGCCACTCAGTAGGGGCCGGAAACGGCGCGCCTCACGGGCCCGCCCAGTCGAGCCGGCAGAGCTCGGCGCTGCGGCCGGCGAAGTCCCAGTTGCGGCCGAAGGCGCGCACGCGGCTCCGGGTCGCCTGGCTCACCACGATCTCCGGCGCGATCCAGTACTGGCTGTTGACGATGCGCGTGCCGCCGTCGGGGTCGGCGCCGGCAACCGGCGCGATCTCGCCGTCGATGATCTTCGGGATCGTGAACCGGCGCGTCTCGCCGTCGACCTCGTA
This sequence comes from Kaustia mangrovi, assembly GCF_015482775.1. Lineage (GTDB taxonomy): Bacteria > Pseudomonadota > Alphaproteobacteria > Rhizobiales > Im1 > Kaustia > Kaustia mangrovi. The sequence continues at coordinate 161,728 of NZ_CP058214.1, read as the reverse complement.
GTCGATCGGCGCCTTATGGACGCCCAGGAAGTCGCCGACGAGGATGGACAGGAGATGGGTCGTGCCCCGCGCCTGGCCGGAGAAGATCCGCGTGAGGCCCGCGAGCTGATCGTCGCTCGCGCGCTCGTCCACATAGACGCCGGCGGTCCAGTTGCCGCGGCTCATGCGACCGGGAATGTCGAGCAGGAGGCCGATATTGAGGCCGGCGAGGCCCGTTTCCCCGTAAGCCCCCTCGTCGATCCGGATGCCCGCCCAACCCTGGCAATGGCCCTCGGTCGGCGGGTGCTGGCCGAGCGAGACGACGCACGGGCAGAACACCGTGCAATTGCAGCTCAGCATCAGCTCTCCCCTGAGCGTCCACGGTTCGATATCCGCCATGTCCCGTTTTCTCCCTTCACGCGATTATCTGTCGTTCATGCGAGGATCGCCGCCGCGCCCGTCGCGACCAGGCAGGCCCCGACGCCCCATTTCAGGTAGCGCGGATCGCCGAGCGTCTTCTCCAGAACCATAATGGCGGCAAACGCTGCCATCCAGGCGAGATTCATGAGGCCGACGGCGAACATGGCGAGCATCAGCGCCCAGCAGCATCCGACGCAATAGGCCCCTTGCGCGAGCCCGAGTTTGAAGATGCCGCCCGCATCGTCGCGCCATCCGCCCATGAAGACCGTCATGGGCCGGCGGCACTTGACGAGACAGGCCGATTTGAGCGGCGTGAACTGGTAAAGCCCGGCGAGCATCAGAAGGCCGCCGGCGATCTGCGGAGCCGCGAGCCGGATGTCGGGCGTCAGCATCAGGCGCGCGGCAAGGACCGCCTGGAGCACGGCACACACCGCCGCGAAGGCGAACCAAGCCGCAAGATAGCCGGCGAGCAGCACCGCCGGCGGGGCGACGCGCATGCCCTTCGCCCGCGCCGCCTCCGCGATATCGAGATAGCTCGCCATCATGGGCGCGGCCGCCGGCAGCATCATCGCAAGGCACATCGCGGCCCACATGACGAAGCCCGTGGCCGCCGCCCCGGCAACCCCCGCCGCCGGATCGACCCGGCACAGCGCGGCGACCATCGCCGTCCAGTCGGGAAACAGCGAGGCCGCTCCACCCATGAACGCCGGATCGAGCGCCGCGGCGGCGAACGCCAGGTAGACCCAGGCCGCACCCGCAAGCAGGCCGACCGCGCCCCACACCGCAAATTGCGGGCGCCACACGATCCGGCGCAATCCATTCTCCAGGCTCATCGCCGCTCCAATCCCCGGCCGTCCGGCATCCATTCCCGGTCCGGACCCTAGCCTATTTTGCATCGCGCGGCATCGCCTGTTGCGGCATTGCGCGGCCTTGCGGAACGGCGCGGTTCGCGCTCTTCTGGGCGCGGATCAGGAATACGGAGCTAGGGAGGCCCGCCGCCCGTGTCGCACCCAACCGACCACTACGATGTCGCCATTGTCGGCGGCGGACCCGCCGGGCTCGCGGCGGCCTGCCTCATCGCGCGCGCAGGCGCCCGCACCGCCCTGTTTCCCGGCCATTCGCTGAGCCCGGAGGACCGCCGCCCCGGCAGCGATCCGCGCACGACGGCGCTCATGCGCCCCACCTTGCGCCTTCTGGAGACGCTGGAGCTGTGGCCGGCGCCCCTTCAGTCCGTCTCCGCCCCCTGTGGCGGCTGCGGCTCCTCGACGAGACGAACCGATTCGTCACCGCCTCCCCCATCACCTTCGATGCCCATGAGCTCGGCGAAGAGCCCTTCGGCTGGAACATCCCGAACGAACCGCTGGTGACGGCGCTCGCCGACCGGATGATCGGGCTTGGCACGGTCGCCATCCCCTCCTCCGCCCCCGTCGCGGCGCTGGAGACGGGAACTGCGGCCGTCACGCTCAGCACGCGCGACGGAGTGTCCTGCTCCGCCGGCCTCGTCGTCGCCGCGGACGGCCGCCAGTCCACCTGCCGTTCCGCCGCCGGTATCAAGACGCTGAGCTGGGCCTACGACCAGGCGGCCATCGCCACGAGCTTCGCCCACGAGCTGCCCCATGACGACGTCTCCACCGAGCACCACCGGCCGGGCGGGCCACTCACCACCGTGCCTCTGCCCGGCAACTGGTCGAGTCTCGTCTGGATGGAGCCGCCGCAGGAGGTGGAGCGGCTGATGGCGCTCTCGCCCACGGCCTTCGCGCGCACGCTCGCCCGCGCGCTTGGCGGCGATCTCGGCGCGGTCTCGCAGGTCGGCCCGCGCCGCGCCTTCCCGGCCACCACCGTCGTCGCGCGCGCCTTCGCGAAATCCCGCGTCATGCTGGTCGGCGAGGCCGCCCATGTCTCCCCGCCCATCGGGGCCCAGGGGCTCAATATGGGACTGCGCGACGCCGCGCTCGCCGCCGAGCTCGTCGAGGCCGCCCTCCAGCAGGGACTCGATCCGGGGGGCGAGGCGACGCTTGCCGCATTCGACCGCCGGCGCCGGCGCGACGTGCTGCCCCGCCAGCTCACCGTCGACCTCATGAACAGGACGCTTCTGTCGGGCTTCATGCCCGCCCATGCCATGCGGGCGGCGGGTGTCTTCGCGCTGTCCTCGCTCGGGCCCCTGCGCCGGCTCGTCATGCGCGAGGGGCTGGGCCCCACCGCGGACATGCCGAAGGCCATGCGCGGCTGACCACTCCGAACCCCGGCCGGGCGCGGATGTTTTTCCGAAGGGCGGTTTTCAACTCTCCGCCTCATGCTCTAGCATCCCGCGTTCTGGCCTTCGACGGGAGACCGCAACCGCAATGCTGCTCGGCTGTATCGGGGACGATTTCACAGGCTCGTCCGACCTCGCCAACATGCTCGCCAAAGGCGGCATGCGGGTCACACAATATAACGGCATCCCGGACACCCCCGCGGAGCCCCATGTGGAGGCCGGCGTCGTCGCGCTGAAATCGCGCACGATCCCGGCAGCCGACGCCGTGGACCAGTCGCTCGCCGCGCTCCGGTGGCTGAGGGCGCAGGGCTGCCGGCAATATCTCTTCAAATACTGCTCGACCTTCGATTCGACGCCCGAGGGCAATATCGGCCCCGTGCTCGATGCCCTGTCGGAGGCTCTCGACGCACCCCGGGCGGTCGTCTGCCCGGCCTTCCCGGCGACCGGGCGGTCGGTCTATCAGGGCCATCTCTTCGTCTTCGACCGCTTGCTGAGCGAATCCGGCATGGAGGCGCATCCGCTCACCCCGATGACCGATCCCGACATCAGGCGCTGGCTCGCGCGCCAGTCGCGCCTGCCCGTCGGCCATGTCGCCTATGGCGATATCGTGGAGGGCGCGGACGCCATCGCCGCCGCGCTCGACCGGGAGACGGCGGCGGGCGCGCGCCACATCGTCACCGACGCGGTGACCGACGGCGATCTCATGGAGACCGGCCGGGCGCTGCGCGGCGACGCGCTCCTGAGCGGCGGTTCGGGCATCGCGCTCGGCCTGCCCCGCAACTTCCGCGAGGACGGGCTGCTGCGGGAGGGCGGGCAAGACTGGTCCGGCGCAGCGGGCACCGTCGCCGCGCTGTGCGGCTCGTGCTCGAAGGCCAGCCGCGAGCAGATCGCCGTCCATGCGCGCGACCATCCGGCGATGGAGGCGGCCGCGCGCGACATCCTCTCCGGCAGCCTCGCGGCGGAGGATGCCGCCGCCTGGATCCTCGACCACCGCGCGGAGGACACCGTTCCGCTCGTCTATTCCTCCGCCGACCCGCAGGAAGTCGCCCGCGCCCAGGAGGAGTATGGCCGGGAGCACACGGCGGCCGCCATCGAGGCCTTCTTCGCCCGCACCGCGACACTTCTGGCCGGCGCCGGCCTCCGCCGCCTGATCGTCGCGGGCGGCGAGACCTCCGGCGCGGTCGTCTCGGGGCTCGCCATTCCCGCCTTCGAGATCGGCCCGGAAATCGATCCCGGCGTGCCGGCGCTCAAGGTGGCGGGCGGCGATCTCGCAATGGCCCTCAAATCGGGGAATTTCGGCGCACCGGACTTCTTCGCCAAGGCGGCCCGCATCCTGGCCGGGCAATCGCAGGGAGGACAGTCGTGAGCGAGGAGACCGAACGCCGCGAGGAGCTGTGCCGGCTCGCCCGCTCGCTCTTCGACCGGGGGCTGACCAATGGCAGCTCGGGCAACATCTCGCTCAGGCTGCCCGATGGCGGCCTCCTCGTCACGCCGACGGGCTCCTCGCTCGGCGCGCTCGACCCGGCGCGGCTTTCCCGCTTCGATGCCTCGGGCCGGCACATCGAGGGCGACAGGCCGACCAAGGAAATGCCGCTTCACGAGGCCTTCTACGCCAAGCGCGGGGGTCGGACAGGCGCGGTCGTCCACCTGCATTCCACCCATTCCGTCGCCGTCTCCATGCTGCCCGACATCGACCCCAATTGCGTGTTCGCGCCGCTGACGGCCTATTCGGTCATGCGGCTCGGCAAGGTGGCCCTCCTGCCCTATTTCCGCCCCGGCGATCCGGAGATGGGCCATGCGGTGCGCGGCCTCGCGGCCAAGCGTTCCGCCGTCCTGCTCGCCAATCACGGGCCCGTCGTCGCGGCCAAGGATCTGGAGGCCGCGATCTATGCCATGGAGGAGCTGGAGGAAGTGGCGAAGCTCACTCTCCTCACCCGCACGCTCGCGCCCCGGATCCTCGACGATGCACAGGTGAAGGACCTCGTCGCGCATTTCGACATCGAATGGGAGGACTGATGCGGATTTCGGCCAATCTCGGCTTCCTGTTCCGCGAGCACGGCCTGCCGGACGCCATCCGTGCGGCGAAGGCGACGGGCTTCGACGCGGTGGAGTGCCACTGGCCCTATGAGGAGGACCCGGCGGCGATCCGGGCCGCCCTCGCCGAGACGGGTCTTGCCATGCTGGGGCTCAACACCATTCGCGGCCACCGCGAGGGCGAGGTCGGGCTCTCCGCCCTGCCCGGCCGGGAGGCGGATGCGCGCGCCGCCATCGACCAGGCCATCGGCTACGCGCAGGAGATCGGCTGCCGCAACGTTCACGTCATGGCCGGGATCACCGACGACGCGGCCGCCTTCGACACCTTCGTCGGCAATCTCGCCCATGCCGCCCGGCGCGCCGAGGAGGCCGGCGTCGACCTCCTCATCGAGCCGTTGAACCGGCGCGACACGCCGGGCTACGTCCTCGCCCATACCGATCTCGCCATGACGCTCATCGAGGCGGTCGGCTCGGATCGCCTCCGCATCATGTTCGACTGCTATCACATGCAGATCATGCAGGGCGATCTAGTCTCCACGATCCGTGCTCTCCTGCCCCATATCGGCCATATCCAGTTCGCCGCCGTTCCCGACCGCACCGAGCCCGATGCCGGCGAGGTCGACTATGGCTGGCTCCTGCCGGCGATCCGGGATCTGGGATACGAAGGCTGGTTCGGTGCCGAATACCGCCCCGAACGCGGCGATTTCGCCTGGCTCGAGACGTTCAAGGCGCGCGGGATTTAGGACAGATTGCGGTCAGGTTGAAACAGACCGCTCATCCCGGCGAAAGCCGGGATCTCAGGCGTGTTGCAGGAGATCCCGGCTTTCGCCGGGATGAGCGGGAAGAAATGCCGATTCAACTTAACCGCAATCTGCACCAGAGATGGCCGGCCTCGAGACCGGGATTTGCTATTTCAGGAACTCGTCATTGTGCCCGCCGAGCGACGGCGCCGATTTGGGCCGCGCCGGATCGTCGCGGAACTGCGGGGCGATGGAGACCGGAAGGGCCGGGACATGCTCGCCCTCCTCGTTCTCCAGCATGTGGGAGAACAGGCCGCGGGCGCGGAAGTGGCCGTCGCGCACCGCCTCCTCCAGCGTCGCCACGATAGAGCAGCAGCAATCCTCCTGATAGAAGACGCGCCGCCAGTGGGCCGCATCGCGCCCGGCGACGATCCCGCGCACCGCCGCGATGGTGGCCTGCGGATCGCGGCTGTCGTCGCACAGGGGGTCCGGCAGCTCGATCAGGCGGCAGAAGGCGTCCCAGAACTTCTGTTCGAGCGGCGCGGCGGCCACGAAGCGGCCGTCGGCAGTCGGATAGATCTGGTAGCGCGGCGAACCGCCGGTCAGGAGGCTGTCGCCATTGCCCGGCCAGTGGCCGGTCGCCGCGCCTTCGCCCAGCGCCCAGCTCATCAGCATGAAGAGATTGTCGGTCATGGCGATGTCGAGATGGGTGCCGTGACCGGTGCGTTCGCGCTGGAAGAGCGCCAGCAGGATATTGACGACCGCGGGATAGCTGCCGCCCGCGAGGTCGGCGGCGAGCACCGGCGGCACGACGGGCGCCTCCGCCGGCCCCATGCCGAGCCCCAGAAGCCCCGCATCGCCGATATAGTTGAGATCGTGGCCCGCAGCGTCGGCCTTCGGCCCCTCCTGGCCGTAGCCCGTGATCGAGCAATAGACGATGCGCGGATTGAGGCGAGCCACCGCGCCGTAGCCGAGGCCCAGCCGCTCCATGACGCCGGGGCGGAACTGCTCGATCAGGATATCGGCTTCCGCGATCAGAGGTTCGAGAAGCGAGAGCGCCTGGCGGTCCTTCAGGTCGATGGCGAGGCTCTTCTTGCCCCGGTTCAGCATGGCGAAGCTGATCGACTCGCGGCCCCAGCGCGGCGCGTAGTGGCGCATCTCCTCGCCCGTGCCCGGCCGTTCGATCTTCACCACGTCCGCCCCCGCCTCCGCAAGCATGAGGCCGGCCATGGGGCCCGGCAGGAGGGTCGTGAAGTCGAGCACCCGGAAACCGGTCAGGGGCTGTACGCGCTGTGAACTCATGATGTGTCGCTTTTCTCGAATATGCGGGACCTGCCCGCCGGCAAGACAGCCGGACAATTACGGCAGCAGATTGCTCTCCATCAAGTAGAGCAATGCGGGGATCGTGCCTGCCGCGACGATTGTTGTCACGAGGATCGTGCTGGACGCCCCTTCCACATAGCTGCGGAACTGGGTCGCGAGCACGAACACATTCGCCGCCGTCGGCAGGGCCGCCATGAGGAGCGCCACATGGAGCCAGATCACGTCGACCGACGCGATGGCGCCGACCAGGATGAAGACGAGCACGGGATGGACAATCGTCTTCAGGATCACGAGAACCGGGAACTCCCGGCCGATCGCCGTGAAGCGCCTCAGCGCGAGGGTGACGCCGAGCGCGAAGAGCGCCGCCGGCGCCGCGCCGCCGACCAGCATCTCCAGAAGATTGTCGATGGCCCCCGGCAGGTCGAGCGACAGGGCGGATGCCAGGATGCCGGCCAGCGTGGCGACGATGAAGGGGTGGGTGAAGATCGTGCGCACGATCTGCCGGCCCACCTGCCGCATGGTCACGTCCTGGTTCTGCTGGCGCACCCCGAAGGCAACGATGAGCGGTGTCGCGGTGAACTGGAGGATGCTGTCGAAGCAGAAGATGAGCGCGGCCGGCACCGTCGCCTCCGGCCCGAAGGCCGTCACGCAGAGCGGCAGGCCAATATAGCCCACATTGCCGTAGCTTGCCGCCGCCCCCTGTATGGCCCCGCGCGAGATCTCCTGGCCGAGAACATAGACGGCGACCGCGAAGGCGGTGAGATAGACGAGATAGGTCGACAGGGTCGTCGCCAGGATGAACTGCCAGTTGGCGAGCTTCTCGAAGGGCGCGTTGGCCACCGTCTGGAAGATCAGCGCCGGCACGCACAGATAGACGACCAGCGCATTGAGCCAGGCGAGCCCCTTCTCCTCGATATCGAGCATCCGCGCGGCGATGTAGCCGAGCAGGATGAGCCCGAAGAACGGCAATGCGAGATTGATGATCGCGCCCACGGACGGCCCCGATATTCCCCATGACGAATTGGCGTCGTGGCTGCTCGTAACGCCGGGGGGCCGCCACGTCAACAAAGGCGGTTTCTCACGCCTCGCCTCTTGCGTGTCGCGCCGAGCTGGCCTATTGCCCTGTCCCGAACCCGAAACGAGGACTGCTGGCCAGTGATGAAGCTTCCCTCGCGCTATTACAAGCCGCTCGCCATCGGCGCGCCCGCGCCCTTTTCCGAGCCGCCGGTGACGCTCGAGCGCATGATCCACTTCGTGCCGCCGCATCTGGAGAAGGTGCGCGCCAAGGTCCCGGACCTCATTTCCCGCGTCGACGTGGTGCTCGGCAATCTGGAGGACGCGATCCCGGCGGACGCCAAGGACGAGGCCCGCCGCGGGCTGATCGAGATGGGCCGTGCCAACGATTTCGGCGGCACCGGGCTGTGGGCGCGCATCAACTGCCTGAACAGCCCCTGGGTGCTCGACGACATTACCGGGCTCGTCGGCGAGATCGGCGACAAGCTCGACGTGATCATGCTGCCCAAGGTCGAGGGTCCGTGGGACATCCACTATCTCGACCAGCTGCTCGCCCAGCTCGAGGCACGCCACGGCATCTCGCGGCCGATCATGATCCACGCCATCCTGGAGACGGCGGAGGGGGTCAACAATGTCGGCGCCATTGCGAGCGCCAGCCCGCGCATGCACGGCATGAGCCTCGGCCCCGCCGACCTCGCGGCCTCCCGGCGCATGAAGACGACCCGCGTCGGCGGCGGCCACCCCGCCTATGGCGTGCTTGCCGACCCGTCGGACGAGGCGGACGCCCCGCGCGCCTTCGCCCAGCAGGATCTGTGGCACTACACCATCGCGCGCATGGTCGATGCCTGCGCGGCCAACGGCATCAAGCCGTTCTACGGCCCGTTCGGCGATTTCTCCGACCCGGAGGCCTGCGAGACGCAGTTCCGCAACGCCTTCCTGATGGGCTGCGTCGGCGCCTGGTCGCTGCATCCCAATCAGATCGACATCGCCAAGCGCGTCTTCAGCCCGGACCCGGAAGAGGTCCGCTTCGCCGCCCGCATCATCGAGGCCATGCCCGACGGCACCGGCGCGGTGATGCTCGACGGCAAGATGCAGGACGACGCGACCTGGAAGCAGGCCCGCGTGATCGTCGATCTGGCCCGCCAGGTCGCCGCCAAGGATCCGGGCCTTGCCGAAGCCTACGGGCTCGCCTCATGACCGCCATATCCGGCAGGCGTCCTGTAACGAACCCGACCCGCAATGTTTGACCTCTACATGGCCCCCATAAACAGAACAGCCAAATACCGTATCGGACAGGTCGTAAAGCACCGGCATTTTCCGTTTCGCGGCGTGATCTTCGATGTCGACGCCACCTTCTCCAACACCGAGGAATGGTGGGAGTCGATCCCGGAGGACATCCGTCCCTCCAGGGACCAGCCCTTCTATCACCTCCTGGCGGAGAACGAGGAGACGGAGTACATCGCCTATGTGTCGGAGCAGAACCTGCTGCCCGACGAGTCCGGCGATCCGGTGCGCCATCCCCAGATCGGCGATTTCTTCGACGGGTTCGAGGACGACAGCGGAACCTATCGCCTGCGCGCGCGCCACACACACTAGAGCGCATTTCGTGAACTCATGTTCACTCAATGCCTCTCCAGGTCCCTGTATCGCCGCGCTTTCGAACCGGAAAAGTGGTCTCCACTTTTCCTGAAAGCACTCTGGAGCAGCTCTGACGGGCCCGGATATCCCATGGCCAAGACTGCCGCCACGCTTCGCCACATGCGCCTCGCCGCCATGGCGGCGCTCGCAGTGGCGGCCGCGGCCCTGGCACCCCAGCCCGCCGCACAGGCCGAGCCGCGCCATGCCATCGCCATGCACGGCACCCCGAAATACGGGCCGGGTTTCTCCCACTTCGACTATGTGAACCCGGACGCGCCTCGGGGCGGCACGCTGCGGCTCGCCGTCACCGGCAGCTTCGACAGCCTGAACCCGTTCATCGTTCGCGGCGTGCCGGCGCGCGACCTGCGCAGCTACGTCTTCGAGAGCCTCATGACGCGCAGCCGCGACGAGCCCTTCACGCTCTACGGGCTGATCGCGCAGAGCATCGACGTGCCGGACGACCGCTCGCGCGCGACCTTCACGCTGAACCCGAAGGCACGCTTCTCCGACGGCACGCCGGTGACTGTCGACGATGTGGTGTTCTCGCTGAAGGCGCTGCGCGAGCACGGTCAGCCGAACCTCCGCCAGTATTACGGGAAGGTGGTGCGCATAGAGCGCCCGGGCGGGCGGCGCGTGACCTTCGTCTTCCAGGACGGGGAGGATCGCGAGCTGCCGCTCATACTGGGCCTCATGCCGATCCTGCCGCGCCACCGCTACGACGATGGCCGGCTCGCGTTGACGAGCCTCGAGCCGCCGGTGGGCAGCGGGCCCTATGTGGTGGCCGATGTGGAGGCGGGCTCTGCCCTCACCTATCGCCGCGATCCCGACTATTGGGGCCGCGACTTGCCCGTCAATCGCGGGCGCTACAATTTCGCGGAAATCCGCTACAGCTATTTCCGCGACAGCGCGACCGACTTCGAGGCCTTCAAGAAAGGCCTCTACGACATTCGCGAGGAAACCGATCCGACCCGCTGGGCGACCGGTTACGACTTCCCCGCCGTGCGCAGCGGCGAGGTGGTGCGCGAGACATTCCGGACCGGCCTGCCCGCCCCGTTCTACGGTCTCGTCTTCAATACGCGCCGGGCGCTCTTCGCCGATGTGCGCGTGCGCGAGGCACTGGTCGGCCTTCTCGACTTCACCTGGCTCAATGCGACGCTCTATCACGGGCTCTACGAGCGCACGGAAAGCTATTTCCCGGGCTCGGAGCTCTCCTCCTTCGCGCGCCCCGCGAGCGAGGCCGAGCGCACGCTTCTCCAGCCCTTTCCCGATGCCGTTCCGGACGCCTTCCTGTCGGGCCGCTACAGGCTGCCGGAAGGCGCCGCTTCCGGCCGCGACCGCAAGGCCCGCAAGGCGGCGCTGTCGCTGCTCGCCGAGGCCGGCTGGACGGTTCGCGACGGCCGGTTGACGAACGCGGAGACGGGCGCCCCGTTCCGCTTCGGGATCCTCACCCTCACGCACGAGCAGGAGCGGCTCGCCCTCACCTATGCCCGCATGCTCCGGCGCATCGGCATCGAGGCCACGATCCGGCAGGCCGATTCGAGCCAGTTTCAGAGCCGGCTCGACGCCTATGACTACGACATGGTGCCCAACCGGTGGTACAACTCGCTCTCGCCCGGCAACGAGCAGGCGTTCTACTGGGGGTCGGCGGGGCGCGACACGCCCGGTACGCGCAACTATATGGGCGCCGACGAGCCGGCCATCGACGCCATGATCGGCGCCATCCTGGCCGCCCGCACGCGCGGGGAGCTCGTCACCGCAACCAGGGCGCTCGACCGCGTGCTGCGCGCCGGCTTCTATGCCGTACCTTTGTTCCATGCCCCGGCCCAATGGGTCGCGCGCCGCAAGCGCCTCGCCCATCCCGACACGACGCCGCTCTACGGCTACCAGCTCGACACCTGGTGGATCGGCACGGAGGACGGGTCCCGCTAACCCCTCAAATAGCGGCGCAGACCGGGGGTTTCGGTGGTTCCGCTCGGGCACGACACGCTCTAGAGTGGGATCATGACCGGATACATGGCGGACCTTCCGCCCGCACGCTTCAACCTTGCCCGCTATTGTCTCGACCGCCAGGCGCGCGCCCATGGCGACCGGACGGCGCTCATCGTCGTCAACCGCATCGACGAGACAAGCGAGGATGTCGAGCGCTGGACGTTCGCCGCCATCGACGAGCGCATCCGGCGCATGGCGGCGGGGCTCGCGGGGGCCGGGCTCGCGCCGGGCGAGCGGCTGTTCATCCGCATGGGCAACAGCGCCGACTACGCCTTCCTCTTCTTCGCGGCCAATGCGGCGGGCCTCGTGCCCATTCCGGCCTCCGCCATGCTGTCGGCGGAGGAGGTTTCCCGGCTCATCGCGGATTCCGGGGCATCGGCCATCGCCTGGGACGGTTCGCTCGCCCTGCCGGACCTGCCGTCGGACGTGCGGCTGATCGATCCGCAAGGGATCGCCGCGCTCGCACGCTGCGAGCCGGTGGACTATGCCGACACCGCCGCCGACGATCCCGCGTTCCTGATCTACACCTCCGGCACGCTCGGCGCGCCCAAGGGCGTGCTCCATGCCCAGCGCGCCGTCTGGGGCCGGCGGCCCATGTATCGGGGCTGGGAAGGTTTCGAAGACGGCGACGTCATGCTCCATGCCGGCGCCTTCAACTGGACCTACACGCTGGGTGTCGGCCTGTTCGACCCCTGGGCGAACGGGCTCACCGCGATCGTCTATACGGGCGAGCGCGACATCGCGGTCTGGCCGCGCATCGTCGCCCGCTTCGGCGCGACCATCATGGCCGCCGTGCCGACGCTCTACCGCCAGATGCTGAAATATTGCGACCTCACGCCGGCCGCCCTCGCCCCGCTGCGCCATGCGCTCACCGCCGGAGAGGCGCTTCCCGCGACGCTTCTCGAGCACTGGCACGAAACCACCGGCCGAATGCTCTACGAGGCGCTCGGCATGAGCGAGATCTCCACCTATATCTCCAGCGCACCTTCCGTGCCGGTGAAGCCCGGCGCGCCGGGCAAACCGCAGCCCGGGCGCGCGGTCGCCATCCTGCCCGTCGAGGGCGGCGAGGATCCGCTGCCGCCGGGCGAGGCGGGCCTGATCGCCGTCCACCGCTCCGATCCGGGCCTCATGCTCGGCTACTGGAACCGGCCGGACGAGGAAGCCCTCGTCTATCGCGGAAACTGGTTCGTCGGCGGCGATGTCGCGCATTTCGACGAGGATGGTTATCTGTGGTTCGAAGGCCGCAATGACGACCTCATGAACGCCTTCGGCTACCGCGTCTCGCCGCTCGAGGTCGAAAGCGTTCTGGAACGCCACCGCGACGTCGCGGAAGTGGCGGTCGGCGAGGTGAGTCCGCGGGCCGGCCTGTCCATCGTCGCCGCCTTCGTGGTGGCGCGCACGGACCGCTTCGACCCGGAGGACCTCATGGCCTTCGCCGCGGAGCATCTGGCGGCCTACAAGACCCCACGCGCGGTCTTCGCGGTCAAGGCCCTGCCGCGCAATCCGAACGGCAAGATCAGACGCAAGGACCTTCAGCGCCTTGTCCCGTCCCGCGAGGACGCATGAGGCGGATCGTCCGCCAGGGAGGCCACCCATGACAGATTCGGACACCGCCCTCACTCTCGACGTCGTCTCCGACGTGATGTGCCCGTGGTGCTTCATCGGCAAGCGGCGGCTGGAAACGGCGCTCGCCGGCCGGGATCCCGGCGCGCCGGCGGTCGAGGTGCACTGGCGTCCCTTCCAGCTCGACGCGACCATCCCCGAGGGCGGCATGGACCGGCGGGACTATCTGGAGCGCAAATTCGGCGCCGACCGGGCCGACAGCGTCTATGACCGGGTTCGCGAGGCGGGCGCGGAGGAAGGCATCGCCTTCGCGTTCGACAGGATCGAGCGGTCGCCCAACACGCTAAACGCCCATCGCGTGATCCGCTGGGCCGGCGAGGACGGCCGGCAGGACGCGGTGGTGGAGCGGCTCTTCTCGCTCTATTTCCTGGAGGGGGCCAATCTCTCCGACCCGGCGGTTCTCGCCCAGGCGGCACGCGATTGCGGGCTCGATGCGGACAGGGTCTCTAAGCTACTCGCCTCGGACGCCGACAAGGACGCCGTGCGCGAGGAGATCTCGCTCGCCCAGCGCATGGGCGTGACGGGCGTACCCTGCTTCATCGTCGCGGGGCGCTATGCGGTGATGGGCGCGCAGCCGCCGGAGGTCATCGCGGACGCCCTCTCGCGGGCGGAGGCCGACCGGACCGACGACTGAACCTATCCTTCAGCTTTCACCGTCAACCGGTTCCAGAGATACGATAATATCGCCTTCCGAGACCTGATCGCCCTCTCCCGCGCCGAACGACGTCACCACCGCATCGGCGCCGGCGACGAGGGGGTGCTCCATCTTCATCGCCTCGAGGATCGCGAGCCTGTCGCCCGCCGCCACGCGGTCGCCCTCGGCCACCAGCAGGCTGACGATGCGGCCCGACATGGGCGCGCGCACGATGGTTCCGCCGCCCGCGACCTCGTCGGGGCCCCTGAGCGCCTGCTCGCGGATGTCGAAATGCTCGCCGTCGCAATCGAGATAGACGGCGGACGCCGCCTCGTCGCGCCACATCACCGCCTGCAGGTCGTGGCCGTCGAGGCGCAGCCGGAGGTGGCCCGTGCCGTCGGACGCGGTTTCGAACCTCGCCGCGTCGAGTCGGGTTTCGGTCTCCCCCTCTTCCACATGAAGCTCCCCGGAGGCGGTCCATGAGAGGTCGATATCGGCGGGCATGCCGTTGACGGTGAGATGAAGCCGGTCGGTGCGCGCGAGCCCGAGCGTCCAGCCGGTCATGGTGCTCCAGGGCGAGGCCGGCTCGTCGGTGAGCCGGCGGTCGCGCTCAAGCCCTGCGAGCCTCAGATGCTCCAGCCAGCCGGCCGCGGTGAGCCCGATGGTGCGCGCGCGCTCGGGCCGCGGCACCAGCGCGGCCGCATGACCGTCGACGAAGCCCGTGTCGAAGGTGGCCTCGACGAAGGCGTCCGCACACAGAACGCGCGACAGGAACCCCAGATTGGTCCGCAGGCCCAGAACCGCCGTCCGCTCGAGCGCGTCGACAAGGCGCCGCCGCGCGGCCTCCCGGTCGCTGCCATGGGCGATGAGCTTGGCGATCATCGGGTCGTAATGGGGGCTGATGACCGCGCCCTCCTCCACGCCCGTATCGACGCGCAGATCCTCCGTCTCTTCCGGCCAGGACAGCCGCACCAGCCGGCCGCTCTGGGGCAGGAAACCGCCCGCCGGGTCCTCCGCATAGAGCCGCGCCTCGATGGCATGGCCACTCGCCGCCACCTCCCCTTGCGCGACGGGCAGCGCCTCGCCGGCCGCGACCCGGAACTGAAGTTCCACCAGATCGAGACCGGTGATCATCTCCGTCACGGGATGCTCCACCTGGAGTCGCGTATTCATCTCCATGAAATAGAAGGCATCCGCCCTCAGCCCACGGCTCGCATCGGCGATGAACTCCACCGTTCCGGCGCCGACATAGCCGACGGCCTTCGCCGCGGCGACCGCCGCCTCGCCCATCGCCGCGCGCATCTCCTCCGTCAAGCCCGGTGCGGGCGCCTCCTCCACGATCTTCTGGTGGCGGCGCTGCATGGAGCAGTCGCGTTCGAAGAGATGGACGGCGTTGCCCGCCGCGTCGGCGAAGACCTGCATCTCGATATGGCGGGGGCTGGAGACGTATTTCTCAACCAGCATCCGGTCGTCGCCGAAGGCGGCCTTCGCCTCGCGCTTGCACGCGTCGATGGCGTCGGCGGCGTCCTGATGGCGCGTCACCCGCCGCATGCCCTTGCCGCCGCCGCCGGCGACCGCCTTGACGATCACCGGATAGCCGATCTGATAGGCCTTCTCGCGCAGGAAATCCGTCTCCTGCCGGTCGCCGTGATAGCCCGGGACGACCGGCACGCCGGCCGTCTCCATCAGCGCCTTGGCGGCGTCCTTGAGGCCCATGGCTCGGATCGCGTCCGGCGGCGGGCCGACAAACACGAGCCCCGCCTTCGCGCAGGCCTCAGCGAACCCCGCGTTCTCCGCGAGGAAGCCGTAACCCGGATGGATGCACTGCGCGCCCGCCTTCAGCGCGGTTTCGATGATCCGCTCGCCGTTCAAATAGCTTTCCGAGGGCTCTGGCGGACCGATGGGGTGAGCCTCGTCGGCAAGCCGCACATGGAGCGCGCCGGCATCGGCCTGCGAATAGACGGCGATTGTGCGCATGCCGAGCGCACGCGCGGAGCGGATGATCCGGCAGGCGATCTCGCCCCTATTGGCAATCAGCACAGAGGAAAACATCGGCGTCGGCAGGCTCCGTTCGCGGGGCGGCTCCCTTCGCGATAGCGGTGCGCATGCCGTCCGTCAAGCGCGGCCCGGCCAAGCCGGCCGGGCCGCACCGACGGGAACTCTACGCGGATCCTTGGCCTCAGGCCGCCTCGCTCTCGACCGCCGCCGGGTCGTAGTTGAGGATTGGCGCGAGCCAGCGCTCCACATCCTCCACCGGCCAGCCCTTGCGCGCGGCATAGTCCTCCACCTGATCGCGGTCGATCTTGCCGACGCCGAAATAGTGGCTTTCCGGGCGCCAGAAATAGAGACCGGACACGGAGGATGCGGGCCACATGGCACAGGACTCCGTGAGCTTGATCCCGGTCTTGGCCTCCGCATCGAGGATGCGGAAGAGCGTGCGCTTCTCGGTGTGGTCCGGCTGGGCCGGATAGCCGGGCGCGGGACGGATGCCCTGATACTTCTCCGAGATCAGATCCTCGCTGGTGAGCGCCTCGTCCCTGGCATAGCCCCACAGCTCCTTGCGCACGCGCTCGTGCATGGCTTCCGCGAAGGCCTCCGCCAGCCGGTCGGAGAGCGCCTGGAACAGGATCTTGGAGTAGTCGTCATTGGCGCGCTCGAAGCGCTCCGCCATGTCCTCTTCCGCAAAGCCCGCGGACACTGCGAACCCGCCGATATAGTCGGGGACGCCGGTTTCCTTCGGCGCCACGAAATCGGCGAGCGCGGCGTTGGCGCGCTCATTGTTGCGCTTCATCTGCTGGCGCAGCGTATGCAGCGTGGCGAGCTCCTCGGTCCGTTCGCCATCGGCATAGACCTCGATATCGTCGCCAACCGCATTGGCCGGCCAGAAGCCGACGACGGCGCGTGCGGTGAGCCACTTCTCCTCCACGATCTGCTTGAGCATCGCCTGGGCGTCGTTGAAGAGATCGCGGGCCGCCTCGCCATAGCGCTCGTCCTGCAGGATCTGGGGGTACTGCCCCTTCATCTCCCAAGTGGAGAAGAAGGGCGTCCAGTCGATATAGGGGACGAGATCGGCGAGCGGATAGTCGTCGAAGACCCTGGTGCCGAGGAAGCCCGGTGCCGGGGCCTCGGTCCAGTCGACCGGCGTGCGGTTGGCGCGGGCGTCCGCGATGCTGGCGCGCGCCTTGACCTCGCGCCCGCGGGCATGGCCTTCGGCGAGCCGTTCGTATTCCGCGCGGATGTCGCTCACATAACCCTCGCGCGCGGTCGCGGAAAGCAGGTTCTGAACGACGCCGACGGCGCGGCTCGCATCGGTGACGTAGATCGCCTGGCCCCGGGAATAGTTCGGATTGACCTTGACCGCGGTGTGGATCCGGCTGGTGGTCGCCCCGCCGATGAGCAGCGGCATGTCGAAGCCTTCCCGCTCCATCTCGGCGGCCACATGGCACATCTCGTCGAGCGACGGCGTGATGAGGCCGGAGAGCCCGATGATATCGGCCTCCTTCTCCCGCGCCGTCTCCAGGATCTGGGCGGCCGGCACCATGACGCCGAGATCGATGACCTCGTAATTGTTGCACTGGAGCACGACGCCGACGATGTTCTTGCCGATATCGTGCACGTCGCCCTTCACGGTCGCCATGACGATGCGGCCCGCCGGGCCCTGCTTGTCGAGGCCCTTCTCCTTGCGTTCCTGCTCCATGTAGGGAAGCAGATGGGCCACGGCCTTCTTCATGACGCGGGCGGACTTCACCACCTGCGGCAGGAACATCTTGCCGTCGCCGAACAGGTCGCCGACCACGTTCATGCCGTCCATCAGCGGCCCCTCGATCACCTCCAGCGGGCTGTCCGCCTTCAGCCGGGCCTCCTCGACATCCTCCTCGACATAATCGCCGATGCCGTTGACCAGCGCATGGGCAATGCGCGCATCAACCGGCTCCTCGCGCCAGGCGAGCGTCTTCACCTCCTTCTGGCTGCCGTCGCTCTTGTAGCTCTCCGCAAGGTCGAGCAGGCGCTCCGTCGCGTCGTCGCGGCGGTTGAGGATAACGTCCTCCACGCCCTCCAGCAGCTCCTTCGGGATATCGTCGTAGATGGTGATCTGGGCCGGATTGACGATGCCCATATCCATGCCGGCGTGAATGGCATGGTAGAGGAAGGCGGAATGCATCGCCTCGCGCACCGTGTTGTTGCCGCGGAACGAGAAGGAGAGGTTCGACACTCCGCCCGAGATATGGGCGTGCGGCAGCTCCTTGCGGATCCGCTTCGTCGCCTCGATGAAGGCGATGCCGTAATCGTTGTGCTCCTCGATACCGGTGGCGACCGCGAAGATGTTCGGGTCGAAGACGATATCCTCCGGCGGGAAGCCGACCTTCTCCGTCAGGATCTCGTAGGAGCGCTTGCAGATCTCGAACTTGCGCTCCACCGTGTCGGCCTGGCCGTCCTCGTCGAAGGCCATGACGACGACGGCGGCGCCATAGGCGAGCACCTTGCGGGCCTGGGCGATGAAGGCCTCCTCGCCTTCCTTCAGGCTGATCGAGTTGACCACGCCCTTGCCCTGGATGCATTTGAGGCCCGCCTCGATGACCGACCATTTCGACGAGTCGACCATGACCGGCACCTTGGAGATGTCCGGCTCGGCGGCGACGAGGTTCAGGAAGGTCGTCATCGCCTCCTGGGAGTCCAGCATCCCCTCGTCCATATTGACGTCGATGATCTGGGCGCCGTTCTCCACCTGATCGCGCGCAACCTCCAGTGCCGTCTCGTAGTCGCCTTCCTTGATGAGCTTGCGGAAGCGGGCGGAGCCGGTGACGTTGGTGCGCTCGCCGACATTCACGAAATTGACGTCCGGCGTCACCACGAAGGGCTCGAGCCCCGACAGGCGCATATAGGGCTCCGGCTGCACCACCTTGCGCGGCGCCTTGCCCTTCACCGCGTCGGCGATGGCGGCGATATGCTCCGGCGTCGTGCCGCAGCAGCCGCCGACGAGATTGACCAGCCCGGAATCGGCGAACTCCGCGATCATGCCCGCCGTCTGGTCCGGGCGCTCGTCATAGCCGCCGAACTCGTTGGGCAGCCCCGCATTGGGGTAGGCGGAGACCAGCGTGTCGGCGACGCCGGAGAGCTCGTCGATATGCTGGCGCATCTCGGCGGCGCCGAGCGCGCAGTTGAGGCCAACGGCGATCGGGGATGCATGGCGCACCGAATGCCAGAAGGCCGTCGGCGTCTGGCCGGAGAGCGTGCGCCCGGAGCGGTCCGTGATCGTGCCGGAGATGATGACCGGACGGTGGATGCCGCGCTCCTCGTAGAGCGACATGATGGCGTAGATCGCGGCCTTGGCGTTCAGCGTGTCGAAGATCGTCTCGACGAGCAGGATGTCCGCGCCGCCGTCGATGAGCCCGCGCGCCGCCTCTCCGTAGGCGTCCGCCAGGTCGTCGAAGGTGACCGCGCGGTAGCCCGGATTGGTGACATCGGGCGAGATCGAGGCCGTCCGGTTGGTCGGCCCAAGGGCGCCGGCGACGAAGCACTGCCGCCCCTCCTCGCGCGCCATCACTTCCTGGCAGGCCTCACGCGCAATCCGCGCGGCCTCGACATTGAGTTCGTAGGCCAGATCCTCCATCGCATAGTCGGCCTGCGCGATGCGGGTGGAGGAGAAGGTGTTGGTCTCCACGATATCCGCGCCGGCCTCCAGGAAGCTCTTGTGGATCTTGCGGATGACGTCCGGCTGGCTGAGCGTGAGGAGGTCGTTGTTACCCTTCAGCTCCTTGCCGTGATCGGCGAAGCGCGAGCCCCTGAAATCCTCTTCGGAAAGCTTGAACTCCTGAATCTGCGTGCCCATCGCACCGTCGATGACGAGGATGCGCTCTCGGGCGAGACGCTTCAGCGCCTCGCTCACGGGATCGGTGTTGCGACTGAGGAGGTCGGTCATGCTGCTGCCTTTTCGGTCTTGGTTCCCAGGCCGAGCAGCCTGCAGATCGCATAGACGAGCTCGGCACGGTTCAGCGTGTAGAAGTGAAACTGGTCGATGCCCTGGTCGCGCAGTTCCGCGACCTGTTCCGCCGCCACCGCCGCGGCGACGAGAGCATGGGTCTCCGGGTCGTCGTCGAGCCCTTCGAAGCGCGCGGCGAGCTCCGGCGGGATGCTCGCGCCGCATTTGCCCGCAAAGCCCGCGACGCGCTTGAAGTTCACGATAGGCACGATGCCCGGTACGACGGGCACGTCGATGCCGCGCGCACGAACCCGGTCGAGATAGCGGAAATAGGCGCTGTTATCGAAGAAGAACTGGGTGATCGCGCGGTCCGCGCCGGCATCGACCTTAGCGGCGAGCATGGCGAGATCCGTCTCCCAGTCCGGCGATTCGGGATGCTTTTCCGGATAGGCGGCGACCGAGATGTCGAAATCGGCGATCTTGCGGATTCCGCCGACGAGATCGGCCGCGTTCTCGTAGCCGCCCGGATGGGGCGCATAGGCAGAGCCCACGCCCTCCGGCGGATCGCCGCGCAGGGCCACGATATTGCGTACGCCGGCCTTGTCGTAGGCGCGCACGACGTCGTCCACCTCGCCGCGCTCCGCCCCGACGCAGGTCAGGTGGGCCGCAGGCGTGAGCCCCGTCTCCTTCAGGATGCGCGTGACGGTGGAATGGGTGCGCTCGCGCGTCGAGCCGCCCGCCCCGTAGGTGACCGACACGAAGGCCGGATCGAGCGCCTCGAGCTTCTTGATCGCCTCCCACAGCGAGCGCTCCATGGCCTCGTTCTTCGGCGGAAAGAACTCGAAGGAAACGCGGAACTCGCGCTCGGGCTCCGCTTGGCCGTTGGTGGTCTTCACCTCGTCGTCCCTCATTGTATTTCCCTTTTAGACTCAAGGATCTCGTGCGGTCGGGCCGGTTGGCCCGGACCGGATCAGGCGGGCTCGGCCTCGGACGCCATGACGGTCGCGTCCGTGCGGGCATGAACGGGCCGCGCAAGCCAGATCGACACCGTCAGGCCGTTCGCGATGGTCGGCGGCGGCGGCAACTGCTCGTGGCTGACCACCTTCAGCCCCGCACGCTGCGCCCATGAGGCGAACTGGTCGTCGGAAATGCCGAGCCGGCGATGGGCATGGCCCTCGCGCAGGAATTCGAGCTCGTGCGGTGCGAAGTCGACCACCAGCATCTGTCCCTCGGGGCTCAGGACCCGCGCGGCCTCCGACAGGGCGCGCTCGGGATCCTCCAGATAGTGGAGCACCTGATGCACGGTGATCGCGTCCGCGCTGTCATTGCGGTAAGGCAGGTGGAACAGGTCGCCATGGCGCACCTGGCAATGCTTCAGCCCGGCGCGCTCCAGATTGGACCGGGCCACGGCCAGCATCTCCCGCGACAGGTCGACGCCGATGCCGTGTTCGGCGTCGCGCGCGAACAGCTCCAGCATGCGGCCCGTGCCGGTACCGAGATCGAGCAGCGTGCCGATGGGCCCCGCATCGGCGAGGATGTCCGCCATCGCCTGCTCGACATCCTCCTCTGCCACATGGAGAGAGCGGATACTGTCCCAGTCTTCCGCATTGGTCCGGAAATAGGCGGCCGCCGCGCTGGCACGCTCCGACCTCAGCGCCTCGAGCCGCTCCAGATCGCGCAGGAGGGCGGGATCGTCGGCCGGCAGGAGATCGGCGATCATGTGGGCAAGAGCCGCACCGGTGCCCTCCTCGCCCAGGCGGAACAGCATCCAGCTGCCCTCCCGGTGACGTTCCAGGAGGCCCGCCTCCGTCAGGAGCTTCAGATGACGGCTGACGCGCGGCTGGCTCTGGCCGAGAATCCCGGTCAGCTCAGTCACGTTGAACTCGCCATGGGACAGGATGAACAGCAGCCTGAGCCGCGTGCTCTCTCCAATCGCCCTCAAGCCGGCGAGCAGTTCGTCCATCCGCAAATCCGCCATGATATCCTCCGGCATGCCCGTCACGCCCATCCGGCCGGACCGGACCGCGACGCGATCCCGACACCTGCCGCACGGCACGTGCCGTCACGCCCAAATCAGTGGTTGGTCATATAAACATATCTTTATATGAGACCCAAGCGCTTTCTTTGGATGGATATTCCGATACAACCCCGATACGCTGCCCCCGTCCCGGGCACGCGCGGCATTTGGGCAACGCCCAAGCGGGTTTCGCCGCGCCGACGGCGTTTTCCTCTGGTAGATCAATGGAGTTGTGCTATCGTCGCGGCAAACTGCTAGACAGATGGCTGCCGAACGGACACGAATCACAAACATCGCCATTGTAATGACAAGCATAGTTATCCCGCGCATGAATGCTCCTGCCCGGCCCGTGGGCAGGGTCCGTCGTTTCGGCCTGGCCGCAGCGATATCCCTTGCTGTTGTCTGCAATGCCGGCCTCGCCGCCGCGCAAACTGCGACCGACGAGGTCGCCGAGACCAACGTCGTGACGACCTACGAGGCCGATCCGAATGCGCCCGTCGTCCAGACGATGCAGGCGGATTCCTATCAGGCCGAGGAACTGTCCGACCCGATCGAGCCGGTCAACCGCGCGATCTACGGTTTCAACGACGCCGTCGACACCGTGCTTCTCAGGCCGGTTGCGGAGATGTACCGGGCCGTGGTGCCCTCCTTCCTGCGCACGGGCATCTACAACATCATCTCCAACGCGACCTCCCCCATCACCCTGGTCAACGACGTGCTCCAGGGCGAGGGCAAGCGGGCGGAGGAGACGCTGGTGCGCTTCCTCGTCAACACGACGGTGGGCTTCGGCGGCTTCGTCGACGCCGCCCAGCATGCCGGCATCGAGCCGCATACGGAGGATTTCGCGCAGACGCTCGCTGTCTATGGCGTGCCGTCCGGGCCCTATATCGTGGCGCCCATCATCGGCCCGTCGACCCCGCGCCACCTGTTCGGCCGCGTCGTCGATGCTGCGGCGAACCCCTTCACCTGGCTGCTGATGGATGCGACGCTGCTGGAAAG
The DNA here is from genome assembly GCF_015482775.1 of Kaustia mangrovi. Lineage (GTDB taxonomy): Bacteria > Pseudomonadota > Alphaproteobacteria > Rhizobiales > Im1 > Kaustia > Kaustia mangrovi. The sequence continues at coordinate 139,144 of NZ_CP058214.1, read as the reverse complement.
CAGCTCGCCCCTGATGGCCGAGGTCGTGACGACGCGCGAGGCCAATCTCGACCAGCTCGACGCCTTGCGCGAATCCTCGCCAGATTTCTATGCGACGCTGAAGGATGTCTATTACCAGCGCCGTCTGGCGGAGATTCGGAATGGTCGGGTGGTCGAGGAGGACCTTCCCGACATCCCCGAATTCTCGCGCTGATCGGCGGCGGCAGAGACTTCGTTCCACGATCCGAGACAACATGAACCCACGGAAGAGGACCGGTATGACCCTCCTGTCCCGCAGACACCTCATAGCTTGCTCATGCGCCGCCCTGATGGCGGCCGGGCTGACCCTTCCCCACAGCCTGCCGGCTGAGGCCGCGAGCGCGGAATCCTTCATCTCCTCGGTGGGCAACAAGGTCCTGGCCGCGGCCCGGGCGCGTTCCGGCAGCCAGTTCCGCAGCCTGCTGCGCCAGAATGCGGACATCCCCTCCATCGCGATGTTCGCGCTTGGCAACTATCGCAGCAAGATGCCGCGGTCGCGCCAATCGGAGTATTTCGGCCTGTTCGAGAAGTACATCTCCGACGTGTTCGTCAACAATGCCACGAAGCTCGGCGGCAACGCGCTCGACATCAAGGGCAGCAAGAACACCGGCAACAGCGTGATCGTCACGAGCCAGGTGCAGTTTTCCGGGCGCCAGCCCATGCCGGTCATCTGGCGGCTGCGTTCGCGCGGCGGCGGCTACAAGATCATCGATGTCAGCATCGAGGGCGTGTGGCTGGCCATCCAGCAGCGCACGAACTTCGTCTCGCTGCTCAACCAGAACAACGGCAATATCGACGCGCTCTTCAGCTTCCTGAAGAAGTAGCGGGCAGCCCCTGTCGGGCGCGCACAGAACGGATGTGAAAACGGCCGGGGCATTTCCGCCCCGGCCGTTTTGCGTTGCACATCCCTGCGGCGATGCGGGCGCCGTCACGCCCTGGCGAAACGCTTGTACTTGATGCGCTTCGGCACGACGGAGTCCTCGCCGAGACGGCGCTTCTTGTCCTCCTCATAGGCCTCGAAATTGCCCTCGAACCACTCCACATGGCTGTCGCCCTCGAAGGCGAGGATGTGGGTCGCGATCCGGTCGAGGAACCAGCGATCGTGGCTGATCACCACCGCGCAGCCGGCGAAGTCGAGAAGCGCCTCCTCGAGCGCGCGCAGCGTATCCACGTCGAGATCGTTGGTCGGCTCGTCGAGCAGCAGCACATTGGCGCCCGATTTCAGCATCTTCGCCAGATGGACGCGGTTGCGCTCGCCGCCGGAGAGCTGGCCGACCTTCTTCTGCTGGTCGCCGCCGCGGAAGTTGAACCAGCTCACATAGGCGCGCGACTGCACCTCGCGCTTGCCGAGCTGGATGACGTCGTTGCCGTCCGAAATCTCCTCCCAGACAGTCTTCTTGCCGTCCAGCGTGTCGCGCGACTGGTCCACATAGCCGAGCACCGCCGTCTCGCCGAGATCGAGCGTGCCCTTGTCCGGCGTCTCCTGGCCGGTGATCATGCGGAACAGTGTCGTCTTGCCGGCGCCGTTCGGGCCGATCACGCCGACAATGCCGCCCGGCGGCAGGCGGAAGGACAGATCCTCGATCAGCAGCTCGTCGCCGAAGCCCTTGGTGAGGCCGTCCGCCTCGATGACCACATTGCCGAGGCGCGGTCCCGGCGGAACAGTGATCTGCTGGCGGGCCACCTTCTCGCGCATATCCTGGTTGAGCAGATCCTCGTAAGCCTTGATTCGGGCCTTTGATTTCGTCTGCCGGGCACGTGGGCTCGCCTGCACCCACTCAAGCTCCTCCTTGAGGGTGCGCTGGCGCGCCTCCTCCTCGCGCCCCTCCTGGATCAGGCGCTTCTCCTTCTGCTTCAGCCATTCGGAGTAATTGCCTTCGTAGGGAATGCCGCGCCCCCGGTCGAGCTCGAGGATCCAGCCCGTCACATTGTCGAGGAAGTAGCGGTCATGGGTCACCAGCACGACGGTGCCCTTGTAGCTCTCCAGATAGTGCTCGAGCCAGGCGACCGATTCCGCGTCGAGATGGTTGGTGGGCTCGTCGAGCAGCAGCATGTCGGGCTCCGACAGGAGCAGCTTGCACAGGGCCACCCGGCGCTTCTCGCCGCCCGACAGCGTCGACACCGCCGCGTCGTCGGGCGGGCAGCGCAGGGCGTCCATCGCCTGCTCCACCTGGGAGTCGAGGTCCCAGAGGTTCCGGGAATCGATGATGTCCTGCAGCTTCGCCATCTCGTCCGCGGTCTCGTCGGAATAGTTCATGGCGAGCTCGTTATAGCGGTCGATCAGCGCCTGTTTCTCCGCGACGCCTTCCATGACGTTCTCGCGCACGGTCTTGTCCGCGTCGAGCTCCGGCTCCTGCGCCAGATAGCCGACCTTCACCCCGTCGGCGGCCCAGGCCTCGCCCTGGAACTCCTTGTCGAGGCCCGCCATGATCTTCAGCAGCGTGGACTTGCCGGCGCCGTTGACGCCGAGAACGCCGATCTTCGCGCCCGGCAGGAAGGACAGGTTGATGTTCTCGAAGACCTTCTTGCCGCCGGGAAAGGCCTTGGTGAGGCCGTGCATGTGATAGATGTACTGATGGGACGCCATGCTCTCGCTACTTCCGGATGTTCGGGAAACGCTCAAGGAGGTCCCGCATCGCCGCATGTACCATACGGCTCGCTCAGGACCTCCACGAGGATTGCCCGATATATAGCATTCGGGCCCGATTTAGGAAGGGCGGGAGCGGCCCCCGGCGCAAAGGCCGCTCCACAAGGCGGCGTCAGCGCTTGCCTGCGGGCATAGCGCCGCGCTCGTACCAGCCCCGCGAGGCGTTGACGATGCGCGCGACCGACAGCATGACCGGCACCTCCACCAGAACCCCGACCACCGTCGCCAGCGCCGCGCCGGACTGGAAGCCGAAGAGCGCGATGGCGGTCGCCACGGCGAGCTCGAAGAAATTGCTGGCCCCGATCAGCGCCGACGGACCGGCGACGCACCAGTCGACGCCGAGGCTGCGGTTCAGCCCATAGGCGAGCGCGGCGTTGAAATAGACCTGCACGAGGATCGGCACGGCGATCATGGCGATCACCAGCGGCTGGCGCACGATCTGCTCGCCCTGCAGGCCGAACAGCAGGATGAGCGTTGCCAGCAACGCCACCAGCGAGACGGGCCCGAGCCGTTTCAGCGTGCGCGCGAGCGCCGCCTCGCCCCCCGTCCTCAGGCGCCTTGCGCGCCAGAGCTGGGCAATGGCCACGGGCACGACGATGTAGAGGACGACCGACAGGATCAGCGTGTCCCACGGCACGGTGATGGCCGACAGGCCGAGCAGCAGCCCGACGATGGGCGCGAAGGCCACGACCATGATCGTGTCGTTGAGCGCGACCTGGCTCAGCGTGAAATGCGGCTCGCCGTTCACCAGGTTGGACCAGACGAAGACCATCGCCGTGCAGGGCGCGGCCGCCAGCAGGATGAGGCCCGCAATGTAGCTGTCGACCTGGTCGGCCGGCAGGAAGGGCCGGAAGACGGTTCCAATGAACAGCCAGGCGAGCAGCGCCATGGAGAACGGCTTGACGAGCCAATTGACGCCGACGGTCGCCACGATGCCGCGCCAGTGCGCCCCGACGCCGGAGAGCGCCGCCGGGTCGATCTTGAGCAGCATGGGGATAATCATCAGCCAGACGAGCACGGCGACAGGCAGGTTCACCTCCGCCACCACCATGCCGCCAATGGCATGAAAGACACCCGGCAGCAGCTGACCCAGCACGATGCCGGCGACGATGCACAACGCCACCCAGACCGTCAGCCAGCGCTCGAACACACCGAGCTTCGCGGCTGGCGCAGCAAGGGCCGCACCGGCATTGTCCGTCGTTGTATCGCTCATGATGCCCTGCTCTTCGCGTCGTTCTCGTCGAGACGGCCGATCTCGACGACCTTGCGCTCCGTCTCCGCCCTGTCGATTTCCCCATGCCGGAGCGCGAGGAAGATCCGGATGCGGCGGTCGAGCATCCTGAAGACCTCGCGGAAGGCGAGCATGCGCTCGGCCTCCGACCCCTCCGCCGCCGCGGGGTCGGGAACGCCCCAATGGGCCGTGACCGGCTGGCCGGGCCATATGGGGCAGACCTCTCCGGCGGCGTTGTCGCAGACGGTGAAGACGAAATCCATCTCCGGCGCGCCGTTCCTGGCGAACTCGTCCCAGCTCTTGGCGTAAAGCCCCTCGGTCGGCAGGTTCGCCTGGCGCAACGTCTCCAGCGCCATCGGATGGACATCGTTCTTGGGATGGGAGCCCGCGCTCCAGCCCCGGAAGCGTCCGGCACCGAGATGGTTGAGGATCGCCTCGGCCATGATGCTGCGCGCGGAATTGCCCGTACACAGGAACAGAACGTTCAGGGGAGCCATGGGTTACGAGCCTCCGCCTGTATCGCTCGCCGACGGGCCGCAGCCGCATGCTCCCCGGCTGGCGGCGGCGATGGCGGGCGGCTCGCAGCAGGCCGCATCGAGCCTGTCCAGCGCGCCGTCCTTGCCGTAGACCGTGCTCTCCCCGTGGGTCAGGAAGGTCTCCCAGGCCACCCCTTGAGGATCGGCGATCCACTGCTTGTCGCTGTTGGCATAGCAGCAGACAGTCGCCGGCTCCTCCACCACCGGGCGGTCGGCCCGGGCAAGGCGGCCATAGACTTCCGTGAGCTCGGCCTCGGTCTCCACCTGGATGCCCAGATGCTCGACGCCGACGGCCTGGCCGCGCCGGGAGATCGCGAAGTTCACGCGCGGATCGTCCAGCATCCATTTCGCGTAGTCGGGCTTCACCACAGAGGGTTCCGCGGCAAACAGGGTCGTGTAGAAGCGGACCGACTGGTCGAGATCCTCCACAGACACATGGACATGCAGGCGTTTCATGCCGATCTCCGATTGGTTGGGCTGGCCGCATCCTCCGTCACGGCAGGGCGTGCCGGATCGCAGCCGGGGTTGCAGGCGGCCCCCTGGCCGCAGCAGTTTTCGGTGAGATAGCCGACAAGGCCGTTCATGGCGGCGAAGTCGGCGGCGTAGATGATCTGCCGGCTGACCCGGCGCTGCGTCGCAAGGCCCGCCTGGACAAGCGCGCGGGTATGGAAGGTCAGCGAGGATGGCGGCACGCCGAGCCGGTCCGCGATCATGCCGGCCGACAGCCCGTCGGGCCCCGCCTCCACCAGCATCCGGTAGATCGCGAGGCGATGCTCGTGGGCCAGCGCCCCGAGGGCCTCTATCACATGCGCCGTGTCCATCCCGTTCATCCCATAGTTCGACGATAGTCGTATCGTTATGCTGAACGACGCTGCCTGTCAACGACTATTCGACGAATATCGTATTATTGACGGAGCGGTCGAGTGGAAAGAGCTCCCGCCCCCTCGTCATTGCCCGGCTTGATCCGGCAATCCGTCTCACATCCCGGCAAGTGCGGAGACTGCATGGATGCCCGGGTCAAGCCCACCGCTGTCCGGTTCAAAATGTCCATGGCCCGCGGACGGGCATGGCAGAAGCTGAAACGCCAGGCTAGATGTCGTCCCGGGGCTTGGTCCCGGGACCCAGTGGCATGTCTGCCGGTGCAGGCGCCCCACTCCACTCCTTAAGCCCCCCTCTCTTCGTCATTCCCGCGAAAGCGGGAATCCAAGAGCGGCGTCAGGAACATGGATCCCCGCTTTCGCGGGGATGACGGGTAATCCGTGCAACATGCCAATCGAGTGGCCACTGGATCCCGGGACCAAGCCCCCGGGACGACGTTGTGTATTTGTGACTTGCGCCGTCCGTCTCCCCGCTCAGGGCAGCGTATAGGCCGTCTTGACGGTGGTATAGAACTCCGCCGCGTAGCGCCCCTGCTCGCGCGGGCCGTAGCTCGACCCCTTCCGGCCGCCGAAGGGCACATGGTAGTCGACGCCCGCCGTCGGCAGGTTCACCATCACCATGCCGGCCTCAGAATTGCGCTTGAAATGCGAGGCGTGCTTGAGGCTCGCCGTGCAGATCCCGGCGGACAGCCCGAAGGCCGTGTCGTTGGCGACCGCGAGCGCTTCGTCGTAGTCCTTCACCCGGACCACCGAGGCGACGGGCCCGAAGATCTCCTCGCGGTTGATGCGCATGTCGTTCGACGTCTCGGTGAACAGCGCGGGCTGGAGATAGAAGCCCGGCGTGTCGCGGTTGAGCCGTTCGCCGCCCCAGGCGAGCGTCGCGCCCTCCTCGCGCCCGATGGCGAGGTAGCGCTCGTCCTGGGAGAGCTGGTTCTCGTCCACCACCGGGCCGATATGGGTGCCCTCCTTCAGCGCGTCGTCCACGACGAGCCCCTTCAGGCGCTCGGTCACGGCGGCGACGAAGCGGTCGTGAATGCCGTCCGCCACGATCAGGCGCGAGGAGGCCGTGCAGCGCTGGCCGGTGGAGAAGAAGGCGCCGTTCACCGCACACTCCACCGCCGTGTCGAGAGCGGCATCGTCGAGCACGACGAGCGGGTTCTTGCCACCCATCTCGAGCTGCACCTTGCGCATATGCTCCGCGCACGCCGCCGCGACGCTCTTTCCGGTCGCCACCGAGCCCGTGAAGGTGATGGCGTCGATATCGGGGCTGTCCAGCATCGCCTGGCCGACGACGGAGCCGCGGCCCATGACGAGGTTCAGGACACCGTCCGGCAGGCCGGCCCGCTTGAGGATGTCGACCAGTGCCCAGGCGCAGCCCGGCACGAGCTCTGCGGGTTTGAAGACGACGGTGTTGCCATAGGCGAGCGCCGGCGCGATCTTCCAGGCGGGAATGGCGATGGGGAAGTTCCATGGCGTGATGATGCCGACCGCGCCGACCGGTTCCCGGGTGATTTCCACATCGACGCCGGGGCGAACCGAGGCGATCTTGTCGCCCGCCTGGCGCAGGCACTCGCCAGCGAAGAAGCCGAAGATCTGGCCGGCGCGCGCCGCCTCGCCGATACCTTCGGGCAGCGTCTTGCCCTCCTCGCGCGCAAGCAGCCGTCCGAGTTCCTCCCTGCGTGTCATGATCTCGTCGGAGGCCGCCTTCAGGATGTCGTGGCGCTGCTGCGGGCCGGACTGTGCCCAGGCCGGCGCGGCGTCCCTGGCGGCAGCGATGGCGCGGGCGGCATCGGCCTCGGAGGCGCGGGCATATTCGCCGACCACGTCATCGGTGTTCGACGGATTGATATTGGCGATGACGTCGTCGCCGTCCGTCCACTCGCCGCCGATCAGATTGTGATGCAGTTCGCTCATGTCGTCGGTCCGTCCCTGTCTGTCCCGGTTCTTGGGTGTCTCATTCGTCTTCGAAATGGCCGGCCGCGGCGAAGGCCCCGCCCTGGAAGATCACGGCCGGATCGTTCGGATCGGGCGTCGGCGTGGCCGCCTCCACCCTGTCGCGATAGACCTCCGCGGTCTCCTCCGGCGTCCAGCCGAGGAAGGCGGCATGACCGTTGTCCCACCATTGCTCCTTGTTGGCGGAGGCGCCGTAGAGCATGGTGCAGCCAAGCTTCGGCGCAGCGAACGCGACCTCGATCATGCGGCAGAAATCATTGCCGGAAAGCCAGGTCGCAAGCATGCGCCGGTCCCGCGGTTCGGGAAAGCACGATCCGATCCTGACCGACAGGCTCTCCACGCCGAACTTGTCGTAATAGTAGCGCGCGACCAGCTCGCCATAGCATTTCGACAGGCCGTAGAGGCTGTCTGGCCGGTACGGGCTCTCGCCGTCGAGCCGCTCGGTACGCTCGTGGAAGCCGATCGTGTGGTTGGAGCTCGCAAACAGGATGCGCGGGCGTCCGTGCCGGCGCGCGGCCTCGAAGATGTGATAGGTGCCGCGCAGATTGGCGTTGAGGATCGCCTCGAAACTGTTCTCCATCGAGATGCCGCCCAGATGGACGATGCCGTCGCAGCCGGAGACGAGATCCATCACCGCGTCGTAGTCGCCGAGATCGCACGTCACGGTCTCCTCGCCCTCGCCCGCGGGATCGAGCGGCGCGATGTCGGAGAGCCTGAGCTCCGGATAGATGCCTGCGAGGTTCTCGCGCAGCATTCGGCCGAGGCCGCCGGCTGCGCCCGTGATCAGCAGCTTGTGCATGGATTGCCCTCCTTCGGGACGGTCGGAGTGTCTGGCCTCTGCCGGCCCGCCGCTATCCGGGACGCGACGGCAATGCCAGCGGGATTGCAGGAACGAAGGTCGTCAGCATAAGCGCAAGCAGGATCGCAAGATAGAACGGCCAGATCGACCTCAGCGCTTGCGCGATGGGGGTCTGGCCGATGACGCATCCGACGAACAGGCAGGCACCGACCGGCGGCGTGCACAGCCCCAGGCCCAGCTTCATCATCAGGATCATGCCGCTGGTCGAACCGGTCTTGTCATTCTCGTTCGGCCACCATAATTCATACGATAACTTTGTGGCAAGGCGATCCTGTCATATGATCATGGAACTTTGGGTGGAGATCAAGGCGACCGGCAGCAGGACATGAACGAGCAGACCGCCACACACGCCGGCAAGCGCCGGAGCCTCACCGCGCACGTTCAGGCCGTCCTGCGCGAGCGCATCGCCGGCGGCACCATCAGGCCCGGCGACAGGCTCCCGACGGAGAAGGCCCTGATCGAGGAGTTCGGCGTCAGCCGCACCGTGATCCGCGAGGCGGTCGCGCGCCTTGCCGCCGACGGCCTCGTGGAGCCGCGCCAGGGCGCCGGCGTCTTCGTGCTCGAACCGCCGAAGACCGAGGCCGGCGCGCTGAGCCTCCTGTCGGCGGATTCGGGCAAGATCTCCTCAATCCTGGAGGCGCTGGAACTGCGCACGGCGGTGGAGATCGAGGCCGCCGGCCTTGCCGCGGAGCGCTGCTCGCCCGCCCAGGAGGCCAAGATCGGCGAGGCGCTCGACGAGATCGATGCCGCCGTCGCACGCGGCGAGAGTGCGACGGCGGTCGATTTCGCCTTCCATCTCGCCATCGCGGAGGCCACCAACAACCGCTATTACTGGGAGTTCCTGGAGTTTCTCGGCAATCGCACCATTCCGCGCGCCCAGTTCGCCCGCAAGGACGGGTCCGCGCCCGTCCCGATGGCGACGCTCCGACAGTTCCAGGCCGAGCACCGGCACATTGCAGAGGCCATCGCCGCGCGCGACCCAGACCGGGCGCGCGACGCCATGCGCCTCCATCTGCGCGGCAGCCTGGAGCGCTATCGCGCCCTGATCCGCCGGAAGGACTGACCGTCGCCAGCGGTCCCGCCAGCGCGCGGATATTGACCAATTCATCATACAAATTATGATGGCGCGCGACACCCATCCCTTCGCGAGGACCTTCCTTCCCATGACACTCGACACCCTCAAGGCCCGCATCGGCAGCGGCCTCCTGTCCTTCCCCGTGACCCCGTTCGGCGCGGATCTGGCCTTCGACGAGGAGGCCCACCGCGCCCATGTCGCCTGGATGGCGGGATACGGGCCGGCGGCCCTGTTCGTGGCCGGCGGCACCGGCGAGTTCTTCTCGCTGACGCCGGAGGAGGTCGTGCGCTCGGTGCGCGGCGCACGCGAGGCGGCGGGCGACCTGCCGATCATCTCCGGCTGCGGCTACGGCACCGCCATGGCCTCAGAACTCGCCCGCGCGGCGGAAGGTGCCGGAGCGGACGCCCTGCTTCTCCTGCCGCATTATCTGATCGGCGCGAGCCAGGAGGGTCTCTACCGCCACGTCAAGGCGGTGTGCGACGCGGTCGGCATCGGCGTCATCGTCTACAATCGCGCCAATCTCGTGCTCACGGCGCAGACGCTGGAGCGGTTGTGCGAGGCCTGTCCGAACCTGATCGGCTTCAAGGACGGGGTCGGCGATGTCGGCGCGGTCCGCCAGGTGACGGCACGGCTCGGCGACCGGCTCGTCTATGTCGGCGGCATGCCGACGGCGGAGCTCTTCGCGGAGGCCTACAAGGCGGCCGGCATGACGACCTACTCCTCCGCGGTCTTCAATTTCATGCCGGAGATGGCCCAGCGCTTCTTCCAGGCGCTCCAGAGCGACGACCGCGAAACGATGCACGCATTGCTCACCGGCTTCTTCTATCCCTATATGGCGATTCGCGACCGGGGGACGGGCTATGCGGTCTCCATCATCAAGGCGGGGCTGCGGCTCACCGGCCGGGATGCCGGGCCGGTCCGCCCGCCCCTGACCGACCTCACCGACGGGGAGCACGACATGCTCGCCCCCCTGATCGAACGCTACAGGTGACGCCCATGACGCCGCGCGCGGACTGCATACTGGACGCCAGGGCCCGGCTCGGAGAGGCCGCATTGTGGTCGCAGACCGAGCAGCGTCTGTGGTGGACGGATATCTCGGCAGGCCGGCTCAACCGGTTCGATCCCGCAAGCGGCACGAACGAGAGCTGGGACTTCCCCTGCCCGCTCGGCTGCTTCGCCCTGCGCTCGCGCGGCGGGCTCGTCCTCGCGCTTGCCAATGGCTGGCACAGCTTCGACCCGGCGACGGGCAAGACGGCGTTCTGGAGCGATCCCGAACCCGACAGGCCCGGCAATCGCTTCAATGACGGCACGACCGATCCCGCCGGGCGCTTCTGGGCGGGGACCATGCCGATAGAGGGCGCGCGCGAATGTGCCGAAGGCGCCCTCTACCGGCTCGACACCGACCGCCGGACGACGCGTGTCATGGACGGCTTTTTTGTGCAGAACGGCCTCGCCTTCTCGCCCGACGGACGCGTCATGTATGTCTCCGACAGCCATCCCGATATCCGCACCGTCTGGGCCTATGACTACGACATCGACACCGGCACGCCGACCGGCAAGCGCGTCTTCTTCGATACCCGGCAGGTGCGCGGCCGGCCCGATGGCGGCACGGTCGACGCGGATGGCTGCTACTGGATGGCGGGCGTGAGCGGCTGGCAGCTCGTACGGATCACGCCGGATGGCCGTGTCGACTGCACGATCGACATGCCTGTGGAGAAGCCTACCAAGATCGCCTTCGGGGGGCGCGACCTAAGGACGCTGTTCGTCACCTCCATCAGCGAAAACATCACGCCAGGAACCGCGGAGCGTCAGCCCCAGGCCGGCGGAATTTTCGCTCTGGACGTAGGGATTCCGGGACTTCCCAGCTCTTCCTTTTGGGGTTAAACCATACCCAGCCGTTATTATGGCGCATACAGATAATTAAAATTATTATTGTATTTTCACAACCCTTAGGACCAAATCCCCCTCATCACATCGAGCGCACGAATCGTGCCCGGCAACCGCACTTTGCCGGGACAGCGATGTTTTTGCCGAAGCCGACGCGCTTCACGCCAATGGGGGATTACAACATGGTAGAGAGATCCGGTTCTTCCGGACACGGAAGGCGTTGCCTGCAAGACGGCACGCCGATGCGGAATCGCAGTTTCCGCAGGCTGTTCCCGGCCCTTCTGGCCTCAACGGCTTTGCTTCCCGCCGTGCTCGTCGCCGGGCCCGCCCGGGCGGACTGCACGACGGCGGGCGACACGACGACCTGCAACACATCCAGCCCCAACCCCTACACCGCCACGGTCGGCACCGGCCAGGGCGACGACGACCGGACGGTGACGGTCGAGACGGGCGCGGAGATCTCCGCCGGCAATGCCAATGCGATCAGCCTCGGAAACGGCGCCACGATCACCGTCGAGGACGGCGCAACCGTGCGCAACAATGTCACCACCAGCAACGGCAATTTCGGTACCGGCGCCAACACCATCGAGTTCGAGGGCAACGGAACGCTCTATGTCGGCGAAGGTGCGCAAGTTCTCTCCGAGGGCCCGAAGAGCAATGTGGAAGCCGTAAATGTCCACGGCTTCGGCAACAAGATAGAAAACCATGGCACGATCCACGCGGAGAACAACGCCGCGATCTGGTTCGAGAACTGGCCGGGCGCCGACGGGACCGGCAAGAACGAAGTCGACAATTTCGGCGTCATCTCCACAGCCAAGAATGGCGGCGACGCCAATGTGTTCGGCGCACAGGACAATTCCACCGGCATCGTCTTCAAGAACCGCACCGGCGCGGAGGTCCACGGCCATCTGCGTTTCGCCGACGGCGACGACGAGCTGGAGTTCTTCGCCAACTCGCTTGTGACCGGCGACATCGACGGCGGCGGTGGCACGGACGACCTGACGCTGAATGGCGCGGACGGTTCCTCCGACATCCTTGCCGGCGACATTTCCAACTTCGAGACCCTGCTCAAGACGGGCGCGGGCAAGTGGACGGCCACCGGTACGCTCAAGGGCTTCACCATCGTCACCGTGGACAATGGCACGCTCGCGCTCACCGGCGACAATACCGACTTCAACGGCAAGGTCGTGGTGAACGCCGACGGCATCATGGAAGCGCGCGCCCAGAGCCTGCCACTCACCACGCTCGGCGGCCCGGACGTCAACAATGACGGCCTCGTGCGCTTCACCCAGCCCGACGACGGCACCTATACGGGCCAGATCGCCGGCACCGGTGCGGTTGAGAAGACGGGCGCCGGCGTCCTGACGCTCGACCCGACGGCGGCCTCGGGCAACACCTATTCCGGTGGCACCTATTTCAACGAGGGCACCATCGCGGTCGGCGCGGACAACGCGCTCGGCGCATCTAACGGCGCCCTCGTCTTCGATGGCGGCGCGCTGCGCTTCGATGCAAGCTTCGACCTGTCGGCGGACCGCGACATCACGCTCATGGACGGTGGCGGTATCTTTGACACGCAGGGCTTCACCTCCACCCTCTCCCAGGGCCTCACCGGGACCGGCGGCTTCGTCAAGAAGGGCGGCGGCACGCTGATCCTCAACGGCGACAACAGCCATGACGGCGGCACCCGGGTGGATGCGGGCGCACTGGTGGTGGGCGATGCCGACCATTCGGGCGCGTCGCTGTCCGGCGCGGGCGACGTCCTCGTCTCCTCCGGCGCCACGCTCGGCGGCTATGGCCGCGTTGTCGGCGACGTCGCCAATAACGGCACGATCGCAGTCGCCAATGCCCTTGCCGCACTGTCGGCCGGCCCGACCGGCACCTTCACCGTCGAGGGCGATCTCGCCAATAATGGCCGGATCCAGCTTGGCGGCGAGAGCGTCGGCAACAGGCTCGTCATCGGCGGCGACTATGTCGGCAATGGCGACATCTACCTCAACACGGTGCTTGGCGACGACGGCTCGGCGACCGACCTCGTGGTGATCGACGGCGGCAGCGCCACCGGGAACACCGCGCTCCACATCACCAATGCCGGCGGTCTCGGCGCGCTGACCACGGGCGACGGCATCCGCGTCGTCGACGCCATCAACGGGGCGACGACCGATTCGGAGGCCTTCGCGCTCGCCAACCGGCTTGCCGCGGGCGCCTACGAGTACGAGCTCTATTACGGAGGCCGCGCAACGACCGGCGGCGATCCGGGAGACCAGGACTGGTATCTGCGTTCCCACAAGCCGGGCGAGGACGACCCGCTCTATCGCGACGAGGTGCCGCTCTATTCCGCCCTGCCCTCGCTCGCCACGCTTTACGGCTTCGCCATGCTCGACACGCTCCATGAGCGCGTCGGCGAGACCTTCCAGCGGCCGCGCCGGGCGGACGGGGCGGATGGCGGCGCCGCCGCCTCAGGCGGCTGGGGCCGCGTCCTCGGTGTCTACGGCAAGCACAAGAGCGACGATTTCGTCGATGACGGCGCGGAGTTCGACTACACCTTCGGCGCCGTGCAGACCGGCCTCGACCTCTATCGCCGCGAGGGCCGCGACGGCTCGCGAGACAATGCCGGCTTCTATCTCGGCGTCGGCCATGTGGACGCCGATGTCGACAAGCAGTATGGCGGCAAGGCGGGCACCGCCGATCTCGACGCCTATTCGTTCGGCCTCTACTGGACCCATTTCGGCGCGACGGGCTGGTATCTCGACGCGGTCGCCCAGGGCACCTATTACGATGCCAAGGCCCATTCCGAACGCGGCCAGAAGCTCGACACCGACGGCTATGGCCTGATCGCCTCGCTGGAGGCCGGCTACCCGGTCCGGCTCGACGAGGGCCTCGTGCTCGAACCGCAGGCCCAGCTCGCCTACCAGCATGTTCATATGGATGGCGGCAAGGACGATTACGGGCGGGTTTCCTACGAGAATACGGACACCCTTCTCGGCCGGCTCGGCGCCCGTCTCGCCAAGACATGGCAGACGACCTCCGACGGCCGTCCGCTGCCGTCGACGGCCTGGCTCCGGGTGAATGTCTGGAACCAGTTCCTCAACGATCCCGACACGACGTTCACCACGCTCGACGGCAACCATCCCGCTTCCGTCTCCTCCCCGCTCTCGGGCACCTGGGGCGAGATCGGCATCGGCGGCTCCGCCTTTGTGACCGAGAGCGTCTCGCTGTTCGCCGTGGGCAGCTACAACCACGCCCTCGACAACAGCGGCATGGAGTCCTGGGACGCGAAGGCCGGCCTGACCGTCGTCTGGTAATCTGGACGGGCCAGACGACGCACACAGAGCCCGCATGGCCTGTCCGGCCATGCGGGCTCTTTCGTCTCCGGACGTCCCGCCACCGGGCAGGACAGAGCGCGTCTGAAGCGATTTCGGAACGGCGCGCTGGTGGGCCCGGCAGGACTCGAACCTGCAACCAGACGGTTATGAGCCGTCAGCTCTAACCAATTGAGCTACGGGCCCGGCGCGCGAGCGGCGCGGGGTGCGGTCTGTGTCTCCGCGTGGCGCCTTCCCGTTGCGGAGCTATACCAGATCGGCGCGTTCTGCAATCATGACGTTACGGGGATTGTGGATCATGGGCGCCGCACTGTTGACGCAATCGCGCGCAAGGTCGAGCCTTTGCAACCCTGAACGAGACGAGTCGGAGGACGAGAAATGTCGCGCATCGCGCTTGCACCCTGGACTGCCGCCGCCGCGGTGGCTGCCGTTATGGCCGCCACGCCCGTCGGCGCTCTCCACGCCGAGGACCGGACGCCGCCGCGACTCATGACGCTGACCGGCACCGGCGAGGTTTCCGCAGAGCCCGACACCGCCATCGTCACCATCGGCGTCGAGGAGGAGGCCAAGACCGCACGCGAGGCGCTCAGCGCGAACACCGAGGCCATGAATGGCGTCATGGAGACGCTCAAGGGCCAGAAGATCGCGGACAAGGACATCCAGACCTCCGGCTTCTCGATCTCGCCGCGCTATGTCTATCCCAAGAATGGCGAGGACCAGCCGCCGAAGGTCGTCGCCTATCAGGTGTCCAACCAGGTGACGGTCAAGGTCCGCGACCTCGATGCGCTCGGCGGGCTCCTCGACAAGGTGGTCAGCGCCGGTTCCAACCGGATTTCCGGCATCTCCTTCACCATCGACGACGCACAGGAGATGGAGGACGAGGCGCGGCGCCGGGCCGTGGCGGATACGCGCCGCAAGGCGGAGCTCTATGCGAAGGCGGCGGGCGTGAAGCTCGGCGACGTCCGGCAGATCTCCGAATCGGGCGGCGCCCAGCCGCCCATGCCGATGATGCGCACCATGGCGATGGAAGCCAAGGCCGACGGCGCGGTCCCCGTCGCCCGCGGCGAGCAGACGATCACCGTCCGGGTGAACATCGCGTGGGAAATCGAATAGGCCCGATACGGCCTTTCAGGTCCGGTTTCGGCGGGGAAGCGCTACGAACGGCGCTTCCCCGTTTTCATATCCGTAAGCGCTACCGTTCCGCCAGCGCCAGGCGCAGCCCGAGCATGACGAAGGCGCCGGCAAAGGCGCGCCGCATCCAGTCCATGACCGCCGGGCGCGAGAGGACCTTCGCGCGCACCGATGCGGCCAGCAGGCCGTAGACGGAGAAGACGGCGAAGGTCAGCGCCATGAAGACCGCGCTCAGCCCCAGCATGTGCATGACGGGCGCTGCATCGTCGGGCGCGACGAACTGGGGCAGGAAGGCGAGGAAGAAGATCGACAGCTTCGGATTGAGGATGTTGATCAGGAATCCGGTCACGACGACCTGCAGGGTCGAGCGCGCATCGCTGCGGTTCTCCACCGTCAGCGCCCCGCCCGACCTGAGCGCGCTCCACGCCATATAGAGCAGATAGGCCACGCCGGCATATTTCACGAGCTGGAAGGCCATGGCACTGGTGTGCAGGAGGGCGGCAACCCCCAAGAGAGCGGCGGCGATATGCGGCACGATGCCGAGCGTGCAGCCGAAGGCGGCCGCGATGCTTGCCCGGCTGCCGCGGGCAAAGGCCGAGGCCAGCGTGTAGAGAACGCCCGTTCCAGGCACGATGACCACGATGAGAGAGGTGACGAGGAACTCGATGCTCATGGGCGGACCGCCTTGTGTTCTGTCGTGCGCATTGAAGCACGGGACGCGGGCGGCGGGAAAGCCATGTGGCCCTAGCCGGCGTCGGAGGCCCTCGCGAATGTCATCACAACCGCCGGGCCCTCCTCGGTATCGACGACGAGATCGCCGGAGAAGCCCGCCTTTTCATAGGCCCGGCGTGCCCGGAGATTGTCGGGGTGGGGATCGATTGCCACGGCAGGGGCACCGTCGGCGCACAGGCGCTCGGCGAGACCGCGCAGGAAGGCCAGCCCATGCCCGGCGCCGAGCATGCCGGGCTCGCCGATCAAGGCGTCTATGGCGCGCGACCCCGCGGGCAACCGGGCGAAGTGGCGATGGGGCCATGTATGGACATCGTAGTGCTGCACATAGGCGAAGGGGCGCCCGCCGAGCGTCACGATCTCCATGACCATGTGCGGATTGTCGAGATCGGCCTCGAGCAGTGCCGCCTGCTCGTCCGGATCGCCCCACCAGCGCCTGACCTCCGGCACCTCAAGCCAACGCCGCAGAAGCGCGAGGTCGCCGCTGACGACGGGGCGAAACCCGTAAGGACCGGCCATCGCGACAGACATGTCGGAGCGGATTGTCTTCACGTCGCCTCGCTCAGTCCAGCCGCGAAAGATGGGGCACAAGCCGCACAGGCCCATGCGGTCCCCGCGCCACGGTCCGGTCTCCTTCCCGTCACTCCCACCGAAGCGGAAATGACGGGGACGGTGTCAGCGAGCCGAGATGCCGTTGGCTCTCGCCTGGCCTAATTGTCCAGGAAGCTGCGGAGCTTGCGCGACCGGCTCGGATGCTTGAGCTTGCGCAGGGCCTTGGCCTCGATCTGACGGATGCGCTCGCGGGTCACGGAGAACTGCTGGCCGACCTCCTCCAGCGTATGGTCGGTGTTCATGCCGATGCCGAAGCGCATCCTGAGGACGCGCTCCTCGCGCGGCGTGAGGCTTGCCAGCACCCGGGTCGTCGTCTCGCGGAGGTTCGACTGGATCGCCGCGTCGATGGGCAGGACGGCGTTCTTGTCCTCGATGAAGTCGCCGAGATGGGAATCCTCCTCGTCGCCGATCGGCGTCTCCAGGCTGATCGGCTCCTTGGCGATCTTCATCACCTTGCGCACCTTCTCAAGCGGCATGGAGAGCTTTTCCGCCAGCTCCTCCGGCGTCGGCTCGCGGCCGATCTCGTGCAGCATCTGCCGGCCGGTGCGCACCAGCTTGTTGATCGTCTCTATCATGTGCACCGGGATGCGGATGGTGCGCGCCTGATCGGCGATGGACCGGGTGATCGCCTGACGGATCCACCATGTGGCGTAGGTGGAGAACTTGTAGCCCCGGCGGTACTCGAACTTGTCCACCGCCTTCATGAGCCCGATATTGCCTTCCTGGATGAGGTCCAGGAATTGCAGCCCGCGATTGGTGTACTTCTTGGCGATGGAGATCACGAGGCGGAGATTGGCCTCCACCATCTCCTTCTTGGCGACGCGCGCCTCGCGCTCGCCCTTCTGCACCATGTGGACGATGCGGCGGAACTCCGCGATCTCCAGCCCCGTCTCGGTGGCGAGCTGGTGGACCTCCGCGCGGATGTCGCGGATCTCGTCCTTCTCCTTGGCGACGAAGTTTTTCCAGCCATATTTGGTCAGCCGGCCAACGCGCTGCAGCCAGCGCGGATCGAGCTCGGCGCCCTGATACTCCTTCAGGAACTCGGTGCGCGGCACGCCATGGCCGTCCGCCAGGCGCATGAGGCGGCCCTCGAGCGAGATCAGGCGCCTGTTGATGCCATAGAGCTGGTCGACCAGCGCCTCGATGCGGTTGGTGTTGAGCGACAGGCTCTTCACATCCGCGATGATGTCCTGGCGCAGCTTGGCATAGCGGCGTTCCTGGGCCGGAGACAGGCTCTTGGACTGCATCCGGTTCTCGACGAGCTGGTCCTGCAGGCGGCGCAGCTTCTTGTAGTTGCCGGCGATGGAATCGAAGGTCTCCAGAACCTGCGGCTTGAGCTCCGCCTCCATGGCGGCCAGCGACAGGCTCGCCTCGTCGGCATCGTCCTCGTCGTCGTCGCCGTCCTCGTTTTCGGTCTCCGCCTCGGTGGCCTCGCCCTTCTGCTGCTGCTGCGCCGGCTGCTGGCCCGTGCCATTGGTCGCCGCCCCCTCCGCCGGGGCCGCGGGCGCGGCGGGCGCCTTGGCGTCCGGACCGGCATAGGTGGCTTCCAGGTCGATGATGTCGCGCAGGAGGACCTGGCCCTCATTGAGCTCGTCGCGCCAGATGATGATCGCCTGGAAGGTCAGCGGGCTCTCGCAGAGTCCTGCGATCATCGCCTCGCGGCCGGCCTCGATGCGCTTGGCGATGGCGATCTCGCCCTCGCGCGACAGGAGCTCCACCGACCCCATCTCGCGCAGATACATGCGGACGGGGTCGTCCGTACGCTCCAGCGGCTCGGACGCCGTCTTCTCCTTCTTGACGGGCAGGCCCGGCTCTGCGCCGTCGGCCTCCTCGGGCTGTTCCTCGTTCTCCTCCTCGCTCTCCACGACGTTGATGCCCATCTCGGAGAGCATCGCCATGATGTCCTCGATCTGCTCGGAGGAGACCTCGTCCGACGGCAGGACGTCGTTGAGCTCTTCGTAGGTCACATAGCCGCGCTGCTTGGCGAGCTTGATCATCCGCTTCACAGCGGCATCGGACATGTCGAGCAGCGGTCCGTCCTGGGACTCCGTGGTGCTCTCTTTTGTCTCTTGTTCCTCGGCCACGTTCGTGCTCATTTGCCCGTCTCCACGCGATAGGGTCTCTCACTCGACGACGCTTTCCGACTACAAAAAGGCGTTCTCGGGTTCCGGCACATGCCGACCCGTCCGCCTGTCCGCCCTATCGTCGTATCGTCGCGTTCCGTGATGGACCCAGTCGATTCGTCCTTACGTTCTAGCCCTAGCCCGCTGGCCTTAACCGGCCTTTAAAATACTGTCCCGGTAGGCGGAGGGTTCCGGCCTCAGCCAACCCCGCCTCCGACGCGCCCCGACGCCGTGCCGAAGCCTTCGATGGAGGCCTCCTCGCCGACGGTCGACCGCATCTGCTCGCGCACCTCGTTGAGATGTGCCAGCGCATCCTGTGTCGGATTTTCCGCAAAAGCGCGTTCCGCCGCGTCCAGTTCCCGTCGCAATGTCACCGATTTCCTGTGCAAAGCAACCATATGACGCCAGGCCGTTATTACGTCATCAAGGGCGGCATCCGCGAAAGCAAACCAATCGCTCCGGTGCGTCAGCCCGGTTTCGAGCCGCGCGAGAGCCTGCTCGAACCCTCTGCGCGAGAGGTGGTCGCGCAACTGCGTCCTGTCAAGGGCTTCCTCGAGAGCCGCGATATCTAGAATTGCCGCGCGCAGCCTGTCAAGCTCGGGCGATTCGAACTCCATCTCCGCAAGCAGCTCGAGGTTCTCGTCCACAAGATGGGGATGGTTGACGAGTGTGAGCACCATCAGCCTCTCGCGCCGCTCGCTGGCCGGCCTCGCCAACGCGGACCGGGCGAACTGGCGAAGCTGATGGCTCGGCCCCAGAGGCAGACGCCCGCCGCCGCCCCGGCCGGACCACGGGCGCTGGCCGCCGCCGGCGAACCGGCCGGACATGCGCCCGTCCATCCGGCCCCGCTCGCCGGCCCGGCCGCCATTGCCGCCGGACAGGCCGCGCCACAGCGTGTTCAGCCGGTTCTTCAGATCCGAACGGTAATGTGTCTGCACCCGGTTGTCGGCGATATGGCCGACGGCCTCGTCGAGTCGGCTCTCGAACGCCGCCCGGCGCTCGGGCGTTGTGAGATCGGCCTGTTCGAGCTCGCGCCGCCAGAGGACGTCGGAGAGCGGTTCGGCGGCCTTGAGCACCGCATCCATCGCCTCGCGCCCGCCGGCGCGCACCAGATCGTCCGGATCCTGGCCTTCCGGCAGAAAGGCGAAGCGCAGCGAATAGCCCGGCCTGACGAGCCCCAGCGCCGTGTCGACGGCACGATAGGCGGCGTGGAGCCCGGCCTCGTCGCCGTCGAAGCACAATATGGGCTCCGGCACCACGCGCCACATGAGGTTGAGCTGGTCGGCGGTGAGCGCCGTGCCGAGCGGGGCGACGGCCTGCGCGATCCCGGCGCGGGCGAGCGCGATCACGTCCATATAGCCCTCGACCGCCATCAGCATGCCCGCCTCGTGGGCAGGCGCGCGCGCCTGGTCGAGATTGTAGAGAACATTGCCCTTGTGAAAGAGCGCGGTTTCCGGGGAGTTGAGATATTTCGCCGGCACCTTGGGATCCATGGCCCGGCCGCCGAAGGCGATCACCCGCCCGCGCCGGTCGCGGATCGGGAACATGATCCGGCCGCGGAACCGGTCGAAGGCGACGGCAATGTCCTCGCCCGTCACCACGAGGCCGGCGGCTGCCATCATCTCCACATCGAAGCCCTGCTCGGCGAGATGGGTCTTGAGCCCGTAGCGCTCGTCGGGCGCAAAGCCGAGGCGGAACTGGCGCGCAAGGCTGCCGGAAACCTCGCGGCGCTCCAGATAGGCGCGCGCGCCCGCCCCTGCCGGCTGGCGCAGGGCGTTCTCGAAGAAGGCGGCCGCGGCCTCCATGACGTCGGCGAGGGAACGACGCTTCTCTTCGCGCGCGCCCTCCTCGCGCGACTGGACCGGCATCGGGAGGCCCGCCTGCTCCGCCAGCCGCTCCACGGCTTCGGGGAAGGACAGCCCCTCCGTCTCGGTGACGAACCTGAAGATGTCTCCGGAGGCCTTGCAGCCGAAACAATGATAGCGCCCCCTGCGGTCGTCGGCATGGAAAGAGGGCGTCTTCTCGTTGTGGAACGGGCAGCATGCCCAGTAGTCGCCGCGCGCGGGCACCGACTTGCGCCGGTCCCACTGCACCTTGCGGCCGACCACTTGCGACAGCGACACCCTCGCCCTGATCTCGTCGAGAAACTGCTCCGAAAAGCGCATAGCCTGACCGCGGATATCCTGTTTGCTCATCCTAGCATGCGCGCGTTCGCGAGCCCATCGAAAGCCCGAGCCTCACGAATGGCAGTGGACCGATTTCGCCCGACACTCTGCGTGGCGTGACGGCGGGGCGATCCGGCGACCTCCCCCTATCCCAGGAGTTCCTTGGCCATGGCGCTGGCCCTGGCGAAATCCATCTGGCCCGCATAGCGCTCCTTCAGGGCGCCCATGACGCGGCCCATATCCTTCAGCCCCTCCGCATCGAGCTCCCCGATGACCGCCTTGACGGCGGCCCTCGCCTCCTCCTCGCCGAGCTGGCGGGGGAGAAACTCCTGGATGACGTCGATCTCGCGCTGCTCGCGCTCGGCCAGCTCGATGCGGCCGGCCTCCTCGTAGATCTGGACCGACTCGCGGCGCTGCTTGACCATCTTGACGAGGATGTCGAGCACCTCGTCGTCGGAGACGCCCTTGACCCGTCCGGCCGTGCGGTTCTGGATGTCGCGATCCTTGATCGCCGCGTTAATCAGCCGCAGCGTGGACACACGGATGCGGTCCTGCGCCTTGACCGCGGTTTTGAGAGCATCGTTGACCTGCTCGCGAAGTGACTGGTTCATCATTCCGATCCTGCGTTCTCAAGACGCTCCAGCGACGGCCCGGCCCGTGCCTGACAACGGCACAGGCCGACCGATCGTTCCGCCCCTTGCGAGGCGCTGCAAAAAGGCGGGTTTTCCCGCCTGTTTCAAGCATCGACGAAAACTTGACCTCGCCCCGCCTGTCTCTTAAGTATCGCGCCGACATGCAGGCTGCACCTTGCCGCCTGCGCCGGACAAGCGCCGGTCGCCTGTCGTCGGGCGGGCGGTGCGAACGGCCACATATCGCGCACGGAGTCAAGCCCATGACCGCCCCGACCTCTCCGTCCGGATCGACCGCGCCCCGGTCCGGATCGTCTTCGACGCGCGCGCCCGTCGCTCATGGCTCCCCCTGGACCGCACCGCGCACGACCGCTCTTCTCGTGCTTGCCGACGGCACCGTGATCGAGGGGCACGGCATCGGCGCCACCGGCGAGGCCATCGGCGAGGTGTGCTTCAACACCGCCATGACCGGCTATGAGGAAATTCTGACCGATCCCTCCTATGCCGGCCAGATCATCACCTTCACCTTCCCGCATATCGGCAATGTCGGCACGAATGACGAGGACCTGGAAGTCTCCAACCTCGCCGCCAGCTCCGGCGTCAGGGGCTGCGTGCTGCGGGAAGCCATTACCGAACCGTCGAACTACCGCGCGAGCCGCCATCTCGACGCCTGGCTCAAGGCGCGCGGCATCATCGGCATCACCGGCGTCGACACGCGGGCGCTGACGGCGCGCATCCGCGAGACCGGCATGCCCAACGCCGTGATCGTCCACGCCCCCGACGGCACGTTCGACACCGGCCGGCTGAAGACGGACGCGGCCGCCTGGCCGGGCCTTGAGGGCATGGACCTCGTGCCCGACGTCACCTCTGCCCAGCGCTACGACTGGACGGAGACGGTCTGGCAGTGGCCCGACGGCTTCGGCGAGCTGGAGGCGCCGCGCTATCACGTCGTCGCCATCGACTACGGGTTGAAGCGCAATATCCTGCGCTGCCTGGCGACCGCCGGCTGCAAGGTGACGGTGGTCCCGGCGCGCACCAGCGCCGAAGACATCCTCGCCATGGAGCCCGACGGCATCTTTCTGTCGAACGGTCCCGGCGACCCCGCGGCCACCGGCGACTACGCCGTGCCGGAGATCGCCAAGCTCGTGGACTCCGGCAAGCCGATCTTCGGCATCTGCCTCGGCCACCAGATGCTGGCGCTGGCGCTCGGCGCACGCACCGTGAAGATGCATCAGGGCCATCACGGCGCCAACCATCCGGTGAAGGACCACACGACCGACAAGGTCGAGATCACCTCCATGAACCACGGCTTCGCCGTCGACCGCGACAGCCTGCCCGACACCGTGGAGGAGACCCATATCTCCCTGTTCGACGGATCGAATTGCGGTATCGCGCTGAAGGACCGGCCGGTCTTTTCCGTGCAGTACCACCCGGAAGCCTCGCCCGGCCCGCAGGACAGTCACTATCTCTTCCGCCGTTTCGTGGAGACCATCGCCGCGACGAAGGGGTGAGGCTCCCGCGAGCCGCCCCGCACCGTGTTCGCCTGCACGACCGCTCCCTTGCGGACGTCATTCCCGCGCAGGCGGGGATGGCAACAGACAGAACAGGCCGGTGCCGTATCCGGATTTCTGCATGGACTCTCGATTTTTTGCATTTTTCCGGCGCGCGCGCATCTTGACAGCCGAATGCCCTCCTCTTATCTCGCCTTCGTTGCTAGCACTCGCTTCCAGTGAGTGCTAACACTGCGGTCGACGCACTCGCGTTGGTCGCTTTTCACGAAAGCAAAGATCAACGTGAACGTTAGGACAAACGGTTCCATTCGTTCAGGGAGAGTTCAGCTCATGAAATTCCGTCCTTTGCATGACAGGGTCGTCGTGCGTCGCATCGAAGAAGACAGCAAGACGGCTGGCGGCATCATCATTCCCGAGACCGCCCAGGAGAAGCCGCAGCAGGGTGAAATCGTCGCGGTCGGCCCCGGCGCGCGCGGCGAAGACGGCAAGGTCGTCAAGCTCGACGTCAAGAAGGGCGACAAGGTTCTGTTCGGCAAGTGGTCGGGCACCGAGGTCAAGATCGACGGCAAGGAGGTCTTGATCATGAAGGAGTCCGACATCATGGGCGTGCTGGAATAGGCTCCTGACGTCGCCACAACGGATTTCCGCGGGCTCCCTCGCCCGCGCCCCATACCCAGTTTCAAGGAAAGAGGATCAACATGGCAGCCAAAGATGTGAGGTTCTCGACGGACGCGCGTGAGAAGATGCTGCGCGGCGTCGACATTCTCGCCAATGCGGTGAAGGTCACCCTCGGCCCGAAGGGCCGCAACGTGGTCATCGAGAAGTCCTTCGGCGCGCCGCGCACGACCAAGGACGGCGTGACGGTCGCCAAGGAAATCGAGCTTGAGGACAAGTTCGAGAACATGGGCGCCCAGATGGTGCGCGAGGTCGCGTCCAAGACCAACGATCTCGCCGGCGACGGCACCACCACGGCGACCGTTCTGGCCCAGGCCATCGTCCGCGAGGGCGCCAAGTCGGTGACCGCCGGCATGAACCCGATGGACCTCAAGCGCGGCATCGAGATCGCCGTGCAGAGCGCCATCGAGGATCTGAAGAAGCTCTCCAAGAAGGTCAAGTCCTCCAACGAGATCTCCCAGGTCGGCACGATCTCGGCCAATGGCGACCGCACGATCGGCGACATGATCTCCGAGGCGATGCAGAAGGTCGGCAATGACGGCGTCATCACGGTCGAGGAAGCCAAGTCCCTCGACACCGAGCTCGACGTCGTGGAAGGCATGCAGTTCGACCGCGGCTACCTCTCCCCCTACTTCGTGACCAATGCGGAGAAGATGGTCGCCGAGCTCGAGGAGCCCTACATCCTGCTCCACGAGAAGAAGCTCTCCAACCTCCAGGCCATGCTGCCGGTGCTCGAGGCGGTCGTGCAGACCGGCAAGCCGCTGCTGATCATTGCCGAGGATGTCGAGGGCGAGGCGCTGGCCACGCTGGTGGTCAACAAGCTGCGCGGTGGCCTCAAGGTCGCGGCCGTCAAGGCGCCGGGCTTCGGCGACCGCCGCAAGGCGATGCTGGAGGACATGGCGATCCTGACCGGTGGCCAGGTGATCTCCGAGGATCTCGGCATCAAGCTGGAGAACGTCACCATCGACATGCTGGGCCGCGCCAAGCGCGTGGGCATCTCCAAGGACGAGACCACGATCGTCGACGGTGCCGGCAAGAAGAAGGACATCGAGGCCCGCGTCGGCCAGATCCGCCAGCAGATCGAGGAGACGACCTCCGACTACGACCGCGAGAAGCTGCAGGAGCGTCTGGCGAAGCTCGCCGGCGGCGTTGCGGTGATCCGCGTCGGCGGTGCGACCGAGATCGAGGTGAAGGAGCGCAAGGACCGCGTCGACGACGCGCTCAATGCGACCCGTGCCGCGGTCGAGGAAGGCATCGTGCCGGGTGGCGGCGTCGCCCTCCTGCGCGCCAAGAAGTCGGTGGAGAAGCTGAAGTCCGACAATGAGGACATTCAGGCCGGCATCAACATCGTCGCGCGTGCCCTGGAGGCCCCGATCCGCCAGATCGTGGAGAATGCCGGTGTGGAAGGCTCCATCGTCGTCGGCAAGCTGCTCGAGACGAAGGGCAATAACGGCTTCGACGCGCAGACCGAGGAATACTGCGATCTCGTCGAGCGCGGCATCATCGACCCGACCAAGGTCGTGCGTGTTGCCCTGCAGGACGCTGCCTCCGTCTCCTCGCTGCTGATCACCACCGAGGCCATGGTGGCGGAGAAGCCGAAGAAGGACGAAGGCGCAGCCCACGCGGCCCCCGATATGGGTGGCATGGGCGGCATGGGTGGCATGGGCTTCTGATCCCACACCCAAGCCTGACCGTTACAGGGCCGTCCGGATTCGTCCGGGCGGCCTTTTTCGTTGTCGTGGCAATCCCCGCGGGACGCGCTGAACGGCAAGCCGACCTGAACGTCTTCGATTGAAGGTTCGTTTGAAAGTCCGCCGATCTAGCCTGCGGCCAGGACCTCGCCGACACGGCGGGCGATCTCGGTGGCGCGCGGATCGGCGAGCGCGGCGCGGTTGGCGGCGAGGACCGCCTGGGAGCGCAGGATGACGCCGTCGTCGAGGATCTTCAGATGGTTCGCCTTGAGCGTCGCGCCGGTCGAGGTGATGTCGACGATCACCTCCGCCGTGCCGGCGGCCGGCGCGCCTTCCGTCGCCCCGAGACTCTCCACGATCCGGTAGCCCCTCACCCCCTTCTCCGCGAAGAAGCGGCGGGTGACGTTAAGATATTTCGTGGCCACGCGCACCCGCCGGCCGTGGCGGGCATGGAAGGCGACAGAGACCTCGTCGAGATCGGCCATGGTCGCGACATCGAGCCAACACTGCGGCACGGCGACGATCACGTCGGCATGGCCGAAGCCCATGTGATGGAGAATATCCACCGCCCCGTCGCGGTCGGCGATGTGCTCGTCGAGGAGATCTTCCCCCGTCACCCCCAAATGAACCGTGCCCTCGCGCAGCATATGGGCAATCTCGGTCGCCGACAGGAAGGCGACCTCCACCCCGTCCACGCCGTTGAGGCGGCCCTGATAGGTGCGCGCCGCGCCGATGCGCTCCACGGCGAGCCCGGCCTTCTCCAGAACGCCCGCCGCCTGCTCCATGAGGCGGCCCTTGCTCGGCAGGGCGACGATCAGGGGCTCAGCCATTGCCATCCTCCACCGCCGCACGCAGCCGCTCCGTATGGATCGCACAGCCGACCGCCGGCACGGAAACCGGGCTTCCGATGCCGCCCATGAGCCCGTCATAGCGCCCGCCGCCGGCCACCGGCACCCAGCCCGTCGCGGCCTTCACCTCGATCTGGAACACGGTGCCCGTATAATATTCGAGATTACGCCCGAACTCCGCGGAGAAGCGGTAATCCGCGCAGGGAAGCCCCCTCTCTCCGGCCAGCGCGAAGCGGCGCGCGAGACTTTCGACCGCCAGCGAGAAAGCCTCGCTGCCGTCGGCACCCAGAGAGCGCATGGCGCCAAGCGCCTCGGCCGGCGCCCCGTCTATCGCGAGATACTGCTCGACAAGTGCGATCTGGGCGGCGGTCAGCGGCGCCTCGCGGCGGTCGCTGGCGCGTTCGTGGAGACGCGTGGCAATCTCTGTGACGCTGCGCCCGCCGACGAGCGGAATGCCCTCCTGCTCGAGAACCTCCTCGACCACCGCTTCGGCCCGCTCCAGCCCGTGGCCGTCGATCGACTCCAGAAGGGGTTCCGCCGGGTCGTGCGTCTCGCCGATCTGGCCCGCCAGCCGCTCCATCAGCGCACGGAACGCCTTCGGCCGCCAGAACTGGTGCTTGAGGCGCGCCCGCCAGCGTGCGGGCATCGGGATCGAGTCGATCAGCGCGTTGAACAGAGCGAGGTCGCCGAGGCGGACGCGATAGCCGCGAAGGCCCGCGGCCTCGACCGCGCCGATGGCGAGCGCCAGCACATCCGCCTCGCAGGCCTCACGGTCGCCGGCGGCGAACCATTCGACGCCGACCTGCACGAACTCCTGCGGGTGCATGCGGTCAGCGCCGCCGGGCTGGTAGCGGAAGGCCGGCCCGCAATAGCAGTAGCGCGCTTCCGCGTCCGGCCGCTCGGCGCGCTCCAGATGGTAGCGGCAGGTCGGCAGCGTGAGGTCCGGCCTCAGGCACAGCTCGCGGCCCGCCGGGTCGGTGAACACGAAGGTTCGCGTGCGGATGTCCTCGCCGGAGCGGTCGAGGAACAGGTCCGCCGGTTGAAGGATGCTCGGCGCGATATGCCTGAACCCCGCCTCCACGAAGCGGGCCAGCATGATCTCGTTCTGCGCATCGAGCGCGGCGCGCTCATCTGCCGTCTTGCCGGGCATGGGTTTCCCTATTGCGCGCCATGGCGGGCAAGAACGTCCCTCACCGCCGAAACCAGCTCATCGGTCTTGACGGAGAATTGCGCGGGCCGCGCGGCGCGCCATTCCTCGCGCTCCTCGATGGTCTCCGACAGCTTCGCGCCTTCGATCAGGTCCTTGATCTGCACCTCGCCATTGGCGAGCTCGTCGTCGCCCTGGATGATCACGCAAGGGGCGCCGCGCCGGTCGGCATATTTCATCTGCGCCTTGAGGCCGCTCGTGCCGAGATACATCTCCGCGCGGATGCCCGCCTCGCGCAGCGCGATGACCATGCGCTGATAGTCGGCAAGGCGTTCGCGGTCCATCACCAGAACCACGACCGGGGCCATCGCCCCTTCCCCCTCGATCTTGCCGAGCGCGACAAGGGCGGAATAAAGCCGCGAGACGCCGACGGAGAAGCCCGTCGCCGGCACGTCCTGACCACGGAAGCGCGCGACCAGATCGTCGTAACGCCCACCGCCGCCGACGGAGCCGAAGCGCGCGATCTCTCCCTCCTCCGTCTCCGCCTCGAAGGTCAGCTCGGCCTCGAAGACGGGACCGGTATAGTAGCCGAGGCCACGCACGACGGAGGGATCGAGGCAGATGCGGTCTGGATCATACCCCGCGGCGGAGAACAGGGTGTCCATCTCGGCGAGCTCCGCGAGCCCCTCGACGCCCTGCGCGCTTCCCGCGACCAGCGGCTCGAGCGCCTTCAGCACGTCAGTCCGGTTCGCGCCGCCAGCCTCCACAAAGGCCATCACCGTATCGATCTGCGCAGCGCCGAGCCCGGCCCCCTTGGTGAAATCGCCACTGTCGTCCTTGCGGCCCGCGCCGAGCAGCAGGCGCACGCCCTCCGTCCCCAGCCGGTCGAGCTTGTCGATGGCGCGCAGGATGGTCAGGCGCTGCATCTCGAACGTCGGATCGGCGGGGTCGAGGCCAATCGTTTCCAGGACGCCGTCGAGAACCTTGCGGTTGTTGACACGGATCACATAGGCGCCGCGCGGAATGCCCAGCGCCTCCAGCGTGTCGGCGGCCATCATGCACACTTCCGCATCCGCCGCGGGAGAGGCCGTCCCCACCGTGTCGGCGTCGAACTGCATGAACTGGCGGAAGCGGCCCGGACCCGGCTTCTCGTTGCGGAACACCCAGCCCGCGCGGTAGCTGCGATAGGGCTTGGGCAGGGCGTCGTAGTTCTCCGCCACATAGCGCGCGAGCGGCGCGGTGAGGTCGTAGCGCAGCGAGAGCCACTGCTCGTCCTCGTCCTGGAAGGAGAACACGCCCTCGTTCGGCCGGTCCTGATCGGGCAGGAACTTGCCCAGCGCCTCGGTATATTCGATGGCCGGCGTCTCGATGGGCTCGAAGCCATAGGATTCGTAGACATGCTCGATGGTCGCGAGCATGCGCTTCATGCCCCTGAGCTCGCCCGCCTCGATATCACGAAATCCCTTGGCAAGCCGCGCCTTGGGCCGCCTGATCTTGGTCTTCTTGCTCATGTGAAGCCGGATGTCGTCCGCCACTGCGTGTGATGTCGTGGTCGGGTTCTACCGGATGGAGCCCGTGGCGGCAAGGCCGGCTCAGGCCGTGGGAAGGACGGAAAAGCCCTCCGGTGCGGCACCGCCCTCCTGGATGATCTCCACGCGCGAGACACGGGCGTCGTAAGGGCCGTCCCCGCAGCGCGCGAGCATCTCCGAAACGCCCGACTCGGCGCCGGAGAACAGCGCCTCCACCGCCCCGTCGCGGCGGTTGCGCACCCAGCCGGACAGGCCGAGCTCGTGGGCGGTCTTTTCCGTCCAGGCCCGGAAATAGACACCCTGGACACGGCCCTCTATGCGGACATGAACCGTGCGGGTCATGGGATCCTCGTCCAACCCGTCAATGTTCCACTGTACCACGAGGCGGAAGGATCACTCGAACTCCATGATGACCTCGTCGACGGCGAGGCTGTCTCCGGGCTTGGCATTGAGCGCCTTGACGATGCCGTCGCGCTCGACCCGCAGCACGTTCTCCATCTTCATCGCCTCGACGATGCACACCGCCTCGCCGGCCTTCACCTCCTGGCCGACCTCCACGTCGATCGAGACGACGAGGCCCGGCATGGGGCAGAGCAGCATCTTGGAGGTGTCCACGCCCGCCCGCTCCGGCATGAGCGCGGCGAGCGCGGCCTCGCGCGGCGTATAGACATGCACCAGCCGCTCCACGCCGGCATGGTAGAGCTTGTAGCCGTTCAGCACATGGCGCAGCTGCATGGTCACGGCGACGCCGTCGACAGTGCCCTGCCAGACCGGCTCGCCCGGGCGCCAGGCCGCGTCCACCGCCTGTGCCGTGATCTCGTTGCCCTCCGCATCGTCGTGGCGCACGCGGACGATACCGCCCTCTTCCTCCTCCAGGAGAACGCGATGCCACTCGTCGCCGATCCGCACCACCCGTTCGCGCGAGAAGGTCACGGTGCGCCCGCCCATCTGGCCGGTGATGAGCCGCTTGCGCTCGTTCGCGACGTGGTCTGCGACCGCGGCGACGGAGACGAACTGGCGCACCAGCGCCTCGTCGACCGGCGCGCCGGCGAAGCCATCGGGATACTCCTCCGCGATGAAGCCGGTCGTGAGATCGCCGCTGATCCAGCGCGGATGACGCATCAGCGCGCCGAGAAAGGCGATATTCGGCTGGATGCCGTCGATATAGAAGGCGTCGAGCGCGCGGGCCATGCGTTCGGTGGCGTGCGCCCGGTCCGGCCCGTGGGTGCACAGCTTGGCGATCATCGGATCGTAATAGACGGAGATCTCGCCGCCCTCGAACACGCCGGTGTCGTTGCGCACGGTGTTGCCCGTTTCGTCCGTGCCCTCCGCCGGCGGCAGGTAGCGCGACAGACGGCCCGTGGAGGGCAGGAAGTTGCGGAACGGATCCTCCGCATAGATGCGGCTCTCGATGGCCCAGCCATCGATTCCGATATCGGACTGCTTGAGGGCGAGCGTCTCGCCGGCGGCCACGCGGATCATCTGCTCCACGAGGTCGACGCCGGTGATGAGCTCGGTCACCGGATGCTCCACCTGGAGCCTGGTGTTCATCTCCAGGAAGTAGAAATTGCGGTCCTGGTCGACGATGAACTCCACCGTGCCGGCGCTCTCGTAGTCCACTGCCTTGGCGAGCGCGATGGCCTGCGCGCCCATCTTGGCGCGCGTCTCCTCGTCGAGGAACGGGCTCGGCGCCTCCTCGATGACCTTCTGGTTGCGCCGCTGAATGGAGCATTCGCGCTCATTGAGGTGGATGACGTTCCCGTGCTTGTCGGCCAGCACCTGGATCTCGATATGACGCGGGCGCTCGATGAACTTCTCGATGAAGACGCGCTCGTCGCCGAAGCTCGACTTCGCTTCCGAGCGGGCACGTTCGAAGCCTTCCTTCAACTCGTCGGCCGAATAG
This sequence comes from Kaustia mangrovi, assembly GCF_015482775.1. Classification (GTDB taxonomy): domain Bacteria; phylum Pseudomonadota; class Alphaproteobacteria; order Rhizobiales; family Im1; genus Kaustia; species Kaustia mangrovi. The sequence continues at coordinate 108,047 of NZ_CP058214.1, read as the reverse complement.
GCGATGCGCATGCCCTTGCCGCCGCCGCCGGCCGAGGCCTTGATCATCACCGGGTAGCCGATATCGCCGGCGATCCGACCGGCCTCGTCCACCGTCTCGATCACATCTGCGTGACCTGGAACGGTGTTCACGCCGGCCTCGTCGGCGAAGCGCTTGGAGGTGATCTTGTCGCCCATCGCCTCGATGGCCTTGATATTGGGGCCGATGAAGGCGATACCTTCCTTGTCGAGCGCGCGTGCGAAGGCTGCGTTTTCCGACAGGAATCCGTATCCCGGATGGACGGCCTCGGCGCCGGTCGCCTTGCAGACCTCTATGATCCTGTCCCCGACAAGGTAGGAGTCCGATGCTGGCGCCGGGCCGATCGGCACCGCCTCGTCGGCTTCGCGCACATGGAGCGCGCGGGCATCGGCTTCGGAGTAGACGGCGACGGTGGCAATCCCCATATTCCGTGCGCTGCGAATGATCCGGCAGGCAATTTCCCCGCGATTTGCAATGAGGATCTTCTTGAACATGGACGGCGCTCTACTCCCCTTGATGCGGCATCGCCGGCATGGGCCAGCGGCGTAGAGACTTTTACCGGCCCTGCGCGTCAGCGTAAACTCCCATGGGGCCGACCGGAGGAACCACGCGAGATGGAAATCTCAGAAGTTGATGTTCAAACGGCCGAGAGCACGCCCTCGCCCATCCTGATCGGCCAGCTGGCCGACTGGCTCATGGAGCAGGCGCTGCGCGACGGCAATCTGAAGGAGATCATCAGCGGTTGCTGTGAGCGCCTCCAGTCCGCTGGCGTCGGCCTCTATCGCTGTTTCCTGGGCTTCTCCATGCTTCACCCGCTCTACCGCGCGGTGGGGTTCACCTGGGTTCGCGGCGAAGGCCTGACGGTGGAGACCTTCCCGCATGTGGCGGAGGGCCTGCCGGACGATTTCAAGCAGAGCCCGTTCCATTACATGCTCGAGCATGACGTGCCCTGCCTGCGCCGGCATCTCGACGCCGACAGCGGCAAGGAGTTCGCCGTGCTGGGCGAGATCCACGAGGCCGGCGGCACCGACTATGTCGCCTTCGCCGTCGGGTTCCATCACACCGACGAGAATCAGGGCATGCTCGGCTCGTGGACGAGCGACCGCCCGACGGGCTTCAGCGAAGGCGAGCTGCGCGCGCTCATCCGCATCCGCGACCGTCTGGGCGTCGCCTGCAAGATGGCGATCCGCTCCAAGCTCGCGCAGAACATCCTCGTGACCTATCTCGGCGCCGATGCCGGGTCGCGCGTCCTGTCCGGCCAGATCAAGCGTGGCGACGGCGAGACCATCCAGGCCGCGATCTGGTATGCGGACCTGCGCAACTCGACGCGCATGGCCGACACGATGAGCCGCCAGGACTTCATCGATACGCTCAACAGCTATTTCGAGACCATCGGCGCGGCGGTGACCGCCGAGCGCGGCGAGATCCTGAGCTTCGTGGGCGACGCCATGCTGGCCATCTTCCCCGCGGACGCCAATGACGGCGGCATGGAGAAGGCCTGCGAGCGGGCCTATGCCGCAGCGCTCGATGCGCGCCGCAGGCTCGCCGGGTCAACACACTGCGCGAGGATCTGGGTCTGCCGACGCTGGACTGCGTGATCGGGCTCCATGTCGGCGATGTCATGTTCGGCAATGTGGGCGCGGAGGACCGGCTGACCTTCTCCGTCTTCGGCGCGGCGGTCAACGAAGTCGTGCGCGTGGAGCATCTGTGCAAGTCGCTGGGCGAGCCGGTTCTCGCAAGCCAGGATTTCACCGCGTGCCTCAAGACCGAATGGCGCCCGCTCGGCAAGCACAACCTCGCCGGCTTCAACCGTCCCGTCGCGGTTTGCGCCCCGGCCCAGGTCGCGGCCTGAACCGGGCGGTCGCGCCGGGCCTTCAGAGCGTCTCGACCAGCCACAGGCCTGCCGCGATACCCGCGATCCCGGCCGCCGCGCCGACCGACAACAGCGCGGCCACCGTCCGCCCGCCCGCAACCATGCCGATGCCGGCCTTGGCGAGTGTGTTCATGGCCACCGCGATCAGGATTCCGAGCATGGGACCGCCAGAGCGCGCGAGCGTCAGGGTGATAGCGTCGACATCGAGGATCCCCGAGATCGCCGACAGCACGTAGATGCCCGTCTGGCCGAACTCCCGCTTGAGCCAGGCCGCAAGGATGAAGACGACGGCGAGCAGTACGCCGAATCTCAGCACCATGCCGAACTCGAAGGGGTTCTTGAGCACCATCTCCTGGGCATCCCTGTCCATCGCCTGGAAGTCGCGCTGCAGCAGCACGGCCGCAACGGCGCCCGTGGCGAGCGCGCCCAGGGCGAGCGGCGGGCCGATCTCGACCAGCATGGCCGGCGAGAACAGGCCGACCAGCACCGCGACTCGGCCATACATGACGAGATTGGCGAGCAGCGCCGCCCCGGAGAGGGAGCGCTTGCGGTTGGCCACCGTCTTGGCGAGGCGTGCAAAATGGAGCGTGGCCGCGGTGGAGGAGGCAAGACCGCCGGCCACCGCGGCGAGCAGCAGGCCATAGCGCTCTCCCATGACCTTGATCGCCACATAGCCGACGAACGAGACCGCCGCGATCAGGATGGTGAGTAGCCAGAGGTCGTAAGGGTTGACGCCGAGCGGTTCGATCTCGCGGTCCGGCAGGATCGGCAGCAGGATGAAGACCATGGCGAGCAGGATGAGGCTCGCCCGGAGCTCGCGCCAGGAGAGCTTCTGGACCCATTCGTGCAGCACGCCCTTGACCGCGAGGAGCCCGGTCGTCGCCACCGCCGCGGCTGCCGCAGCCGCCTGGTTGCCGACGAGGGCATAGGCGCCGAGCGCGAAGTCCAGCATGGCCGCGACCACGGTCGTCATGCCATAGAGCTCGGCCTGACGGACCCCGCGCAGCCTGAACACGATGAAGGCCCCGGCGAAGGCGGCAAACCCCACCGCCGGCACGAGCGCACCGACCTCCTGGCCGACAGCCGCCAGAACGCCCCCAGAAGGCCGATGAGCGCGAAGGTGCGGATACCCGCGACGCGCCGGCCTTCCGCCAGTTCGCGCTCCTTCCAGCCGCGCTCCACGCCGATCAGGAGCCCGATGGCGAGCGCAAGCGCCAGACGCTGAAACAGTTCCACGGCATCCATGGTCGCTCGGTCCTGTCCGTGCCCTGCCTCGGGCCGCCATCATCGGCGGTCAGCCCCCATGATGGCGACAAGGATGCGTTCGCGCAAAGGGTGCGGGATGGCGGGGCGGGCTACAATGGAATGTTGTCGTGCTTCTTCCAGGGGTTCTGCTGCGTCTTGGTACGCAGCATGTCGAGCGCGCGCGACAGCCGGCGCCGCGTGGAATGGGGCAGGATCACCTCGTCGATATAGCCGCGCTCGGCCGCGACGAAGGGATTTGCGAACCGGGTCTCGTATTCGGCGATGCGCTGGGCGATCCGGTCCTTGTCGCCGAGTTCGGAGCGATAGAGGATCTCCGCCGCCCCCTTCGGCCCCATCACGGCGATTTCCGCCGACGGCCAGGCATAGTTCACGTCGCCGCGAATATGCTTCGACGACATCACGTCATAGGCACCGCCATAGGCCTTGCGCGTGATGACCGTCACCTTCGGGACGGTGGCCTCTGCATAGGCGAAGAGCAGCTTCGCACCGTGCTTGATCAGCCCGCCATATTCCTGCGCCGTGCCTGGCAGGAAGCCCGGCACATCGACGAAGGTGACCACCGGAATGGAGAAACAGTCGCAGAAGCGCACGAAGCGGGCCGCCTTGCGCGAGGCGTCCGCGTCGAGAACGCCAGCAAGCACCATGGGCTGGTTGGCGACGAAGCCCACCGTGCGGCCCTCCACGCGGCCGAAGCCCGTTATGATGTTCTTGGCGTAAGAGCCCTGGATCTCGAAGAAATCCCCCTCGTCCACGACCTTCAGGATCAGTTCCTTCATGTCGTAGGGTTGGTTCGGGTTCTCCGGCACCAGCGTGTCGAGCGACATTTCCATGCGATCCGGGTCGTCGAAGCTCGGAATCTCGGGAACCGGCTCCGTGTTGGAGGCCGGCAGGAAATCGATGAAGCGGCGGATCTGGAGCAGCGCGTCGACATCGTTGTCGAAGGCCGCGTCCGCGACCGACGACTTGGTGGTGTGGACGCTCGCCCCGCCGAGCTCCTCCGCCGTCACCGTCTCGTTGGTCACCGTCTTCACCACGTCCGGCCCGGTGACGAACATATAGGAGGTGTCGCGTACCATGAAGATGAAGTCCGTCATGGCCGGCGAATAGACGTCGCCGCCGGCGCACGGCCCCATGATGACAGAGATCTGCGGGACGACGCCGGACGCCATCACGTTACGCAGGAACACCTCGCCATAGCCACCGAGCGCAGCGACACCCTCCTGGATGCGCGCACCGCCGGCGTCGAACAGGCCGATCACGGGCGCGCGGTTGGTGAGCGCCATGTCCTGGATCTTGGTGATCTTGCGGGCATGGGTCTCCGACAGCGACCCGCCGAAGACGGTGAAGTCCTTGGCGAAGACATAGACGGTGCGGCCGTTCACCGTGCCCCATCCCGTCACGACGCCGTCGCCCGGGATCTTGGTTTCGTCCATGGAGAAGTCGGTGCAGCGGTGCTCGACGAACATGTCGAACTCCTCGAACGAGCCGTCGTCGAGCAGAAGCTCCAGCCGCTCGCGCGCTGTCAGCTTGCCGCGCTCGTGCTGGGCGGCGATGCGCTTCTCGCCACCGCCGAGCCGCGCCACTGCGCGCCGCTGTTCCAACTCCTTGATGACGTCGGTCACGAAACCGCCTCCCCTCGTTGCTTCAACTCGCGAAACCGCCTCAAGCCGTCTTTACCACCGCGCGCACGGGAGGCAAAGGCTTCCCCGGATCGCCACTCACCCTCAGCCTTCCGCCAGGAGCGCCAACAGGCGCGCCGCGGCATCGAACTCCACCTGGCGCGCCGCGCGGCGCGCCTCGGCCTCCGCATCGCGGCCCCACAGGCCGATCTGCCAGTCCTCGTCGACATGGGCCGCCGCCCATGCCTCATCCGGCGCGATCTCGCCGGCTTCCAGCGCGAGTGCGACGATGGCGGAGCCCGTGAGCGTCGTCGCATTGTGGATCGAGGTGAGCGTGAAGGCGTCCCTTGCCATGAGATGATCGCGCACCGCCTGGAGCGAGGCGTCCGGCTGCGGCTGGTGGACGATGCCGACGGTCGCCACGAACCGGGCGCCGATGGCGCGCGCGCCCCAGCTCAGAAGCGGGTCCCAGACCGCGTTCTGCCGCTCCACGAGCCCATCCGGCGCGTCCGCCCGGTAGCACAAAAGGTCCGTGCCGGCATAGTCGGCGATCTCGCCTACGATACGGCCCGGGTCGGGTGCGACGCGGTCGAGCGCGGTATTGGCAAGCCGCGTCAGCGGCATCGCCGCGGGATCGATCGTCTCGCCCTGCGCGTCCCATTCCCCGGCCACCGCATCGGCGAGCGCGCGCGAGGGCATGTCGAGCCGGTTCTTCAGGGGCGTGCGCACGGGGCGGCCGTCGAGCGTCAGGCGATAGCCGCCCTCGCCCTCCTCGACCGCAACGGTCTTGTAGAACCGCTTCGGCAGCGGCCGCTCGAACCGGTCTCTCGCAAGCCGGTTCAGGTCCGGTCCGTTCTCAGGCAATCCGCTCATCCTGCCGCTCCGGCGTCCCATACGGCCACATCGCATCAAGATATGGCGGCAACTCGTTGAAATGTCCAAGAATATGGCCCGCCCCTGCCTGATGCAACGTGTCGGCGGGCTGGAACCCCCAGGCCACGCCGACACCCCTGGCGCCGGCCGCGCGTGCCATCTGCATGTCGAAGACGGAATCGCCAAGAAAGACGGTGTTCGCCGGCTCCACGCCGACCGATGCCATCGCCTGCTCCACCATGGCTGGATGCGGCTTCGACGGCGCGTCGTCCGCCGTCTGCACCGTCATGAAGAGCGATGCGAAGCCCTGCTGCTCGAACAGCCGCTCGACGCCGCGGCGCGACTTTCCGGTGGCGATGCCGAGCACGGTGTCCGGCCGGGCGGCCAGCGTCTCGAGCGCGGCCTTCGCGCCCTCGAACAATGTCTCCGGGTGATCGCCCGTGCGGAGCAGATCGGTGAAAGCGTCGCGATAGGCCTCGACCAGGCGGCGGTGCATCTCCTCGGCTTCGTCGGGCAGGAGCACCGTCATCGCCTCGTAAAGCGACAGGCCCACAATGCCAAGCGTCGCATCCGTCTCGGGCGGCTCGAGCCCCAGCGCGGCGAAGGCACCGTCCATGGAGGCCACGATCAGCGACCGGCTGTCGACCAGCGTTCCGTCGACATCGAATATGACGAGCTTCGGCTCGTGTTCCATCTGAAGCGTCGTTCCTCGGTCAGATTTGCGCGCCCGACCTATAGCACTGCTGGGCGCCCCCGCGCTACACGTCCTCGAACGCCTCGAAGGGGTCGGGCTCGTCGGCGGCGGAGAAGCCGAAATAGGCGAAGCTGTCGCGCATGTGCCCGGCGAGATCGGCAACGAGTTCCAGCTGCCCGCCATCCGGGTGCGGCAGGCGGAGCCCGCGGGCATGGAGATGCATGCGCGCCGCCAGATCGTCGGCGATGAAGGCCGCCTCCCCGCCATATTTGCCGTCGCCGAGGATCGGGTAGCCAATAGCCGCCATATGGGCGCGAAGCTGATGCGTGCGCCCGGTCAGCGGACGCATGGCGACCCATGAGGCCTTCATGCCGGCCTGCGCGACGACCCGGTAGTCGGTGCGCGCGGCCTGAACGCCCTCCTCGCGGGGATCGTCGGCGGGAACCACGCGCTGCTCACCCGCCCTCCCCGCCTTCTTCAGGGCGAGCTCGATGTGGCCGGCGCGCGGCTTTGGCACGCCACGCACCAGAGCCCAGTAGACCTTCACCGTATCGCGCGACTTGAAGGCCCGGCCGAGCGCGGCCGCCGCCTTGCGCGTGCGCGCCAGCACGAGCACGCCGCTCGTGTCGCGGTCGAGCCGATGGACGAGGCGCGGGCGCTCGCCCCCGAAAGCCAGCGCGTCGAGCATGGCATCGAGATGGCGTTCCGTCTTGGTGCCGCCCTGCACGGCGAGCCCTGCGGGCTTGTTGAGGGCGATCACGGAGGCATCCCTGTGGATGACGAGCCCGCGCACCATCTCCGCATCGCGCTGCGACACGCCGCGGCGCTCGCGCGGTGCTTCGTCGAGCCCGAGCGGCGGCACGCGCACGGACTGACCGGCCTCCACCCGCGCGCCGGGCTTGGCGCGCGCGCCGTCGAGCCGGACCTGCCCGGTGCGCAGCAGCTTCTGCAGCGCGCCGTGGCCGAGCGCGGGGTAGCGCGCCTTGAACCAGCGGTCGAGCCGCATGCCGTCCTCCGACGACGTGACCTCTACAATTTCAACGCCTGCCATGATCCGGTGCCCGCAAGACCTCGTTCAAAATCGCTATTGGCTTCTCACTTTTCGTCCTGGCGGCGCTCGCGCAAGCGCGACCAGTAATCGAGCCGCTTGCGGATCTCGCGCTCGAAGCCCCTCTCGGGCGGGTCGTAATAAGTCTCCCGGCCCATCTCCTCGGGGAAATAATTCTGGCCGGAAAAGGCGTCCGGCGCGTCGTGGTCGTAGTCGTAGCCCTTGCCGTAGCCCTGCTCGCCCATCAGCTTGGTGGGCGCGTTCAGGATATGCATGGGCGGCGACAGGGACCCCGTTTCCTTCGCCCGCCTCATGGCCGCCTTGAAGGCCTTGTAGGCGGCGTTCGACTTCGGCGCCGTCGCCAGATAGACCGTCACCTGCGCAAGGCCGAGCTCGCCCTCCGGGCTGCCGAGAAAGTCGTAGAGATCCTTCGCCGCGTTGGCCTGAACCACCGCCTGCGGATCGGCGAGCCCGATATCCTCCACCGCCATGCGCACGAGCCGGCGCGCAATATAGAGCGGATCCTCGCCGGCGGTAAGCATCCGCGCGAGATAGTAGAGCGCGGCGTCCGGATCCGACCCACGCACGCATTTATGCAGCGCGGAGATGAGATTGTAGTGCCCGTCGCGCCCCTTGTCGTAGACGGGTGCGCGCTTGTGGACCAGATCGGACAATGTCTGGGGGTGAGTACCGTGTCCTCGGCGCCGACGGCACTGAGGATCTCCTCCGCCATGTTGAGGAGATAGCGGCCGTCGCCGTCGGCCATGGCGAGCAGCGTGGCGCGCGCGTCCTCATCCAGCGGCAGCGGGCGGCCCTCGCTCGCCTCGGCGCGCTCGAGCAGCGTTCCAAGCGCGGCCTCGTCGAGCCGCTTCAGGGTGAGCACCTGGGCGCGCGAGAGCAGCGCGGCATTGAGCTCGAAGGACGGGTTCTCCGTCGTCGCGCCGATGAGCGTGACCGTGCCGTCCTCGACCACCGGCAGGAAGCTGTCCTGCTGGGTGCGGTTGAAGCGGTGGATCTCGTCGACGAACAGCAGCGTGCCCTGCCCCTGCTCGCGGCGCGCCCGGGCCGCCTCGAACACCTTCTTCAGGTCCTGGACGCCGGAGAAGATCGCCGACATCTGGACAAAGACGAGATCGGCGTCGCGAGCGAGCAGCCGGGCGATGGTCGTCTTGCCCGTGCCGGGCGGTCCCCACAGCACGATGGAGCCGAGCCGGCCGGAGCGCAGCATCCGCGTCAGCGTGCCGTCGGGGCCCACCAGATGGTCCTGCCCCACGACGTCGCCGAGCGTCTCCGGGCGCAGCCTGTCGGCGAGCGGGCGCGGCGCACCCGCCTCAAGCCCCGCCGCCTCGAAAAGAGTGCTCATTGCCTGTCCGTCCCGTCAGCCGCCGATCGTGGTCTTGATCACGCGGCCCTTGCGCCTGATGGAGAATTGCCACCGCCGGGCGTCCTCGTCGACGGCAGCCAGCATGTCGTCCACGCGCTCGATCTTGCGGTCGTTGATCTCCAGTACGATGTCGCCCTTCTTGAAACCCACGCGCCGGGCGGGCCCGCCGGCGATATCGATCACCGCGACCCCTTCCGAATCCGAAGAGAGCCGCAGCTCGTCGGCGAGCGCCGGCGAGAGATTGGCGACGACCAGGCCGGAGAAGGGGTGCGTCCGCGGATCGTCGTTTCCTTGCGCGGCGTGCTCTCCGGCGGGCTGATGAGCGCGATCTCCGCCTCGTACCTCTCGCCGCCGCGCCAGTAGGACAGCTCCGCCGTGCCGCCGACGGATTTGGTCGCGAACCGGAAGGTCAGTTCCTTCGGCCCATCGATCTCGCGTCCGTCCAGCGCCAGCACGACATCGCCGCGCTTCAGGCCCGCCGCGACGAGCGGGCTGTCCTCGTGCAGGCTGCGCACGAGCGCGCCGAGCGGCCGGTCGAGGCCGAGCGAATCGGCGATGTCCTGCGTGACCGGCTGAAGCTCCGCGCCGAGCCACGGGCGCACCACATCGCCGCCGCTCCTGGCGGACTCCACGATGACCCGCACCATATTGGCCGGGATCGCGAAGCCGATGCCGTTGGACCCGCCCGAGCGCGAATAGATCGCGGTGTTGATGCCGACGAGCCGGCCCTTCATGTCGACCAGCGCGCCGCCCGAATTGCCCGGATTGATCGCCGCGTCCGTCTGGATGAAGAACTGGTAGTCGCTGATGCCGCGGGCGGTGCGCGCGAGCGCGGAGACGATGCCGCTCGTCACCGTCTGCCCGACGCCGAAAGGATTGCCGATGGCGAGCACAAGATCGCCCACGGCGAGCGTGTCGGAATCGCCGAAGGTGACATGCGGCAGCGCCTCGCCGTCGGTGTCGAGCTTGAGCACGGCAAGGTCGGTGCGCTCGTCGGTGAGCAGCACCTTCGCCTCGAACTCGCGCCGGTCGTTCAGCACCACGAGGATCTCCGTGTCTCGCCCGCCGACCACGTGGTTGTTGGTCACCACGAGCCCGTCCTTCGACACCAGCACACCGGAGCCCAGGGAGCGCGCGACCCGCTCGCGCGGCAGGCCGAAGAAGCCGTCGCCGAAGAAGCGGTTGAAGAAGGGGTCGTCGAAGAAGGGGTGCGCCTTCCGGCGGACGACCCGCTTGGTATAGACGTTCACCACCGCCGGCGCCGTGCGCTCGACCACGGGCGCAAAGGACAGCTGGATTTCGGCCTGATTATCCGGCACCGCGCGTGTCTGCGCCGCCGCCGGCAACAGGGCGGCAAGGGACAGGACACAGGCGGCCGCAATGACGGTCAGGGGCACGAGCCTCATAACACCTCCTCGGGGCGGAATGGCGGGAACAGCGCGGACATCGACGACATGCCGGCCATCAGGCGCTTGCAACGCCGGCCAGCCCGTCGCCCGCAACGCGCCTGTCGAGCTTGGTGGACAGGATAACAGCCGATTCTGTCCGCGTAACGCCGGCAATGAGGCCGATATCGTCGAGCACGCGGTCCATGTCCTCCGCCGAGCGCGTGCGCACCAGGGCGACCATGTCGAACTTGCCGCTGACCGTGTGGATCGATTCGACCTGCACGAAGCGGCCGAGCCGCTGGGCGACCTCGACGGCGCGTCCGGGCTCGGCGGAGATCGTCACGAAGGCGCGCAGGCCGGACATCTCGAACCCGGCCCCGATCTTCAGGGCATAGCCCGCGATGATGCCCCTCTCCTCAAGCCTGCGCAAACGATCCTGGACAGTGGACCGCGATACCCCCATCTTGCGCGCCAGGCTGGAGACCGGCTCGCGCGCATTGCTCTTGAGCAGGCTGATGAGTTCCTCGTCCTTGTCTGTAATCACCATCGTCATTTTGCCGCGGTTATCGTCAATGTGATGGATATCACATCGATTTGTGCTATTTCAGCGTCTTTCTGTCGCCCCTGATTGCGGGCATCGTCCCGCGACGGCTCAGCCAGGGACGGATCGAGGGTGGAAGACATGCATCACACGACAGCTTCTCAGGCCATGACCTGCCGGTCTTCGGGCGATGCAGGCCACCTGCCCGCCCCCGGACCGCAGGCCGTCTTCGCGGACGCCGCGGAGGTCGCAGCCCGGCTCGGCCCCGACCGGCCGCTCTTCTGCTTCGCACCCGCCGTGCTCGCCAATACGGTCGAGACCTTCATCGCATCCTTTCCCGGCGATGTCAGCTATGCGGTCAAGGCCAATCCCGACGAGCGGGTGATCGCGATCATGGCGGAGGCCGGACTCACGCTGTTCGATGTCGCCTCCACCGCCGAGATGGCGCTCGTCCGCCGCCTCGTGCCGGGCGCCCGCCTCAACTACCACAATCCGATCAAGTCGGATGCCGAGATCGCCTCCGCCTATCGCGATTTCGGCGTGCGCCGCTTCTCCGTCGACCATGGCCGCGAGCTCGCCAAGGTGGCCCGGATCGCCGCCGGCGACCGCGATGTGGAGATCGCCGTGCGCTTCCGGCTCGCCACCAACCAGGGCGCGCTTCAGGATTTCTCCTCCAAGTTCGGCGCGCCGCCGGAGGAGGCCCAGGTGCTGCTTGCCGAGGCCGCGGCACTCGGCTTCCGGCCGGTCCTCACCTTCCACCCCGGCTCCCAGTGCATCAATCCGGAGGCCTATGGCGAGCATATCGCCGTTGCCGCGGAAATCGCGCGCAGGGCCGATGTGGAGATCGCCACGCTCAATGTCGGCGGCGGCTTCCCCGCCGGCTACACCGCCATGGCCGTGCCGCCGCTCACCGCCTATTGCGCGACCATTGCCGATATGGTGGCGGAGGCCTTCGGCGGACAGGCCCCGCATCTGGAATGCGAGCCGGGCCGCGCGCTCGTCGCCGATGCGGTCTCGCTGCTCGCCCGCGTGAAGCTCGTCAAGCCGGACAGCCGGGAGGTCTATCTCAATGACGGGGTCTATGGCGCGCTGATGGAGTTCAGCCAGTGCCCCCGCCTCCTGCCGCCCATGCGCGTCCTCGGCCATGACGGCAGCACGCGCGCGGGCGCCATGTGCGGCTTCACGGTCTACGGGCCGACCTGCGACCCGATCGACCGCCTGCCCGGCCTCATCGAGCTGCCGGAGGACATCTGCGAGAACGATTATGTCGAGTTCGGGCTCATCGGCGCCTATGGCGCAGCGAGCGCGACACGGTTCAACGGCTATGGCGACATTGCGACGGTGACGGTGAAACGCACGCTGACGGCGGCTGGATAGACCGGCTGGCGTCGCTGGGTGTCACGGGCGGCGTGACACCCGCCTTCCATCCGGAACCGCCCGCGCCTGTTCACGCGGCGTCGAATGCCGGATGGAACCGGACCTCTCCCCTCGGCACCGTCCGGCCAAGGACCAGTCGTTGGAGATACTCAGCGGGAACGTCGCCACAGCGCAGCGCCGGATCGCTAATGAAGCCGAAGCGTCCGTAGTAATCCGGATCGCCCACCAGCACGCACCCCCGGGCGTTCATCCGCCTGAGACACGCCAGGCCTTCGCGGATAAGCGCCTGGCCGATCCCCTGCCGCTGGAGCTCGGGCAGGACGCAAACCGGGCCAAGCCCGTACCAGCCGTTCCCCTCGCCATCGATTGTCACGGGCGAGAAGGCGACATGGCCGACAACGGTGCCATCGCGAACGGCCACCAGCGAAACGCTCAACGCATTCGCCCGCCTCAAACCGTCAATGATCGCCGCTTCGGTCTGGCGGCTATGGGGATGGTCCCTGAACGCGACCCTCGCGATCTCCCGGATCGCCTCGACGTCCCCAGAGCGTTCCGGCCGGATCTCCATTGGACTTTCCCGATATTCGCCGGGCATTACCCTGCACATACGAAAACGGGCCCCGAAGGGCCCGCTCGAACTCCAGAAGGTATCGTGGACACGTCAGGCGGCCGCCTCGACACTCTCCTCGGCGACCTCGACGGGACCGGAATCCTGGCCCCGGGCCGACGGATCGCGGTCGACAAACTCGATCACGGCCATCGGCGCGGAATCGCCGTGGCGAAAACCGGCCTTGAGCACGCGGGTATAACCGCCCTTGCGGTCCTGATAGCGGGGCCCCAGCGTCTCGAACAGCTTGGAGACCATGGCGACATCGCGGATCTGGGAGATCGCCTGGCGGCGCGCATGCAGGTCGCCACGCTTGCTGAGCGTGATCAGCTTCTCCACGATGGGGCGAAGCTCCTTGGCCTTGGGCAGCGTCGTGACGATCTGCTCGTGCTTGATGAGGGCCGCAGCCATATTGGCGAACATGGCCTTGCGGTGGCTGGCGGTCCGGTTGAGCTTGCGCCCCCGATTGTGATGTCGCATCACTCGCTCCTTACGGGATCGGCGGACCGGTCGGGGCGAGGCCCCGCCGGCCGGTCAAACGTTGTTCAGTACTGGTTCTCGTACTTCTTGGCCAGCTCCTCGATATTCTCGGGCGGCCAGTTCGGAACCTCCATGCCGAGATGCAGGCCCATCTGCGCCAGCACCTCCTTGATCTCGTTCAGCGACTTGCGGCCGAAATTCGGCGTGCGCAGCATCTCCGCCTCGGTCTTCTGAATGAGATCGCCGATATAGACGATATTGTCGTTCTTCAGGCAGTTGGCCGAACGCACCGACAGCTCCAGCTCGTCCACCTTCTTCAGGAGCGCGGCGTTGAACGGCAGCTCGGCGGCCTGCTTGTCCTCCTCGACGACCTTGGTCGGCTCCTCGAAATTGATGAAGATCTGGAGCTGGTCCTGCAGGATGCGCGCGGCATAGGCCACTGCGTCGTCCGGCTTGACGGACCCGTCCGTCTCCACCGTCATGGTGAGCTTGTCATAGTCGAGGATCTGGCCCTCGCGGGTGTTCTCCACCCGGTAGGAGACCCGCTTGACGGGGCTGTAGAGGCTGTCCACCGGGATGAGACCGATGGGCGCGTCCTCCGGCCGGTTGCGGTCGGCGGCGACATAGCCCTTGCCGGTGTCGACGGTGAACTCCATGCGGATCTCGGCATCCTCGTCGAGCGTGCAGATCACATGCTCGGGATTGAGAATCTCCACATCGGCGATCTCCTCGATGTCGCCGGCGGTGACCACGCCCGGCCCCTCCTTCTTCAGGAGCAGGCGCTTGGGGCCCTCCGCATGCATGGCAAGCGCGATTTCCTTGATGTTGAGGACGATGTCGGTCACGTCCTCGCGCACGCCGGCAATCGAGGAGAACTCGTGGAGAACGCCGTCGATCTGCACCGAGGTGACGGCCGCGCCCTGCAGCGACGACAGGAGCACCCGCCTCAGCGCATTGCCAAGGGTGAGACCGAAGCCACGCTCGAGCGGCTCGGCCACCACCACGGCGACCCGCTTGGGATCGCGCCCTGGCGTGATATCGAGCTTGTTCGGCTTGATCAGATCCTGCCAGTTCTTGTGAATCACGTTTCGAACCCTCGTTCGCTAGTTCCCAAACGACCGGCCCGCAAGAAATGCGGCCGGCCATTCGCGACGTCTCTTATGCCGGTGCGCCCTTCGCTGGAGCCCAGGACGCGCCGGACAGGACAACGGGTCAGACCCTGCGCCGCTTGGGCGGGCGGCAACCGTTGTGCGGGATCGGCGTAATGTCGCGGATCGCGGTGATCTGCAGGCCGATGGACTGCAGCGCCCTGAGTGCCGATTCGCGTCCCGAGCCCGGTCCCTTGACCTCGACCTCGAGCGTCTTCATGCCATGCTCCTGGGCCCGCTTGCCGGCCTCTTCCGCCGCCACCTGAGCGGCATAGGGCGTGGACTTGCGCGAACCCTTGAAGCCCATCTTGCCGGCCGACGCCCACGAAATGGCATTGCCCTGCACATCGGTGATGGTGATCATGGTGTTGTTGAACGACGCTGCAACATGCGCGACGCCGGAGGTGATATTCTTGCGTTCCTTGCGGCGCAGGCGGGTCTTGTCTTTGGCCATGGGTCAGCTCGCTTCGATCCGGTTATTTCTTCTTGCCGGCGATCGGCTTCGCCGGGCCCTTGCGCGTACGCGCATTGGTGTGGGTCCGCTGGCCGTGCACCGGCAGGCCGCGACGATGGCGCAGCCCCCTGTAGCAGCCGAGATCCATGAGGCGCTTGATGTTCATCGCCACCTCGCGGCGCAGGTCGCCCTCGACCACGTAGTCCTTGTCGATCGTCTCGCGGACCAGCGAAAGCTCCCCGTCCGACATCTGGTTCACCCGGCGCTCGGAGGGCACGCCCGCAGTCTTGCAGATATCCCTCGCCTTCTGCCGGCCAATGCCGTGAATATAGGTCAGCGCGATCTCCACGCGCTTGTCCGTCGGAATGTTGACGCCTGCAATACGAGCCACGTCGCGTTCTCCTGCACGTCACCGCGGCGATTACCGGCCACGGCCCATCTTCGTTGTTCGTTGGACGGATTGCCTCAATGGCACATGGCTGGTCCTTCACGGAAGCCCGGCACGCGGACTCTCCAGAAGCCAGCCATCACGATCGACCACGGAATGCGCTATGTATGACGAGTCAAGCGTTTCGTCAACCATGCGTTTGGTATTCCGTGGATCAGGCCGCCGTTTCCAACACCTCCTCGATCTGGCGGGACACGGCGTCGATATCCGCCATCCCGTCGACAGTCTTCAAGATTCCCTTCTCGCCATAATAGGCGATCAAAGGAGCGGTCTGCTCATGGTAGACCTTCAAACGCTTCCTCAGCGCATCGACATTGTCGTCGGCGCGCACCGCGCCTTCCATCTCGGAGGCGCGTTTCTCGATCCGGCTCACCAGGATCTCGTCGTCGACGCCGAGCTCGATCACCGCATGGAGCTTGGCGCCCTTCTGGCCAAGCATGCGGTCGAGCGCGTCGGCCTGGGAGACATTGCGCGGGAAGCCATCGAGAATGAACCCCTTGGCGCATTCCGGCGAGGAGATGCGCTCGGCGATCAGGTCGACAACGATATCGTCGGGGACGAGCTCGCCGCGCGCCATGATGCCCTCGACCTTCCGGCCGAGCTCGGAGCCTTCCGCGATCGCGGCGCGCAGAAGGTCGCCGGTCGAAAGCTGCTTGGCGCCGAAGCGCTCCTCCAGCCGTTTCGCCTGGGTGCCCTTGCCCGCGCCCGGAGGTCCTAGAAGGATGAGATTCATCGCCGCGCCCCTCTCAGTTTGGCTTTCTTCACAAGCCCCTCATACTGGTGCGCGAGCAGATGGCTCTGGATCTGGGCGACCGTGTCCATCGTCACGGAGACCACGATAAGGAGCGACGTGCCACCGAAGTAGAAGGGAACCGCGACCTGGGTGCGCAGGATCTCCGGCAACAGGCAGACCAGGGCCAGATAGAGCGCACCGACGACGGTGATCCGGGTGAGCACGTAATCGATATACTGCGCCGTCCGCTCACCCGGACGGATCCCCGGAATGAACCCGCCATAGCGCTTCAGATTGTCCGCAGTGTCCTGCGGATTGAAGACGATGGCGGTGTAGAAGAAGGCGAAGAACAGGATCAGCGCCACGTAGAAGGTCAGGAACAGCGGCTGTCCCGGGCCGAGCAGCGCGGTGATATCGGTCAGCCATTCCGGCCCCTGGCCCGCGGAGAAATTGGCCACCGTGATCGGCAGCAGCAGAAGCGAGGAGGCGAAGATCGGCGGAATGACGCCGGCCGTGTTGAGCTTCAGCGGCAGGTGCGAGGTGTCGCCCTGGAACACCTTGTTGCCCATCTGGCGCTTGGGATACTGCACGATCAGCCGGCGCTGGGCGCGCTCCATGAACACGATGAACGCGATCACGGCGATGGCCATCACGATGACGCCGATGATGATATAGGTCGACAGAACGCCCTGGCGGCCGAGCTCGAGCGTGCTGGCGAGCGCGCTTGGAAGCTGTGCGACGATGCCGGAGAAGATGATGAGCGAGATGCCGTTGCCGATACCGCGCGCGGTGATCTGCTCGCCGAGCCACATCAGGAATATCGTTCCACCGGTCAGCGTGATGACGGTCGTCGCCCTGAAGAACATGCCCGGCTCGATGACCACCGTTCCGGAGCCCTCCAGCCCCACCGCGATGCCGTAGGCCTGCAGCGCCGCCAGGATCACCGTGCCGTAGCGCGTATACTGGTTGATCTGCTTGCGGCCTTGCTCGCCCTCTTTCTTGAGCTGCTCGAGATGCGGCGACACCGTCGTCATGAGCTGCACGATGATCGATGCCGTGATGTACGGCATGATGTTGAGGGCGAAGATCGCCATGCGGCCGAGCGCGCCGCCGGCGAGACCGTTGATCCAGCCGAGAATGCCGGTCGACTGCTGCTGGACGAGACGCCCGAGCTCGACCGGATCGATGCCTGGAATGGGGATATAGGTCCCGAGCCTGTAGATCAGCAGCGCGCCCAGCGTGAACCAGATTCGCTTCTTCAGATCCTCCGCCTTGGCAAAGGCGGCGAGATTGATATTCGCGGCAAGCTGTTCTGCTGCTGAAGCCATCTGACGCCTCTGGGGCTCTACGCTCTTTGGACCTTCACAGGAAAGCGGGCGGCGTACCGGACGCCGCCCGAACGATCACGTCAGGCCGACGCCCCGTCGTCTTCCGCCTTGGCCGCCTTCGCCGGGGCCTTGATCTCGACCTTGCCGCCGGCCTTCTCCACTGCGGCAATCGCGCTCTTGGACGCATGGTCGACCTCGAAGGTCACCTTGGTGGAGAGTTCGCCCTTGCCGAGCAGGCGCACACCGTCCTTCAGGCGGCGGATGACGCCGGCCTGGAGCAGAGCCTCTGCATTGACCGGCTTCTTCGCGTCGAGCTTCTTGGCATCGATCGCCTTCTGGACCCGGCCGAGATTGATCTCGTTGTAGTCCTTGGCGAAGATGTTGGTGAAACCGCGCTTCGGCAGGCGGCGGTAGATCGGCATCTGGCCGCCCTCGAAGGTGTCGACGGCGACGCCCGAGCGCGCCTTCTGACCCTTCTGGCCGCTGCCGGACGTCTTGCCGAGCCCGGACCCGATGCCGCGGCCGACACGCTTGGTCCGGTGCCGGGCCCCGGGATTATCGGTAAGTTCGTTGAGCCTCATTGGTGCCTCCGGCCCCGATTCGCCTGTTCTCACGCGTCCTCGACGACGCGCACGAGATGGTTGACCTTGCGGATCATGCCGCGCACTTCCGGCGTGTCCGGAAGTGTGCTGCGGCGCCGCATCTTGTTCAGACCGAGACCGATCAGAGTGGCGCGACGGTCCTTGGCGAAGCCGATCGGGCTGCCGGTCTGCTCCACCGTAATGGTCTTGTTCTTTGTCGCCTTAGCCATGGTTCATCATCCCTGTCCAGCGCCCGCAATCCCATGCGGTCCGTTTGCGCGCTTCACTCCGTCGCGGCGACCGCGGTCGCGTCGCGGCGGCGCGCAACGATATCGCTGACCTTCTTGCCGCGGCGGGACGCAACCTGGCGCGGGCTCATCTCGCCCTTGAGCGCCTCGAAGGTCGCGCGAACCATGTTGTAGGGATTGGAGGTCCCGACAGACTTGGCCACAACGTCCTGCACACCCAGCGTCTCGAAGACGGCACGCATCGGGCCGCCGGCGATGATGCCGGTACCGGCCGGCGCCGCGCGCAGCACCACGCGGCCCGCGCCGTGATGGCCGACCACGTCGTGATGGAGCGTGCGGCCCTCGCGCAGCGGCACGCGCAGCATGTTGCGCTTCGCCGTCTCGGTCGCCTTGCGGATGGCTTCCGGCACCTCGCGCGCCTTGCCATGGCCGAAACCGACACGGCCCTTCTGGTCGCCCACGACGACCAGCGCGGCAAAGCCGAACCGCCGGCCGCCCTTGACCACCTTGGCCACGCGGTTGATGTGGACCAGCTTGTCCACAAATTCGCTGTCGCGTTCGTCTCGTTCTCTCATGGCGCTTCGTGCCCGTTCACTCATCCGTCAGAAGTTGAGGCCGCCCTCGCGCGCGGCGTCGGCCAGGGCCTTCACCCGACCGTGATAGATGTAACCGCCGCGGTCGAACACGACGTCGGAGACGCCGGCCTTCTTGGCGCGCTCGGCAATCAGCTTGCCGACCTCGCTTCCCGCATTGGTGTCGCCGCCGGTCTTCAGCTTGCCCCGGAGATCGGGGTCGAGACTCGAGGCGGCGGCAAGCGTTACGCCCTTATCATCATCGATGACCTGAGCATAGATATTCTTGTGGGAGCGGTGAACCGACAGACGCGGGCGTCCCTGAGCGCGCAAACGCAACGCCCTGCGGACACGGCCCTGGCGACGCTCCTTTGGCGACAGCTTGGCAGACATGGGTCTCTCGCTCCGTTACTTCTTCTTGCCTTCCTTGCGGAAGATGTATTCGTCGGCATATTTCACGCCCTTGCCCTTATAGGGCTCCGGCGGGCGGAAACCGCGGATCTCCGCGGCGACCTGGCCGACACGCTGCTTGTCGATGCCGGAGATCACGACCTCGGTCGGCTTCGGCGTCTGGATGGTGATGCCCTCCGGGATCGGATAGCGCACATCGTGGCTGAAGCCGAGCTGGAGCTGGAGCTCCTCGCCCTGCACCGCCGCGCGGTAGCCGACGCCGCTGATCTCCAGCTTGCGCGTGAACCCGTCGGCGACGCCCTCCACCAGATTGGAGACGATCGTGCGCGACATGCCCCACATGGAGCGCGCGCGCTTGGACTGATCGCGCGGATCGATCCTGATCTCGCCATCCTCGAACTTGGCGATCACCTCTTCGACGAGCACCGCGGAGAGCTCGCCCTTGGGGCCCTTCACGGATACCGCCTGACCATCGACCGTGACCGAAACGCCCTGCGGCACGGCGACGGGTTTCTTACCGGTGCGCGACATCGCTCAACTTCCCTGTCCTTGGCTCTCGCGGGGTCGAGGCCGGCTGTCCGGCCGCGCCCGCGGCAAATTCGTCACTCTCACATCATGCGCCGGAGCGCATCAGAACACCGTGCACAGAACCTCGCCGCCGACATTCTGGTCGCGCGCGTCGGAATCCGACATCACGCCCTTCGACGTCGACAGGATCGAGACCCCGAGGCCGTTGTAAACGATCGGCATCGTGTCGACTGCGGTGTAGACGCGCCGGCCCGGCGTGGAGACCCGCTGAATCTGATGGATGACGGGCTCGCCATCGAAATATTTCAGCTCGATCTCGAATTCCGACTTGCCGTCCTCGTACTCGACCTCGGCATAGCCGCGGATGAACCCTTCGCTCTGAAGCACATCCAGCACGCGCCGGCGCAGCTTCGACGCCGGGGTCGTAACCTTGGTCTTGCGCCGCATCTGTGCATTGCGGATGCGGGTCAGCATATCGCCGAGCGGATCCTGAACACTCATCTGCCTCGTCTCCTAAAAGTCCGCTCTTACCAGCTCGACTTGACCATGCCGGGAACGGCGCCGTTCAAGGCGTATTCCCTGAGCGCGATACGCGACATCTTCAGCTTGCGATAGAAGGCGCGCGGGCGTCCGGAAACCTCGCACCGGTTGCGGATCCGGCTGGGCGCCGAATTGCGCGGCAGCTCGGACAGCTTCAGCTGTGCGGCAAACCGCTCTTCCATCGGGAGCGAGCGGTCGCGCGCGATCTCCTTCAGGCGGGCGCGCTTGCCGGCATAGGCCTTGGCAAGCTTCCTGCGCTTGTTGTTCGTCTCGATCGAGCTCTTCTTAGCCATCGTCGTCCTCTGACTTCCTGTCTCGCGCCAGTCCTGGCCGGCCCGTTCAGGCCGCCTGGCGCTGGGAGCGCTGGCGGAACGGGAAATTGAAACCGTCGAGCAGCGCCTTGGCCTCCTCATCGGTGCGCGCGGTCGTGCACACGATGACGTCGAGGCCCCAGATCCGGTCTGCCTTGTCGTAGTCGATCTCCGGGAACACGATGTGCTCCTTGATGCCCATCGCATAGTTGCCGTTGCCGTCGAAGCTGGTCGCCGGCAGGCCCCGGAAGTCGCGCACGCGCGGCAGCGCCACCGTGACAAGACGGTCCAGGAACTCGTACATGCGGTTGCGCCGGATCGTCACCTTGACGCCGACCGGCATGCCCTCGCGCAGCTTGAACGTCGCGATCGACTTGCGCGCCTTGGTGATGACGGGCTTCTGGCCCGCGATCAGCGCCATGTCGGCGGCCGCGGAGTTGACCAGCTTGGAATCGCCGACCGCCTCGCCCACGCCCATGTTGAGCACGATCTTGTCGAGCCGCGGAACCTCCATGACGTTCTTGTAGCCGAACGTCTCGGTGAGCTGCGCGCGGATCGTGTCCTGGTACAGCTTCTGCAGCCGCGGAGTATAGGTATCAGCCATCGATGACCTCCCCGGAGCGCCGTGCGAACCGCACCTTGCGCCCATCATTGAGGATCTTGTATCCGACCCGGCTCGGCTTGCCGTCCTTGGGGTCCTCAAGAGCCAGGTTCGAAAGGTGGATCGGCATCTCCTTGGCCACGATGCCGCCTTCCTGGTTCGCCGTCTGGCGCTGATGCCGCCGCGCGACATTCACACCCTGTACGAGCGCACGCTCGTCCTTCGGCAATACCTTCAGGACCTCGCCGTGCTTGCCCTTGTCCTTGCCGGCCACCACGATCACATGGTCGCCCTTCTTGATCCTAGCCGCCATTAGAGCACCTCCGGCGCCAGCGAAATGATCTTCATGTGGTTCTTCGCCCGAAGCTCGCGCGGCACGGGGCCGAAGATACGCGTGCCGACCGGCTCGCCCTGGTTGTTGACCAGAACGGCGGCGTTGCGGTCGAACCGGATGACCGAGCCGTCCGGGCGGCGGATGTCCTTGGCCGTGCGGACGACGACCGCCTTCATCACATTGCCCTTCTTGACGCGCCCCCGGGGGATGGCCTCCTTCACGGAGACCACGATGATGTCGCCCACAGCGGCATATTTCCGCTTCGAGCCACCCAGAACCTTGATGCACTGGACGCGTCGCGCGCCGGAATTGTCGGCGACATCCAGATTGGTCTGCATCTGAATCATGGCATTACCCGTCTTGCTTCGAGCGGCCCGACTTGCGTGGGGCGCGTCTTTCTCAAATCCTCGAATACCCGGCCGTTCAGGCCTGGTCGTCAGCCGCCTCGGCAATGAGTGCCCAGCGCTTCTGTCTCGACATCGGCCGGCATTCCTGGATGCGCACGATGTCGCCGACCTTCGCGGCGTTCGCCTCGTCATGCGCGTGGAACTTCTTCCGCCGGCGCACGGTCTTCTTCAGAAGAGGGTGTGTAAAGCGGCGCTCGACCTGGACCACGACGGTCTTGTCGTTCTTGTCGCTCACGACCACGCCCTGCAGAATGCGTTTGGGCATTGCTCAAAGCCTCCGAATATCAGCCCGTCGCGCCGGTCTTGGCCCGCTCGCCCTGCGCCGTCTTGATACGGGCAATGGTGCGGCGGATCTGCCGGATACGCGCAGTGTTCTCAATCTGACCGATCGCTTTCTGAAAGCGCAGATTGAACTGCTCCTTCTTCAGCTTGATCAGCTCGTCGCTGAGCTGATCGTCGCTCATGGTCTTAACGTCGCTGGCCTTCATGGCGATCGTCCCTGTCAACTCTCTCAAAAACGCTCTTGAAGCGTCCCTGTCCCAATCGTTCGCGTCAGTCGCCGTAGCGGGCGATGAAGCGCGTCCTCAGCGGAAGCTTGGCGGATGCCAGACGCAGCGCCTCCTCCGCGATATCGCGCGGAACGCCGTCGATCTCGAACATCACCCGGCCCGGCTTGACCTTGGCGGCCCAGAACTCCGGCGCGCCCTTGCCCTTGCCCATGCGCACCTCGGTCGGCTTCTTCGACACCGGCACGTCCGGGAAGATGCGGATCCACACACGGCCCGCACGCTTCATATGGCGCGTCATGGCGCGGCGCGCAGCCTCGATCTGGCGCGCGGTCACCCGCTCCGGCTCCATGGCCTTGAGGCCATAGGCGCCGAAATTCAGATCGGTACCGCCCTTTGCCGCGCCGTGAATACGGCCCTTGTGCTGCTTGCGGTATTTTGTCCGTTTCGGCTGCAGCATTGCTTCAGGTCCTCAAAGTATCGCTTCGTCTCGACCTCACGCACCGGCCGGCGCGTCGCGCCGCGGATTGCGAAGGCCTTCCTGGAGTTCCGAATTGCGCCGCTCGGCCGCCATCGGATCGTGCTCGAGGATCTCGCCCTTGAAGATCCACACCTTGACGCCGATCGTGCCATAGGCGGTATGCGCGGTGGCCACGCCGTAATCGACATCGGCGCGCAGCGTGTGCAGCGGCACCCGGCCCTCGCGATACCACTCCGAGCGCGCGATCTCCGCGCCGCCCAGCCGGCCGCCGGCATTGATCCGGATGCCCTGCGCGCCGAGGCGGACCGCGGACTGCACCGCCCGCTTCATCGCCCGGCGGAACGCCACGCGGCGCTCAAGCTGCTGGGCCACGTTCTCCGCCACGAGCTGGGCATCCATCTCCGGCTTGCGCACCTCGACGATGTTGAGATGCACCTCGGAACCCGTCATCTGGGCGATCTTGCGGCGCAGGCGCTCGATATCGGCGCCCTTCTTGCCGATCACCACGCCGGGGCGCGCCGTGTGGATCGTCACGCGGCACTTCTTGTGCGGACGCTCGATGACGATTTTGGAGACGCCGGCCTGGCGGAGCTGCTTCTTGAGGTACGACCGGATACGGACATCCTCGTGCAGCAGCGAGCCATACTCGTCGCCCTCGGCATACCAGCGGGAATCCCAGGTCCGGTTGACCCCCAGGCGCAGGCCCGTCGGATTGATCTTCTGTCCCATCAGGCGGCCTCCTCGACTTCGCGCACCACGATGGTGAGCTGGCTGAACGGCTTCTCGATCCGGCCGACACGACCGCGGGCCCGGGGACGCCAGCGCTTCAGCACCAGGTTCTTGCCCACGAACGCCTCCGACACGACCAGCGCGTCGACATCGAGCGAATGGTTGTTTTCCGCGTTGGCCACCGCCGACTGCAGGGTCTTCTTGACCTCCGCGGCAATCCGCTTGCGCGAGAAGGCGAGATCCGCCAGTGCGCGCTCGACCTTCTTGCCCCGGATCATCGCCGCCACGACGTTCAGCTTCTGCGGCGAGACACGGAGCATCCGCGTCATCGCGCGCGCCTCGTTGTCGGCCAGTGTCCGCTCTCTGGACCGCTTGCCCATCGCTTACTTCCTCTTCGCCTTCTTGTCCGCCGCGTGGCCGTGATAGGTCCGCGTCGGCGCGAACTCGCCGAATTTGTGTCCGACCATCTCCTCGCTGACCAGAACGGGGACATGCTTGTGCCCGTTGTGAACGGCGAAGGTGAGCCCGACGAACTGCGGTACGATCGTCGACCGCCGGCTCCACGTCTTGATCGCGTGATTGCGCCCCGACTGGCGTGCCCCCTCGGCCTTCTTGAGGAGGTAGCCGTCGACAAACGGGCCTTTCCAAACAGAACGTGTCACGAGCCTGGATCCTTACTTCTTGCGCTGATGGCGGCTGCGCACAATGTACTTCTGCGACGCCTTGTTCTTCCGGGTGCGCTTGCCCTTGGTGGGCTGGCCCCAAGGCGTCACCGGATGCCGGCCACCCGAGGTGCGGCCCTCGCCGCCGCCATGCGGATGATCGACCGGGTTCATCACCACGCCGCGAACCACCGGACGGCGGCCAAGCCAGCGCGAACGCCCCGCCTTGCCCTTCGTCTGGTTGCCGTGGTCGGGGTTGGACACCGCTCCGACCGTGGCCATGCAGTCGGCGCGCACCATCCGGGTCTCGCCGGAGCGCAGCCTCAGGAGCGCATAGCCCTGGTCGCGGCCGACGAGCTGCACATAGGCACCCGCCGCACGGGCGATCTGGCCGCCCTTGCCCGCCTTCATCTCCACATTGTGGACGATGGTGCCGACCGGAATGGCAGACAGCGGCATGGCGTTGCCCGGCTTCACGTCGACGCGCTCGCCGGCGACCACCGTATCGCCCGCATTCAGCCGCTGCGGCGCCAGGATATAGGCCTGCTCGCCATCCTCATAGCGGATGAGCGCGATGAAGGCGGAGCGGTTCGGATCGTACTCCAGACGCTCCACAGTCGCCGGCACGTCGAACTTGCGCCGCTTGAAATCGATCCGCCGATAGGTCCGCTTGTGACCGCCGCCGCGATGCCAGACCGTCACCCGGCCATAATTGTTGCGCCCGCCGGACTTGGTGAGCCCCTCGCTCAGGGCCTTGACCGGCTTGCCCTTCCACAGGCCCGTGCGGTCCACGAGAACGAGACCGCGCTGGCCTGGGGTCATAGGCTTGTGAGTCTTCAGTGCCATTGTTCAACAGCCCTTGAGAGCTTTTCGTCCTAAATACCGGTGGTCACGTCGATTGCGTGGCCGTCCTCAAGCGTCACGACGGCCTTCTTGACGTCGCTCTGCTGCCCGCGAACCCCGCGGAACCGCTTCACCTTGCCCTTGCGGTTCAGGGTGTTGACCGCGGTAACCTTGACGTCGAACAGCGTCTCCACGGCCGCCTTGATCTGCGGCTTGGTCGCTGTGCCCGACACGTTGAAAACGACCTTGTTGTGCTCGGACTGATAGGTCGACTTCTCCGTGATCACCGGGCTGACGATGACGTCGTAGAGCTTTTCCTCGTTCATTTGAACCGCTCCTCCAGCGCCTCGAGCGCAGCCTTGGTCAGCACCAGCTTCCCGCGGCGCAGGATGTCGTAGACATTGATGCCCTGCACCGGCAGCACGTCGACCCGGTCGATATTGCGCGCGGCCAGGCGGAAATTCGTCTCCACCTCGGCACCGTCCACGACGAGCGCATTGTCGAGCCCGAGCTTGGAGAATGCCGTGGCAAGCTCCTTGGTCTTGGGCGCCTTGAGCGACAGCGCGTCGACCACGATCAGCTCGCCGGCCTTTGCCTTGGACGACAGCGCGTGCTTCAGCGCCAGCGCCCGAACCTTCTTCGGCAGCTCGATCGCGTGATCGCGCGACACCGGACCGAAGGCCTTGCCGCCGCCACGGAACACGCCGACCCGGCGGCTGCCGTGACGGGCACGGCCTGTGCCCTTCTGGCGGAACAGCTTGGAGCCCGAATAGGCCACCTCCGCCCGCGTCTTGGCCTTGTGCGTGCCCGCACGCCGCTTGGCGAGCTGCCAGACGACCATGCGGTGAAGAATGTCCTTGCGCGGCTCCAGCCCGAAAATGTGCTCGGGCAGGTCGACCGTGCCGGCCTTCTTCGCCTCAAGTGTCGTGACGTCGGTTTTCATCACACGCCACCCTTACTCGTTCGCCGCATTGTCGCCGGAGGCGGAGGCCTCGGACGCTGCGGATTCGCCTTCGGCCGCTGCCGCGATCTCGGGAGCAACCGCCATCTTGCCTTCCGGCAGCTTGAACGCGCCCGGGAACGGAACGCCCTCGGGAAGCTTGCGCTTCGTGGCGTCGCGCAGGAACACCCAGCCGCCCTTGGAGCCCGGAACCGCACCGCGCACCATGATCAGGCCACGCTCGATATCGGTCTGGACGACTTCCAGATTCTGCGTCGTCACGCGCTCGGCACCCATGTGCCCGGCCATCTTCTTGCCCTTGAACACCTTTCCGGGGTCCTGGCACTGGCCGGTCGAGCCGAGGCTGCGGTGAACCGCCGACACGCCGTGCGTGGCACGCGTTCCGCCGAAATTGTGCCGCTTGATGGCACCGGCGAAGCCCTTGCCGATGGAGATGCCGGAGACATCCACATACTGGCCCGCCACGAAGTGGTCGGCAGTGATCTCCGCGCCCACATCGATGAGGTTCTCCGGCGACACCCGGAACTCGGCCACCTTGCGCTTCGGCTCCACCTCGACGGTCGCGAAATGACCGCGCAACGCCTTGGTGCAGCGCTTGACCTTGGCCTTGCCCACGCCGAGCTGCAGCGCGGTATAGCCGTCTTTTTCCTTCGTCCGGTGAGCGACGACCTGGCAATTGTTGAGTTTCAGCACCGTAACGGGGATGTTCCGCCCGTCATCGGTGAAAACCCTGGTCATGCCCACCTTCTGTGCGATGACACCTGAACGCATTGTTCAAGGCCCCTTTCCGCCCGGCTCAGAGCTTGATCTCCACGTCGACACCCGCTGCCAGATCGAGCTTCATCAAAGCATCGACCGTCTGAGGCGTGGGATCGACGATGTCCAACAGCCGCTTGTGCGTCCGGATTTCGAACTGCTCGCGCGACTTCTTGTCGATATGGGGCGAACGGTTCACGGTGAACCGTTCGATCCGTGTCGGCAGGGGGACCGGCCCACGGACCTGGGCGCCAGTGCGCTTGGCCGTGTTCACGATCTCCCGCGTCGACGTATCGAGAATTCGATGGTCGAACGCTTTGAGCCGAATGCGGATATTTTGCCTTTGCATAATATCAACCCGCGGGAAGCGGGCGCCCCCTTCCGGGGAAGGACGCGCCCGGTTTCAAAAATGGTTACTCCACGATCCCGGCGACGACGCCGGCACCGACGGTCCGGCCGCCTTCGCGGATGGCGAAGCGCAGCTTCTCTTCCATCGCGATCGGCTGGATCAGTTCCACTTCCATCTCGACATTGTCGCCAGGCATAACCATTTCCGTGCCAGACGGCAGTGTCACAACGCCCGTCACATCCGTCGTGCGGAAGTAGAACTGCGGACGGTAGTTCGTGAAGAACGGCGTGTGGCGACCGCCCTCCTCCTTCGTCAGAATGTAGGCTTCCGCCTTGAACTTCTTGTGCGGCGTCACAGACCCGGGCTTCGCCAGAACCTGGCCACGCTCAACTGCCTCACGGTCGATACCGCGCAGCAGGCAACCCACATTGTCGCCGGCCTCGCCCTCGTCCAAGAGCTTGCGGAACATCTCGACGCCCGTCACCGTCGTCTTCGTCGTCGGACGGATGCCGATGATCTCGACCTCCTCGCCGACCTTCACCACACCGCGCTCGATACGCCCCGTCACGACCGTGCCGCGACCGGAGATCGAGAACACATCCTCGATCGGCATCAGGAACGGCTGGTCCTTCGGACGCTCCGGCGTCGGCACATACTCGTCGACCGCCGCCATCAAAGACCGGATCGAGTCCTCGCCCAGCGTCTTGTCGCCATCCTCGAGCGCCACCAGAGCGGAGCCCTTGATGATCGGAATGTCGTCGCCCGGGAACTCGTAGGCCGACAGAAGCTCGCGCACTTCCATCTCCACAAGCTCCAGAAGCTCCGGATCGTCCACCTGGTCGCACTTGTTCAGATAGACCACGATCGCGGGAACACCCACCTGGCGGGCCAGAAGAATGTGCTCGCGCGTCTGCGGCATCGGACCGTCGGCCGCCGAAACAACCAGGATCGCGCCGTCCATCTGCGCCGCGCCCGTGATCATGTTCTTCACATAGTCGGCATGGCCAGGGCAGTCCACATGCGCGTAGTGACGGTTCTCCGTCTCGTACTCAACATGCGCCGTCGCAATCGTGATCCCGCGAGCCTTCTCCTCAGGCGCCGCATCGATCTGGTCATACGCACGGTACTCGCCGAAAAACTTCGTGATCGCAGCCGTCAGCGTCGTCTTGCCATGATCGACGTGACCAATCGTGCCAATGTTCGCATGCGGCTTCGAACGCTCAAACTTTGCCTTGGCCATTCTCAACTCTCCATGAGCAGGTTACTTGGCTTCCATCCGGAAACCGCTATTCCACAGCCGGCGAGCAGGCCACACCGCCGGCCCATGCCGTTCTCCCCACAAATCACGCGTATTTCGCAATCACCTCGTCCGAGACCGCCTTCGGGACATCCGAATAGTGGTCGAACTGCATGGTGTACTGCGCGCGCCCCTGCGAGAGGGACCGCAGGTTATTCACGTAGCCGAACATATTGGCGAGCGGCACCATGGCCGAGATCACCGTGGCGACGCCACGCGTCTCGGTGCCCTGGATCTGCCCGCGGCGGCTGTTCAGGTCGCCGATCACGTCGCCCATATACTCCTCGGGCGTCACGACCTCGACCCGCATCACCGGTTCCAGCAGCTTCGCGCCAGCCTTCTGGCAGGCCTCGCGGAACGCCGCGCGCGACGCGATCTCGAAGGCCATGACACTGGAGTCCACCTCGTGATAGGCGCCGTCGACCAGGGTCGCCTTGAGATCCAGCATCGGGAAGCCGGCCAGAACGCCCGTCTCCACGACGCTCTTGATGCCCTTCTCCACGCCGGGGACGTATTCCTTCGGCACGGAGCCGCCGACGATCTTGGACTCGAACTGGAAGCCCTCGCCCTGCTCGATCGGCTCGATCTCGAGCTTGACCCGCGCAAACTGGCCCGAACCGCCGGTCTGCTTCTTGTGGGTGTAGTCCACCTGGGCGGCCTGCGAGATCGTCTCGCGATAGGCCACCTGCGGCGCGCCGATCTTGGCCTCGACCTTGAACTCGCGCTTCATGCGGTCGACCAGAATGTCGAGATGGAGCTCGCCCATGCCGGCGATGATGGTCTGACCGGATTCCTCGTCCGTCTTGACGCGGAAGGACGGATCCTCCTGCGCCAGCCGGTTCAAGGCCATGGCCATCTTCTCCTGGTCCGACTTGGTGTTCGGCTCAATCGCGATCTCGATCACAGGCTCCGGGAACTCCATGCGCTCCAGGATCACCGGATGGTTGGCATCGCACAGCGTATCGCCGGTCGTGGTGTCCTTCAGCCCGGCCAGGGCGACGATGTCGCCGGCATAGGCTTCCTTGATCTCCTCGCGGTGATTGGAGTGCATCTGCAGCATGCGGCCGATGCGCTCGCGCTTTTCCTTCACCGTGTTGAGCACCTGGGAGCCCGCCTCCAGCTTGCCCGAATAGATGCGGCAGAAGGTCAGCGAGCCCACAAAGGGATCGTTCATGATCTTGAAGGCCAGCATGGACAGCGGCTCGCTGTCGCTCGCCTTGCGCTTGGTCGGCTCGCCGGTCTTCACCTCGATGCCGCGGATCGACGCGATGTCGACCGGGCTGGGCAGGAAGTCGACGACAGCGTCCAGCAGCGGCTGAACGCCCTTGTTCTTGAAGGCCGAACCGCACAGGATCGGGAAGAAGGTCACGTCGCAGGTGCCCTTGCGGATCAGCGCCTTCAGCGTGGCTTCGTCGGGCTCGTTACCCTCCAGGTAGGCCTCCATGGCCTCCTCGTCGATCTCGACGGCGCGCTCGATCATCTTCTCGCGATACTCGACCGCCTGATCCTGGAGCTCCGCCGGGATCTCGCGATACTCGAACTCCGCGCCCAGCGTCTCGTCCTTCCAGATGATGGCCTGCATCTTGATGAGATCGATGAGACCCACGAACTCGCTCTCCGCGCCGATCGGCAGCTGGAGCACGATGGGGGTCGCGCCGAGGCGCTTCTCGATCATGTCGAGGCAGTTGAAGAAGTCCGCGCCGAGCTTGTCCATCTTGTTGACGAAGATCATGCGCGGCACTTCGTAGTGATCCGCCTGGCGCCACACCGTCTCCGTCTGCGGCTCAACGCCGGCATTGGCGTCGAGCAGCGCCACCGCACCGTCGAGCACACGCAGCGAGCGCTCCACCTCGATGGTGAAGTCGACATGGCCGGGCGTGTCGATGATGTTCAGCCGCTTGTCCTTCCAGAAGCAGGTCGTGGCAGCGGACGTGATCGTGATGCCGCGCTCCTGCTCCTGCTCCATCCAGTCCATCGTCGCGGCGCCATCGTGCACCTCGCCGATCTTGTGGCTCTTTCCGGAGTAGAAGAGGACCCGCTCGGTCGTCGTCGTCTTGCCGGCATCGATGTGGGCCATGATGCCGAAATTGCGGTAATCCTCGATCTTGTGCGTGCGGGCCATGGTGGCTCTCCGAAACTTGGCTTACCAGCGATAATGGGAGAAGGCGCGGTTGGCCTCGGCCATGCGATGCGTGTCCTCACGCTTCTTCACGGCCGTGCCGCGATTGTTCGCGGCATCGAGCAGCTCGCCGGACAGCCGGTCGACCATCGTATTCTCGTTGCGCCCACGCGCCGCGGTGATGATCCAGCGGATCGCCAGCGCCTGACGGCGCTCGTGGCGCACTTCGACCGGCACCTGATAGGTCGCACCGCCCACACGGCGCGAGCGCACCTCGATCGCGGGGCTGACATTGTCAAGCGCCTGATGGAACACAGCCAGCGGGTCCTGCTTGGCCTTGGCCTCGATCTGATCGAAGGCGCCATAGATGATCCGCTCCGCGGCCGACTTCTTGCCGTCACGCATGAGGTTATTCATGAACTTCGACAGGACCAGATCCCCGAACTTCGGATCCGGGTTGATCTCGCGTTTTTCCGCGCGGTGACGCCGTGACATCTTCGTCGATCCTTGACCAGCTTCTCTTCAAAGCCACGTCCGGCCGCGAGGGGCCGGACGCCAGAGTGATATTCCGTTACTTGGGCCGCTTGGCGCCGTATTTCGAACGGCGCTGACGGCGGGCATTCACGCCCTGGGTGTCGAGCACGCCGCGCAGGATGTGATAGCGCACACCCGGCAGGTCCTTCACACGGCCGCCGCGGATCATGACCACAGAGTGCTCCTGCAGATTGTGGCCCTCGCCCGGGATGTATCCGATGACCTCGTAACCGTTCGTGAGGCGAATCTTGGCCACCTTACGCAGCGCGGAGTTCGGCTTCTTCGGCGTCGTCGTATAGACGCGCGTGCACACGCCCCGCTTCTGCGGGCAAGCCTCCATCGCCGGGACTTTGTTCCGCTTCACCGGCGCCTTGCGCGGCTTGCGGATGAGCTGATTGATCGTCGGCATGCGCCCTCGGGCCCTTATCGCTCGTCAAACCACAAATGACACTATGCGGCACGTCGGACAGCCACCATCGTGGCAACCGCCTTACGCATAAACAAAAGCACCGACGTGATCGGGCCTTCCCGATCCGCAGCGCTACGTACCAGAGGACCGCAAGAGCGTTACGCCAAGAGGTCGTGTTCCGCGTTTTAGCCGCTTACTTCCAGGCAGCGTTTAAGCAAACAATTGCCTACGGCCTGCCGCCGAAAGTGCGCGCAACATACTTTCGCGCGCATATGCCGTCAACCCCTTCACAGCGGAAAATCGCCCGTCTCGCGCCCCGTTTGCCGGGCATTGGCGCGGTTCGGAGCGATCAGCGGTCGCTGAAAGGGCCTGAACGACACTCCTGCAAGGGCAGTAAGCCCCTCGCCGCTCCAATATAGCGCCGCGCGCCGGGATGCCAAGAGGGTCAATTGCAGATTCGCACCGGAAGATTCGCGGCGCATAAGAAAAGGCCGCCCCGACCTGAGGGTCGGGACGGCCGATTCGCCCGGACTGTCCGCAACCGGGCGGCACCGCCCGGCTTGGGCGTCGGTCTAGTCGTTCGAGGCTCCGGCATTCTCCTCCGCGGTCTCCGAAGATGCCGCGTCGGGCAATGCCGGGGCGGCTTCCGCCGTTTCCAGCTCGGCCTCCTTCTGGCGTTCGTCGAGGATGAGCTGGTCGCGCTTGTCGGAGACCTGCTTGTAGGAGGACAGCGCCCTGCCCGTCCCGGCCGGAACGAGGCGGCCGACGATCACGTTCTCCTTCAGGCCCTCCAGCATATCCACCTTGCCGGAGACGGCGGCCTCGGTGAGGACGCGCGTGGTCTCCTGGAAGGAGGCCGCGGAGATGAAGCTGCGGGTCTGCAGGCTGGCCTTGGTGATGCCGAGCAGCACCGGATGGGCCGTCGCCGTCCGCTTGCCTTCCGCCTCGAGCGCCTCGTTGATCTCGTCGAGTTCGATCCGGTCGATCTGCTCGCCCTGAAGCAGCAGGCTGTCGCCGGGGTGCTCGACCTCGACCTTCTGCAGCATCTGGCGGACGATCACCTCGATGTGCTTGTCGTTGATGGTCACGCCCTGGAGCCGGTAGACCTCCTGGATCTCGTTGATGAGATAGCTCGCGAGCTCCTCAACGCCCTTGATCGCCAGGATGTCGTGCGGCGCCGGGTTGCCGTCCATCAGGTATTCGCCCTTCTCGATCCGGTCACCCTCCTGAACGGGCAGATGCTTGCCCTTCGGGATGAGGTACTCGACCGGATCGCCGCCATCGTCGGGAACGATGCGGATGCGGCGCTTGTTCTTGTAGTCGCGCCCGAACTCCACGAGACCCGTGACTTCGGCGATGATGGCGTGATCCTTCGGACGGCGCGCCTCGAACAGCTCCGCCACCCGCGGCAGACCGCCGGTGATGTCGCGCGTCTTGGCGCTTTCCGTCGGGATACGCGCGACCACGTCGCCCGGATTGACCTCCGCGCCGGGCTCCACCGACAGGACGGCATCCACCGACAGGAGGTAACGCGCCTCGCCGCCGCGCTGCAGCTTGGCGATGTTGCCATCCTTGTCGCGGATGACAATGGCCGGCCTGAGTTCGCTGCCGCGCGGGGCACCGCGCCAGTCCATGACCACGCGGCTGGTGATGCCGGTCGCCTCGTCGGCAACCTCCTTCACCGACACGCCGTCGACGACATCCTCGAAGTCGATCTTGCCGGCGACCTCGGTCAGGATCGGACGGGTATAGGGATCCCATTCCGCCAGACGCGTGCCGCGCTTGACCTTGTCGCCCTGGTCGATATGGAGCTTGGTGCCGTAGATCACCTTGTGAACGGCCCGTTCGTTGCCCTTGTCGTCCACGATGGCGATGGTCATGTTGCGGCCCATCACGACGAGCTTGCCGGAGGAGTCGCGCACCACGTTCTTGTTCCTGAGCTCCACGATGCCGTCCTGGGCCGATTCCACGAAGGACTGGTCCAGAACCTGCGCCGTGCCGCCGATATGGAAGGTGCGCATGGTGAGCTGGGTGCCCGGCTCGCCGATGGACTGCGCCGCGATGACGCCGACCGCCTCGCCGATATTGACCGGCGTGCCGCGGGCGAGATCGCGCCCGTAGCACTTGGCGCACACGCCGAACTTGGTGTCGCAGGTGAGGACCGAGCGGATGCGCAGCTCCTGGAGCCCCGCAGCCTCGATCTTCTCGACATGCTCCTCCATCATCTCCTCGCCCGCCTTGACGATGACGTCGCCGGTCGTGGGATC
The DNA here is from genome assembly GCF_015482775.1 of Kaustia mangrovi. Lineage (GTDB taxonomy): Bacteria > Pseudomonadota > Alphaproteobacteria > Rhizobiales > Im1 > Kaustia > Kaustia mangrovi. The sequence continues at coordinate 74,322 of NZ_CP058214.1, read as the reverse complement.
GACGACATCCTCCGCCGCGGTGCGGCCGAGGGCACGCTGGCCGAGCGACACCACCACCTCGCCCGCATCGACGAGCGGGGCGCACTTGATGCTCGCCTCCGTCCCGCAATCGACCTCGGTGACGATGGAATCCTGCGCGACATCGACCAAACGGCGGGTCAGATAGCCCGAGTTCGCCGTCTTGAGCGCGGTGTCGGCAAGCCCCTTACGGGCACCATGGGTGGAGTTGAAGTACTCCAGGACCGACAGGCCCTCCTTGAAGTTGGAGATGATCGGCGTCTCGATGATCGAGCCGTCCGGACGCGCCATCAGGCCGCGCATGCCGGAGAGCTGCTTCATCTGGGCCGGGGAGCCGCGGGCGCCGGAATGGGCCATCATGTAGATGGAGTTGATGGGCTTCTCGCGGCCCGTCTCGTCCTCCGTCTCCACCGCGGAGATCTTGGCCATCATCTCGTCGGCCACCTTGTCGGTGCACTTCGCCCAGGCGTCGACCACCTTGTTGTACTTCTCGCCCTGCGTGATCAGGCCGTCGACATACTGCTGCTCGTAGTCCTTGACGAGCTGGCGGGTTTCCTCGACCAGGTTCTCCTTGGCCTCGGGAATGACCATGTCGTCCTTGCCGAAGGAGATGCCGGCCTTGAAGGCGTGGCTGAAGCCGAGCGCCATGACCTGGTCGCAAAAGATGACCGTCTCCTTCTGGCCGCAATGGCGGTAGACGGCGTCGATCATCTTGGAGATCTCGCGCTTGGTCAAAGACCGGTTGACGAGGTCGATCCCGATGCCGGGCCGCCTCGGCAGCAGCTCCGCGATCTTCATGCGCCCCGGCGAGGTCTCGTAGACCTTGGTGAACTCGTTGCCGTCCGCATCGACGCCCGTATAGCGCGCCTTGATCTTGGAGTGCAGCGTCACCGCGCCGGCATTGAGCGCATGCTCGATCTCGCGCATGGTGCCGAAGACCATGCCCTCGCCCGGCTCGTTCTGGCGCATGTGCGACAGATAGTAGAGCCCGAGGACGATGTCCTGGGACGGCACGATGATCGGGGTGCCGTTGGCCGGGTGCAGGATGTTGTTGGTCGACATCATCAGCACGCGGGCCTCGAGCTGGGCCTCCAGCGACAGCGGCACGTGGACCGCCATCTGGTCGCCGTCGAAGTCGGCGTTGAAGGCCGCGCAGACCAGCGGATGAAGCTGGATCGCCTTGCCCTCGATCAGCACCGGCTCGAAGGCCTGGATGCCAAGGCGGTGAAGCGTCGGCGCCCGGTTCAGCATGACCGGATGCTCGCGGATCACCTCGTCCAGGATGTCCCAGACCTCCGGCTTCTCCTTCTCCACCAGCTTCTTGGACTGCTTGACCGTGGAGGACAGCCCCTTGGCGTCGAGCCTGGAATAGATGAACGGCTTGAACAGCTCCAGCGCCATCTTCTTCGGCAGGCCGCACTGATGCAGCTTCATCTCCGGGCCGACCACGATGACCGACCGGCCGGAATAGTCGACGCGCTTGCCGAGCAGGTTCTGGCGGAACCGGCCCTGCTTGCCCTTGAGCATGTCGGACAGCGACTTCAGGGGCCGCTTGTTGGCGCCCGTGAGCACGCGCCCGCGCCGCCCGTTGTCGAACAGCGCGTCCACGGCCTCCTGCAGCATCCGCTTTTCGTTGCGGATGATGATGTCCGGCGCCTTCAGCTCGATCAGCCGCTTCAGACGGTTGTTGCGGTTGATGACGCGGCGATAGAGATCGTTGAGGTCGGACGTCGCGAACCGGCCGCCGTCGAGCGGCACCAGCGGGCGCAGCTCCGGCGGGATGACCGGCACGACGGTGAGGATCATCCATTCCGGGCGATTGCCCGACACGATGAAAGCCTCGACGATCTTCAGCCGCTTGGCGAGCTTCTTCGGCTTCAGGTCGGACGTCGATTCCGCGATCTCCTGGCGCAGATCGTCCCGGAGCTTCTCCAGATCGATCTCTCTGAGGAGCTCGCGCACGGCCTCAGCGCCGATCGACGCGGTAAAGGCGTCCTCGCCATACTCGTCCTGATAGGCGAGATACTCCTCCTCGGTGAGGAGCTGGCGGGGCTTGAGCGGCGTCAGGCCGGGCTCGAGCACGATATAGTTCTCGAAATAGAGAACCCGCTCGATCTCCTTCAGCGTCATGTCGAGCAGCAGCCCGATCCGGCTCGGCAACGACTTCAGGAACCAGATGTGAGCGACCGGCGCGGCCAGCTCGATATGGCCCATGCGCTCGCGGCGCACGCGCGACAGCGTGACCTCGACGCCGCACTTCTCGCAGATGACGCCCTTGTACTTCATGCGCTTGTACTTGCCGCACAAGCACTCATAGTCCTTGATGGGCCCGAATATGCGCGCGCAGAACAGGCCGTCGCGTTCCGGCTTGAACGTGCGGTAGTTGATCGTCTCGGGCTTCTTGATCTCGCCGAAGGACCACGACAGGATCTTCTCCGGAGAGGCCACCGAGATCTTGATCGAGTCGAAGGTCTGCGGCTGCCCACCCGGGCTGAAGATGTTCATGACCTCTTGATTCATCGGTCCAGGCTCCTTTTGCGGACCCGCCATCAGTCCGCCTAGCATTCATGTCACTCGGTCGGTGCGGTCACGGGCGCGGCATCCAGCCTGCCGCGCCCGGGCCCCTGTCACGTCTCCTGGGTGTCGGTCAGCTCGACATTGAGGCCGAGCGAGCGCATCTCCTTGACGAGCACGTTGAAGCTCTCCGGAATACCCGCCTCGAAGGTGTCGTCGCCGCGCACGATCGCCTCGTAGACCTTCGTGCGGCCGGCCACGTCGTCCGACTTGACGGTGAGCATCTCCTGAAGCGTGTAGGCCGCGCCATAAGCCTCCAGCGCCCACACCTCCATCTCGCCGAAGCGCTGGCCGCCGAACTGGGCCTTGCCGCCGAGCGGCTGCTGGGTGACCAGGCTGTAGGGGCCGATGGACCGGGCATGGATCTTGTCGTCGACCAGATGGTGCAGCTTCAGCATGTAAATATAGCCGACTGTCACCTGCCGGTCGAACGGCTCGCCCGTGCGCCCATCGTAGAGTACCGACTGCCCGGAGGAGGCAAAGCCTGCCTGGGACAGCATCTCCGCAATGTCTTCCTCCTTGGCGCCGTCGAAGACCGGGGTCGCCATGGGAACGCCGTTGCGCAGGTTCTGCGCCATCTCCACGAGCTCGTTGTCGTCGAGCGAGGCCACCGTCTCGTCGGCCCCGTAGACGGCGTGGAGCTTGCTCTTGAGCTCGGTCGTGTCGCCGCTCTCGCGGTAATTGTCCACGAGCTCACCGATCTGCCGGCCAAGGCCCGCACACGCCCATCCCAGATGGGTTTCGAGGATCTGCCCGACATTCATGCGGCTCGGCACGCCGAGCGGGTTCAGCACGATGTCGGCATGGGTGCCGTCCTCCAGGAACGGCATGTCCTCGATCGGCACGATCTTGGAGATGACGCCCTTGTTGCCGTGACGGCCGGCCATCTTGTCGCCCGGCTGCAGCTTGCGCTTCACCGCGACGAACACCTTGACCATCTTCATCACGCCGGGCGGCAGCTCGTCGCCGCGCTGCAGCTTCTCCACCTTGTCGAGGAAGCGCTGCTCGAGACGCTGCTTGGACTCCTCGTACTGCTGGCGCATGGCCTCCAGTTCCGACAGGGCCTTCTCGTTGGACAGCGCGATCTCCCACCAGCGCGAGCGCGGCATCTCGTCGAGCATCGCCTGGGTGATCTTGCCTTCCACCTTGAAGCCCTTCGGGCCGCCCGCAGCCTCCTTGCCGGCGAGGAAATCGGCCAGCCGGCTGTAGGAGTTACGGTCGAGGATCGCCATCTCGTCGTCGCGGTCCTTGGCGAGCCGCTCGATCTCCTCGCGTTCGATGGCGAGCGCACGCTCGTCCTTGTCGATGCCGTGGCGATTGAACACCCGGACCTCGACGATCGTGCCCGACACGCCCGGCGGCACCCTCAGCGAGGTGTCGCGCACATCCGAGGCCTTCTCGCCGAAGATCGCCCGCAGGAGCTTCTCCTCCGGCGTCATCGGGCTCTCGCCCTTCGGCGTGATCTTGCCGACCAGGATGTCGCCCGGATTGACCTCCGCACCGATATAGACGATGCCTGCCTCGTCGAGGTTCTTCAGCGTCTCCTCGCCGACATTCGGGATGTCGCGCGTGATCTCCTCCGGCCCGAGCTTGGTGTCGCGGGCCATCACCTCGAACTCCTCCAGATGGATGGAGGTGAAGACGTCGTCACGCACCACGCGCTCGGAGATGAGGATGGAGTCCTCGAAGTTGTAGCCGTTCCAGGGCATGAACGCGACGAGCACGTTGCGGCCGAGCGCCAGGTCGCCGAGATCGGTCGACGGACCGTCGGCGATGATGTCGCCCGCCTCCACCCGGTCGCCCATGCGCACCAGCGGACGCTGGTTGATGCAGGTGTCCTGGTTGGAGCGCTGGAACTTGAACAGCGTGTAGATGTCCACGCCCGACTTGGTCGGATCGGTCTCGTCCGTCGCCCGGATGACGATGCGGCGGGCGTCGACCTGGTCGACCACGCCCGACCGGCGCGCGGAGATCGCGGCACCGGAATCGCGCGCCACGACCGCCTCCATGCCGGTCCCGACGAGCGGCGCCTCGGCGCGCACCAGCGGCACGGCCTGACGCTGCATGTTCGAGCCCATCAACGCGCGGTTGGCGTCGTCGTTCTCGAGGAACGGGATGAGCGCGGCCGCGACCGACACGAGCTGCTTCGGCGAGACGTCGACATATTCGACGCGGTCCGGCGTCACCATGGTCACGTCGCCGGCAAAACGGCAGGTCACGAGCTCGTCGAGGAACTCGCCCTTGTCGGACAGCTCCACATTCGCCTGGGCGATGTGGTACTTCGCCTCCTCGATCGCGGAGAGATAGGAGACCTCGCCCGACACATTGCCGTCGATCACCTTGCGGTAGGGCGACTCGATGAAGCCGTACTTGTTGACCCGCGCATAGGTGGCCAGCGAGTTGATGAGGCCGATATTCGGGCCCTCCGGCGTCTCGATCGGGCAGATCCGGCCGTAATGGGTCGGATGCACGTCGCGCACCTCGAAGCCCGCCCGTTCCCGCGTGAGGCCGCCCGGGCCGAGCGCCGACAGGCGCCGCTTGTGGGTCACCTCCGACAGCGGGTTCGTCTGGTCCATGAACTGGGAGAGCTGCGAGGAGCCGAAGAACTCGCGAACCGCCGCGGCCACGGGCTTGGCGTTGATCAGGTCGTGCGGCATGACCGTGTCGATATCGACCGACGACATGCGCTCCTTGATCGCACGCTCCATGCGCACCAGGCCGACGCGGAACTGATTCTCCATGAGCTCGCCGACCGAGCGCACCCGGCGGTTGCCAAGATGGTCGATATCGTCGATCTCGCCCTTGCCGTCGCGCAGGTCGTTGAGCATCTTCACGACCGCCAGAATGTCCTCGCGGCGCAGCGTGCGCACCGTGTCGGGGCATTCGAGATCGAGCCGCATATTGAGCTTCACGCGGCCGACCGAGGACAGGTCGTAACGCTCCGGATCGGAGAACAGGCCCTCGAACAGCGCCTCCGCGGTCTCGCGGGTCGGTGGCTCGCCCGGACGCATGACGCGGTAGATCTCCAGGAGCGCCTGCTCGTAGCTGTCGACCTTGTCGGCCTTCAGCGTGTTGCGGATATAGGGGCCGACCGTGACATTGTCGATGTCGAGGACCCTGAGCTCCTCGTAGCCCGCCTCGCGCAGCGTGGTCAGCAGCTCCCCGGTGAGCTCGTCGCCGGCCTCCGCATAGATCTCGCCGGTCTCGGGATTGACCATCTCGTCGGCGATGAAGCGGCCGAACAGATCCTCGTCGCGGACCAGGAGCTCCTTGAGCCCCTCCTCCGACAGCTTGCGCGCAAGGCGCGGCGTGATCTTGCGGCCGGCCTCCACGGCGACCTCGCCGGTCTTGGCGTCGATCAGGTCGCGCTCCGGCTTCACACCGCGATAGTGCTCGGTGTCGAAGGGCGTGCGCCAATCGTCGTCGGACCGGGTGTAGGTCACTGTGTCGTAGAAGTAGTGCAGGATCTCCTCGCCATCGAGGCCCAGCGCGTAGAACAGCGTCGTCACCGGCAGCTTGCGGCGCCGGTCGATCCTGACATGCACGATGTCCTTGGCGTCGAACTCGAAGTCGAGCCAGGAGCCGCGATAGGGGATGATGCGCGCGGCGAAGAGCAGCTTGCCGGAGGAATGCGTCTTGCCCTTGTCGTGGTCGAAGAACACGCCCGGCGAGCGGTGCATCTGTGAGACGATCACGCGCTCCGTGCCGTTCACGATGAAGGTGCCGTGCCCGGTCATGAAGGGCATGTCGCCCATATAGACATCCTGCTCCTTGATGTCCTTGACCGATTTCGACCCCGTATCCTCGTCGACCTCGAACACGATGAGGCGCAGCGTGACCTTCAGCGGCGCGGCAAACGTCATGCCGCGCTGTTGGCACTCATCGGTGTCGTATTTGGGATCCTCGAATTCGTAGCGGACGAATTCGAGCATGGCCTGGCCGGAGAAATCGGTGATCGGGAACACCGACTTGAACACCGCCTGGAGGCCAAGCTCGTCACGGCCTCCGTCAGGCTCCTTCACCTGCAGGAACTGGCGGTAGGACTCCTTCTGAACCTCGATGAGGTTCGGCATCTCCGCCACTTCCTTGATATGACCGAAAAACTTGCGAACCCGCTTGCGCCCGGTGAACGTCTGCGACATCTCGGCTCCTTCGTCGGTGCGGTCTTTATAGGCAGCCCGCCTCATAAGCACTTAATCAACGGCTTGCCGCGCAGTCCCGTCGGGGCTGCGCGGAAAGCCGTTTCGCGATTTCGACGCGGATGCCCGCAAGGCCCTTCCCCCGTCGCAGAGGGACGGAGGCAGGACCTTGCGGAGCATACGCGATTATTTCAGCTCGACGCTGGCGCCGGCCTCTTCGAGCTTCTTCTTCAGCTCGGCGGCCTCTTCCTTCGCCACGCCTTCCTTGACCGGCTTCGGCGCGCCCTCGACCAGGTCCTTCGCCTCCTTCAGGCCAAGGCCCGTGATCGCACGCACTTCCTTGATCACGTTGATCTTCTTGTCGCCGGCAGAGGTCAGGATGACGTCGAACTCGTCCTGTTCCTCGGCAGCCGCGGCCTCGCCGCCACCTGCGGGCATCGCACCGGCCACGGCCACGGGAGCCGCGGCGGACACGCCCCACTTCTCTTCCAGGAGCTTGGAGAGCTCAGCCGCCTCAAGCACGGTCAGGCTCGACAGGTCCTCTGCAATCTTCTCAAGATCAGCCATTTCTTCACTCTTCTTTCAATCGATTTGAACCAGCTCTCGATAGGGCGGGCCGTCAGGCGGCCTCGTCCTTCGTCGCATAGGCGTTGAACACACGGGCCAACTGGCCGGCCGGCGCCTGCAGAACGCCCGCCACACGCGTTGCCGGCGTATTGATCATGCCGGCAAGCTTGGCCCTGAGTTCGTCGAGCGACGGCAGGTCGGCCAGAGCCTTCACCCCCGACGCGTCGAGCACCGTGGAACCCATCACGCCGCCCAGAACGACGAGCTTGTCGTGCTGCTTGGCGAATGTGGTCAACACCTTGGGCGCGGCAATGGGATCGTCGGACATCGCAATGGCCGTCGGGCCAGTGAAGAGGTCCTTGATGCCTTCCGCCGAAGTGCCCTCAAGAGCAAGCTTCACCAGGCGGTTCTTGGCCACCTTGAAGGTGGCGCCCGCCTCGGCCATCTGTGCGCGAAGCGTATTCATCTCGCTCACGGTCAGGCCCTGGTAGTGGCTCACAACGATCACACCGGTGGCGTCGACAGCCTGGTTGAGCGTTGCGACGAGCTCTTTTTTCTGGGCTCTGTCCACTTGCTCTCTCCTTCGTGTGTGCCCTTGGATCCCCGAAGGGAGCGGACACGTTCACGCTCTGCCGCCGGAACGCACCGTCGAGGCCTTTATCAGGCAGACGAGGCGCCACCCGGCGGCGCTCACTGCCTGTCCCGCCCGGATATGCCCGCTCCAAGGAGCGGAACCATCCGAAAGCGTCAGCGAGGTTCAAACCGATCGAGGGGCGAACGTCCCGAAGGACGGCAGCCCCGGTGATCTGGTCGTCATCCCCGTCTCATGCAGGCCTGGCGATTAAGCGGGCAAATCCCGCGCCTGCAATCTCGGACAGGTCTTCAAAAGACGTCGGAGGCTATCAGATAGGTCGTCAAGCCTCGTCCGCCAACCACCCGGCCGATACGAACGCCTTCTTGCGCCGCACCGTCCGGGCGGAAACTCGTCAGGTTACCCGGTCACACTCGCCAGGTCGACCTTGATGCCGGGCCCCATGGTGGAGGTGACCGACACCTTCTTCAGATAGGAGCCCTTCGCGCCGGAGGGCTTGGCCTTCACCACGGCGTCGACGAACGCCTTGACATTGGCCTCGAGCGCCTCCTTGTCGAAGCTCGCCTTGCCGACGCCGGCATGGACGATGCCGGCCTTCTCGACGCGGAACTCCACCGCACCGCCCTTGGCGGCCTTGACCGCGCCGGCGACATCCGGCGTCACCGTGCCGACCTTCGGGTTCGGCATCAGGCCACGGGGGCCGAGCACCTTGCCGAGACGGCCGACCAGCGGCATCATGTCGGGCGTGGCGATGCAGCGGTCGAAATCGATCTCGCCCTTCTGCACCTTCTCCACGAGGTCCTCCGCACCGACGATGTCGGCACCGGCGGCCTTGGCCTCGTCGGCCTTGTCGCCCTTGGCGAACACGCCCACGCGGACCGTGCGGCCGGAGCCGCTGGGGAGCTGGCACACGCCGCGGACCATCTGGTCGGCATGGCGCGGATCGACGCCGAGATTGAGCGCGATCTCGACGGTCTCGTCGAACTTCCCGCTCGCCAGCGACTTGATCAGCTCGAGCGCCTCGCCCAGTGCATAGGCCTTGTCCGGCTCGAGCGCCTCGCGTTCCTTCTTCACACGCTTCGTCAGCTTCGCCATGACCGTTACTCCGCGACCTCGAGACCCATGGAGCGCGCGGACCCGGCGATGATCTTCGCCGCCTGGTCGATATCGCGCGCATTGAGATCCTTGAGCTTCGCCTCGGCGATCTCGCGGACCTGCGCCATCGTCACCTTGCCGGCGGATGCCCTGCCCGGTTCCTTGGAGCCCTTGTTCACCTTGGCCGCCTTCTTGAGGAAATAGCTCGCCGGCGGCGTCTTGATCTCGAAGGTGAAGGACTTGTCCTGGAAGATCGTGATGACCGTCGGACAAGGCGCACCCTGCTCCATGTTCTGCGACGCCGCGTTGAACGCCTTGCAGAACTCCATGATGTTCAAGCCGCGCTGACCGAGCGCGGGGCCGATCGGGGGCGACGGGGTCGCCTGTGCCGCCGGCACCTCGAGCTTGAGATATCCAGCAATCTTCTTCGCCATTTCTTCAGATCCTCCGTGCCGGAACGGTCCAGCATCCGTTTCGAAGGGTGGTGGTGCGGCAGCGATCCGGCCGGCTGCAGCCTGAAACCGCGAAACCTCCCACCGGTTGACCGGTCAGGGTCGCCATGGAAACGATCGGCTTACCCGCTACTGGACACAGCCAGTCGCGGGCCGATCTCAAAGCTTCTCCACCTGACCGAATTCGAGCTCGACCGGCGTAGGCCGGCCGAAGATCGAAACCGCGACCTTGAGGCGGGCGCGCTCCTCGTCCACCTCTTCCACATGGCCGTTGAACGACGCGAACGGGCCGTCGGAAACGCGCACCTGCTCGCCCACCTCGAAGGTGATCGAGGGGCGCGGCCGCTCCACGCCCTCCTGCACCTGGTGCAGGATGCGCTCCGCCTCGGCGTCGGAAATCGGAATGGGCTTGTTGTCGGAGCCGAGGAAACCCGTCACCTTCGGCGTGTTCTTGATCAGATGGTAGCCTTGGTCGGTCATGTCCATCTTGACCAGCACATAGCCCGGAAAGAAGCGCCGCTCGCTGGTCACCTTGCGTCCGCGCCGGACCTCCACGACCTCCTCGGTCGGCACCATGATCTCCTCGATGAGATCCTCAAGCCCGAGCGCGACGGCCTGCTCGCGAATGGAGTCTGCGACCTTCTTCTCGAAGTTCGAATAGGTGTGGACGATGTACCAGCGCTTCGCCATGATCCCTTACGTCCGCCGCCCTCAGGCACCGAATCCCAAAATGTAGCCGACGACCCAGCTCAGGATCTGGTCAGCAATCAGAAAGAAAACCGAGGCGAACGCCACCATCACCATCACCATGGCGGTGGTGATCATGGTTTCCTTGCGCGTCGGCCAGGTCACCTTCGCCATTTCGGCGCGGACCTGCTGAACGAACTGAAACGGATTCGTCTTGGCCATGCTTCCTTTGCCGATCCTGCCGCCTGCACTCATGGCCGGCGACACACTGGCCCGGTCATCATATCGTCATCGAGCGGACGGCCGACAACGTCCTCATCCATCCGGTTGGCAGGGGCGGAGGGACTCGAACCCACGACCTGCGGTTTTGGAGACCGCTGCTCTACCAACTGAGCTACACCCCTATCCGGTCCGGCGACCACATCGCCCGAACATCTCAACGCCCGGCACTACGGCGCGCCTCCTTTAGCACTCCCGCGCGAGACTTTCCAGCCCCACAACGGATGGCGGCGCGCCGACGGGATGCCGGCCCCGTTACTCCACGATCCCGGCGACGACGCCGGCACCGACGGTCCGGCCGCCTTCGCGGATGGCGAAGCGCAGCTTCTCTTCCATCGCGATCGGCTGGATCAGCTCCACTTCCATCTCCACATTGTCGCCCGGCATCACCATTTCCGTGCCAGACGGCAGTGTCACAACGCCCGTCACATCCGTCGTGCGGAAGTAGAACTGCGGACGGTAGTTCGTGAAGAACGGCGTGTGGCGACCGCCCTCCTCCTTCGTCAGAATGTAGGCTTCCGCCTTGAACTTCTTGTGCGGCGTCACAGAGCCGGGCTTCGCCAGAACCTGGCCACGCTCAACAGCCTCACGGTCGATACCGCGCAGAAGGCAACCCACATTGTCGCCGGCCTCGCCCTCGTCCAAGAGCTTGCGGAACATCTCGACGCCCGTCACCGTCGTCTTCGTCGTCGGACGGATGCCGATGATCTCGACCTCCTCGCCGACCTTCACCACACCGCGCTCGATACGCCCCGTCACGACCGTGCCGCGACCGGAGATCGAGAACACATCCTCGATCGGCATCAGGAACGGCTGGTCCTTCGGGCGCTCAGGCGTCGGCACATACTCGTCGACCGCCGACATCAAAGACCGGATCGAGTCCTCGCCCAGCGTCTTGTCGCCGTCCTCAAGCGCCACCAGCGCGGAGCCCTTGATGATCGGAATGTCGTCGCCCGGGAACTCGTAGGCCGACAGAAGCTCGCGCACTTCCATCTCCACAAGCTCCAGAAGCTCCGGATCGTCAACCTGGTCGCACTTGTTCAGATAGACCACGATCGCGGGAACACCCACCTGGCGGGCCAGAAGAATGTGCTCGCGCGTCTGCGGCATCGGACCGTCGGCCGCCGAAACAACCAGGATCGCGCCGTCCATCTGCGCCGCGCCCGTGATCATGTTCTTCACATAGTCGGCATGGCCAGGGCAGTCCACATGCGCGTAGTGACGGTTCTCCGTCTCGTACTCAACATGCGCCGTCGCAATCGTGATCCCGCGAGCCTTCTCCTCAGGCGCCGCATCGATCTGGTCATACGCACGGTACTCGCCGAAAAACTTCGTGATCGCAGCCGTCAGCGTCGTCTTGCCATGATCGACGTGACCAATCGTGCCAATGTTCGCATGCGGCTTCGAACGCTCAAACTTTGCCTTGGCCATCTCGCTTCAAATCCCCTTTAAACCAGTCCCGGCTCCGTGGCCTTCCGGCCCGGCCACGTCCATGCCGCACGCCGCGCCCATAGCAGGCCACGGAAGCGCGTTCCTTGGAGCGGGTGAGGGGAATCGAACCCCCGTCGTCAGCTTGGAAGGCTGCTGCTCTACCATTGAGCTACACCCGCCTGACCGAAGGGCCGATCCTATCCGTCCCGGGCACGGCCCCAGGGCGGCCTCCCCATGGCGACCATCAGGCCGGCCAACGGCGATACCGCCCAACACCCTTGGGCCACTCTGTCCTTATCGGGATGTCCGGCTTCCGGTGTCCTTAAATACCTCTAACCCTTTCGCGCCCCAGACGCACATTGAGATGGTGGAGGGGGTTGGATTCGAACCAACGTAGGCTAAGCCAACGGGTTTACAGCCCGTCCCCTTTAACCACTCGGGCACCCCTCCATCTCAATGTGAGTATGTTGCGCGCGCACGCCACCGTCCCGGGCAGAACCGCCGGGCTATCGTGTGACGTTTTATGAGGATGAGGACGCACGCTGTCAACCGTAAATCACGCCGAACACTGGAAAAACCTCCGAGGCGGATCCTGGCGGCTCAAGCCGCTGGCCCGCATCGTGGGCGACGAGATATAAGTCGCCAGGAGACAGGACGCAAGGACCGATCCGCCCAGCAACGCCAGACAGGTCGAAGAGAAGGCATATGGCCGCAAGGACCCTCCGCCCCCACGAACAGGAACTGATCTATGGCAGCCATGCGGTCGCCGCCGCGCTCGCCAATCCCGCCCGCCGGATCCGGCGCCTGTGGGCAACCCGCAATGTCGCCGACCGGTTCGCCGGCCCGATCGCCGGGCGCGGGGTCCGGCCGGAGATCGTCGAGGCGCGCGCGCTGGAGCGAATTGCCGGGACCGACGTCGTCCATCAGGGCGCGGTGCTGGAGGCCGATCCCCTCCCCCAGCCGGATATCGCGGATCTGCCGGGCGACGGGCTGCTCGTACTGCTCGACCAGGTGACCGACCCGCACAATGTCGGCGCGATCCTGCGCGTCTGTGCGGCCTTCGGCGTCACCGCCCTGATCACCACGGCCCGCCACAGCCCGTCTGCCACGGGCGTCGTCGCCAAGACGGCGAGCGGCGGGCTGGAGCATGTCCACTACATCAAGGTGACCAATCTCGCCCGCGCCCTGTCGGAGCTGAAGGACAGGGGCTTTGCGGTCGTGGGGCTCGACAGCGACGGCGATTCGGTGCTCGAGGAGGCCGTCCCGCCCGGCCCCCTCGCCCTCGTGCTCGGCGCAGAGGGCAAGGGTCTCAGGCGGCTGACCCGGGAGCGTTGCGACACGGTGGCGCGAATCGCCCTGCCCGGCCCGATCGCGAGCCTCAACGTCTCCACCGCCGCGACCCTGGCGCTGCACATCGCATCGAAGCGCTGAGGACGAGGCGCAAAAAAGGGGCGCGGCCCTCTTGCAGGCCACGCCCCCCTGTCTCATTGTCGGAGCCCGCATTTCGCGGACCCCGTGGGTAGAACGCCTTGCAAGCGATCAGCTTTCCGGACCTTCAATCGATTCCTATTGAAGATCCGCTGATCCAGGGCCTACCGGTCAGCGCGACACGTGGGATGTCGGGCGATAGAGGTTCTTCTCGCCGTCATTCACCAGTTCGTCGTCGAGACCGCGGCCTCCGTGGAACGCCTTCAGGTCGTTGGAGACCGGTGTGATCCGGGTCCTGTCGGACGTCGTCTCGCGGTTGGTCTCCTGCGTCGCCGTCGCGGACTGTTCCAGGTCGGTCGGATAGGCGCCGTCCGGCCCGTAGGTTCCCGCCGGCGTGTCGGCGAGCGCCGGGGCGGCGAGTGCGAGGGTCAGTCCTGCAGCCAAGAGTGCTGTACGCATGGCTTTGCTCCTTTCGCTGCTATTCTCATCTTCAGTCTGGGGGGAGTTTTGTTCCTGGGCCGGCACCGGTGCCGGCTCATGGTCACCACGTATGCGCGCAAACCTCGCGATCAACCGGGCCGACCCTTCAAATGTTTTCACTTGAAGATCGACCACGATCACCTAGGCGAGAGGCCCTGCGCGCCCGCCGCCGGCCATGCGCGGGGCAACGGGCCGGGAAACCGGTACCGCGACAGGCCGAAACGCTCTAAGGATTCCCTCGTGCCTTTCGACGACCGGACTGAGAGGGAGAGCAATGGATCAGGGACTTCGCGAGCGCATCGACTGGGAGCAGCCGTTTCCGCCTGAGGAATATGCCGAACGGCGGGAGCGGGTGCGCCAGGCGCTGAGGGGCGCAGGCTATGACGGCATGCTGGTGACCGCGCCGCGCGACTATCATTACCTGACCGGCCACGACCATATCTGGCAGTATCGCCACGCTGTGATCGGCCTCTACTTCGATACCGAGAGCGGCCGCATCGTGTTCTTCGACAATACGAGCCACAAGGTGCTGATCTCCAACACACCCGAGATCGTCGATATCCTCTATCATTCGCGCAGCATCCCCGCCGGCGAGCAGGCCACCGAGCTCGCCGCCAAGATCCTGGCCCGCGGCTGGGGCCGCGGCCGGGTGGCGATCCAGACATGGGGCTATGGCTGTCATCCCGACCATGTGCGCGCCATCGGCCGGTGCTTCGCGGAGGCAGGGGCCGAGATTGTGGAGGACTCAGACCTCATCGAGGATGTCCGCCTCTACAAGAGCGCGCGCGAGATCGCCGTCATGCGGCAGGCCGCCGACATCTCCGTGGCGGCCATGGCCGTTGCGCGGGGTTTCATGCGCCCGGGCGTCTCGGAGACCGAGATCGACGGCGTCATCTGTCACGAGCTGATGATGCGCGGCTGCGGCCATCCCGGCATCCGCACCATGATCGGCAGCGGACCGCGCTCGGGCTGCCACCACAGCCCGGCGACGCACCGGCGGCTGAAGGAGGGCGATGTCGTCCATGTCGATTTCGGCGCCAGCCTGCACCGCTATCACGCCAATATCAGCCGCAGCTTCGCCGTCGGCGAGATCGACCCGCGCTGGCACGACCTGTTCGACCGCTCGGCCGGCTGCAGCCAGGCCATCGTGGAGGGCGTGAAGCCGGGCGACCCGTTCAGCGCGGTGCAGAAGGCCGCCGACGCCTACATCGCCGCCTCCGGTGTCGACCGCGCGCGATATGAATGGTTTATCGGCGGCTACACGCTGGGCATCGCGTTTCCGCCCGACTGGGTGCACCGGCACCGCCCGGACCCCTTCGAGCCGGCCAACGACCCGCCGATGCAGCCCGGCATGGTGTTCAACTTCGAGGTCCAGTACGACGTCTTCGATGGCTGGCCCGGCGGTTCCGGCGGCGGCTGGATCGACAGCTATCTGATGACGGAAAACGGCCTGGAGATCCTCACGGAGATGCCGCGCAATCTCGCCGCGGTGGGTGGCTAGCGCCTCATCCGGCATCACCCCGGAAACCCGCGTCATAGTCACGAACCGGCATATGTCCGGTGGACGCTGTCGATCACGCAGAACGTCTCGAACCGGCAAGGATGTTCCGAATCGATTTGATAAGCGGAACCAGAATGAGCAGCGCGGAAATGGAAAGAAGCGCCAGGCTGATCGGGCGGTCGAGAAACACGAGCGGATCGCCACGCGCGACAACCAGGGACCTGCGCAGGTTTTCCTCCATCAGCGGACCGAGAATGAACCCGAGGAGCACCGGCGCGGGAGGAAATCTGAACACCATGAACAGATATCCGATCACGCCGAATATCAAGGTCACATAGACATCGAATACATTGTTGGCGATGCTGTACGACCCCATACATATGAAAAACATGATGGTCGGCATCAGGACCCGCGACGGTATCGCAACAATTCGCGTCCAGATCCCGATCAGCGGAAGGTTCAGGATCAGCAGCATCACATTGCCGATCCAGAAGCTGACGATCAGCCCCCAGAACATGGCCGGTTCGTTCGGAATGAACTGCGGTCCGGGGACCACGCCATGCATCATCATCGCCCCGAGCAGCACCGCCATCACGACGTCTCCTGGAATGCCGAGGCTGAGAGTTGGAATGAAGGCTGACTGAACGGACGCATTGTTGGCGGCTTCCGGAGCCGCCACCCCTTCGACCGCGCCCTTGCCGAACCGCTCCGGGGTCGCGCTGACCCGTTTCTCGCACGCATAGGCCATGAAGGACGCGATGCTGGGCCCCGCGCCCGGGAGCGCTCCGATGAGCCCGCCAATGGCCGAGCCGCGCAGAATGGGCGCCCACAGCGCGGACAGCTCCTTGCGGCTGGGAAGCATCGACCGCAGCGGAATGTGCCGAACGCGGTCCGTCGCCCCGGGAACCGCCGGGACGGACATCTTGTTGATGATCTCCGCGACGCCGAACAGCCCCATCGCGACAGCGATCAGGCTGACGCCGTCGGTGAGCTCCATGATCCCGAATGTGTAGCGCATGGCGCCGGAATTGAGATCCATGCCGGCCAGGCCGAGGATCAGGCCGAATGTCACCATGACCAGGGACTTCAATGTGGACCCGCCCGACAGGGTCGATGCCGCGATCAATCCCAGGACCATCACGGCGAAATACTCGGTGGAATGGAAGCTCAACGCGATGCGCGACAGGGTCGGAGCGAACCCCATCATCAAGAGGATCGCCAGCGAACCGCCGATGAACGAGGCCACGGCGTTGATGAACAGGGCCAGGCCCGGACGGCCGGCCTTGGTCATCGGATAGCCGTCCAGCGCGGTCACTGCGGTCGACGCGGTCCCGGGCAGATTCAACAATATCGACGTTATGGAGCCGCCATATTGGGCGCCGTAGAAGATTCCCGCCAGCATGATGAGCGCGACCGTGGGATCGAGCCCGAACGTGAGCGGAAGAACGACGGACACCGAGACCAGCGGTCCGATTCCCGGCAGCGCGCCGATAAATGTCCCGACGGACACCCCGATGAAGCAGAACAACAGCGCATCGACCGTGAACGCCGTCTCGATTCCCAGAGCGATGTTTTCGAGGATGCCCATTCTCGTGCCGCAACTGTCGGGGTCAGAAAACCGGGTTCAAGGGGATCCGGAGCATGGTGATGAAGAGCAGAATGCCCAAGACGGAGAGGAAGGCGGTTACGGCCGAAACCGTCCGGATAGTTGGCCTTCCATGTGCCAGGGAGGTCAGCAGGACGACCCCGGCTGTCGCAACGATGAGCCCCAGCCGCTCGACGGTGACGGCGAATGTCAGGATCGCCAGTGAAATGCACAACAGCGCGCGGACACTGTTGCGCGCGAAAACGATGTCTTCCGTCTCGAAGGCCGTCGCCAGACCGAGGAGAAGGATAAGCAGCCCGAGACCCGTTGGGAAAAAACCCGGTCCGATCCGGGTCAGGGTGCCAATGGACAGCTGCGCCCCCTCATATGCCACGAACGCTCCGAAAACAGCGATGCAGAGGCAGAACAGGGTGTGAGCCCAAGATCGGCGTTGCGGTGCGGGTTGCATCTGGATCACGAACGACTGAGCGGCTGGGGTGTGTGCGGGAAGCCGGGCCCGCTAGAGACTGCCGGCTTCCCCCGATCTTGGGATCAGTTAGCCTGAGCGCTCGCCGCTTTGGCGATCTCCCCCCATTTCTCGACCTCGCCGGAAATGAACGGCGGCAGCTCCGACAGGGAGATCGTGTCCTGCTCGATCCCGCTGCGCTCCAACACCTTCCTTGTGGCCTCCGTCTTGAGTGCCACGCCGACGGCATTGTGGAGTTTCTCGGTCACGTCCTTCGGCATGCCGGCCGGGCCCGCAAGAAGAAACCAGGCAATGAGATCGAAGTCGGGATAGCTGTCATCGATCGGCGGGGCATCGGGCACGACCGACGAGCGCTTCGCGCCGCTCACGCCCAGGGCGCGAAGCTCGCCGCTCTCGATATACGGCTTTGCGGAGATCGGGTGATAGAACATGAAATCGACTTCGCCGGATATGACCGACGCCACACCGTCCACGGCGGAGCGGTACGGCACGTGAATCATGTTGCCGCCGCTGCGAACCTTCACAAGCTCGCCCGCGAGATGGCCGGAAGTGCCGTTTCCGGCCGAAGCGAAGGTGACGCCATCGCCGCCCTCGGCCCTGGAGCGTTCCACGAGATCTTCCAGGGTCTTGAAGTCCGAATCCCCGCGCACGACCAGCAAGGTCGGCGTGTAGCCGGCAAACGCGATCGGCGTGACGTCCTTTTCCGGATCATAGGGCAGATCGGGAAAGATGGACTTGTTGATGGCCAGCGTGCCGACAGTGCCCATCGACAGGGTGTAGCCATCGGGCTCGGCCTGGACGACCTCGTGCGTTCCGATGCTTCCGCCAGCGCCCGGCCGGTTCTCCACGACCACGGTCTGGCCCAGCTCCTCCGACATCCCCTCGCCGAGAATGCGCGTGAACATGTCGGTCGTGGTTCCGGCGGCGAATGGCACGATGATCTTTATCGGCTTGTCTGGATAGTCCTGCGCGGTGGCGTTTCCCGCCAATGCCAGGCTGACCGCGAGAACCGCGGCCGAGATTGTGGATGCTGTCTTGAACATAGTTCCTCCCCGGAACCTGAAAATTCATTGGGTTCTCTTGTGACGCCTTCGCCCCGAACGGGGCAACGTCTCTCGCGAGCATAGAAGTGGGTACGGCCTGCCGTCAACGAAATATCGATATTCCATCTCATATTTGACATTAGTGAATAATATCGATATTTCGTTGACGAGCACATGATGGAGATCGAGATGCGCTACCTCTCTTTTGAAGCGGATGACGGGCTGCGGCTTGGCGCGGTCGTGGACGATCAGGTGATCGATATCGGCGCGGCGGTTCCCGATGCCCCCGCAAGCATGAAGGACCTCATCCGTGCCGGAAGCGAGTTCGAAAGCGGGCTCAGGGCGCGCCTTGCGGAGGCCGCGGCTCCCCGCCTCCCGCTCTCGCAATGCCGGCTCGCGCCTCCGATTGCGGATGCCAGCAAGTTCATCTGCCTCGGGCTCAACTATGCCGATCACGCGAAGGAAGGCGGCTTCGCGCTTCCGGAGTATCCCGCATTGTTTCTTCGTGCCCCGAGCTCGCTGATCGGTCCGGGCCAGCCGATGCTCGTGCCGTCCTGTTCGGAACGCCTTGATTACGAAGCGGAACTCGTGATCGTCATTGGCAAGCGGTGCCGTCATGTCTCCGAAGACGCCGCTCTCGACGTCGTGTTCGGCTACACGGCGTTCAATGACGGCAGTATCCGGGATTACCAACGCCGGACGGCCCAATGGACCGCCGGCAAGAATTTCGACGCGACAGGCGCGCTGGGGCCATGGATCGTTACGGCGGACGCGGTGCCGCCCGGCGCAAGCGGGCTTGGCATCAGAACGCGCCTGAATGGCCGGACCATGCAGGACTCCACCACCGATCGTATGATTTTCCCCGTCGCACGCACGATTGCTATCCTGTCGGAGATAATGACGCTGGAGCCCGGCGATCTGATCGCGACCGGAACGCCGGAAGGCGTCGGCCATGCCCGCACGCCGCCAGTATGGATGCGTCCGGGCGACGAGGTTACCGTCGAGATCGACCGGATCGGCGCCCTGACCAATCCCGTTGCGGCCGAGGCCCCGGCAGCGCAGGCTGTGGCCTGAGGCGAACTCGACCGGGTCGAGAGGGAGCGGAATGAGCAGACAGGACGATGCCGGAGCCGCAGCCCGGTCCAGAACGTCGGACATCTTCGACAGGATCCGGCACGACATCATCCGCGGCCGGCACGCCCCTGGAGCGAAGCTGAAGATCGAGGCGCTTCGCGAACAGTATGCGAGCGGGGCGACGCCCATTCGCGAGGCGCTGAGCCTGCTGACGGCCGACGGGCTCGTCGCGCGCGAGCACCAGCGCGGCTTCCGTGTCGCAGATATAAGCACCTCCGAGTTCGAGGAATTGCTGGCGATCCGCTGTTTCATCGAGGGACGGGCGCTTCGGCTCGCCATAGAGCGGGGCGGACAGGACTGGGAGGAAGACGTCGTTCTCGCCCGCCACCGGCTGCTTGGCCGGGCGTCCTGGGAGGCCAATGGGGACGAAACCGAGTGGGAGGATTACCACAAGAGCTTCCACATGGCCCTGATCTCGGCCTGCGGGTCCCGGACGCTTCTGCGCCTGTCCAACCAGCTCTATGACGAGAACAGCCGATACCGGCATATCGCCCGGCTCAAGGGCGGCGCCCGGCCCACCGTCTACAAGGAGCATGACCAGATCGCGGAGGCCGTGCTGGCGCGCGATGCGGATCTGGCGGTGCAGCTTCTGGAGAGCCACTACAGGACGACCGGAAACCTGCTCCGCGAAGCGCTCGAGACCCTATCCCCTTCCCCGGGTGACGGCGCAACGCAGGATACGCCGCCTGCGTCCCGGGACGCGGCGTCTTCCGGCACCGGGTCCTGACGCCCGCATCGATGCGCGCCCTGCACCGGACCGGGCCAGAGGATCAGCAGAACGAGACCCGGCCTATGAAACGACTGACCTTCACCTTCGACAACGGCCCCTGTCCCGGAGCGACCGACAGGCTCCTCGACTTTCTTGCCGAGCGCCGGATCAAGGCCACCTTCTTCGTTATCGGGCACCTGCTGGCCGATCCGGACCGGCGGCGGCTCGCAGACCGCGCCAAGGCGGAGGGCCACTGGATCGGCAATCACACATTCAGCCATGCCACCCCGCTCGGGGTGGACGGAAGCCCGGAACGGGTACGCCATGAAATCGGCGACGCCCAGTGCCAGTTGGGTGCCCTCTCGCACCCCGCCAAGTTCTTCCGCCCCAATGGCGGCGGGGAGCTCGGCCCCCATGTGCTCAGTGGCGCGGCAATCGACTATCTGAAGGAGCATCGCTTCACGCTCGTGACCTGGAACAGCGTGCCGGGCGACTGGAAGGAACCGCACGAGGCCTGGTTCGCCCGCGCGCTGGCCGACCTAGACAAGGACCCGTGGACGGTTCTCGTTCTTCATGACGAGCATATCGCCCAGATGACGGATCTTCTGGAGCGGTTCTGCGACGAGCTCGAGCGCCGGACCATAGAGATCGTGCAGGACTTCCCCGCGGCGTGCGTGCCGATCGACCGGGGCCGCCCCGGCGAGGGCTTGTCCCGCCTGGAGCCTGCGAACGCAGTCCGATGAGGTTCGCCGCCATCCGGACACCAAGGATACTGACGGGCCGCGAAGACACCGGCAGAACAACAGAGATAGGTATCGCATGACATTCAATTCCGTGCTTCCCACCACCGTCGTCGGCAGCTACGCCCAGCCGCACTGGCTGATCGACCGGGAGAAACTGGGCTCGACGGTCCCTCGCGTGCGCATGAAGGATGTCTGGCGCATTCCCGAGCCGTTCCTCCACGAGGCGCAGGACGATGCGACGATCCTCGCCATCCGGGACATGGAGCGCGCGGGAATCGACATCATCACGGACGGCGAGATCCGCAGGGAGAGCTACTCCAACCGTTTCGCCACCGCTCTCGACGGCATCGACCAGGAAAACCCGGCGACGATCATCGGCCGGGCGGGCAAGCCGACGCGCGTGCCGCGCGTGGTGGGAAAGCTCAGCCGACGGGAGCCCGTGGAAGTCGGCGCGGTCGAGTTCCTGCGCCGGAACACCGACCGGAAGATCAAGATCACCCTGCCCGGCCCCTTCACGATGGCGCAGCAGGCCAGCAACGAATTCTACAGCGACGACGAGGAGATGGCGCTGGATCTGGCCGCCGCGGTCAACGAGGAACTGCACGATCTGGTGGCCGCCGGCGCCGATATCGTCCAGCTCGACGAGCCCTGGATGCAGGCGATGCCCGAGGCAGCCGAGCGCTATGCGGTGCGGGCGATCAACCGCGCCCTTGACGGCGTGAAAGGCTCCACGGCGCTCCATATGTGTTTCGGCTACGCCGCCCTGGTCAAGGACAAGACGGCGCGCGGCTACTCGTTCCTGCCCCAGCTCAATGACACCAGCGCGGACTTCATCTCCATCGAAGCGGCGCAGCCGAAGCTCGATCTGGGGATTCTCAAGGACATATCGGACGACAAGGTCGTGATCCTGGGCGTGCTCGATCTCGGCACGCATGACGTGGAAACGCCGGATCAGGTGGCGGACAGAATTCGGCAGGCCTTGGAATACCTCCCTCCCGAGCGGATCATGCCCGCGCCCGATTGCGGGATGAAATATCTGGAGCGGGATGTTGCCTTCGGAAAATTGTCGGCGCTCAGCCAAGGTGCATCGCTTGTGCGCCAGGAGTTGACGGGCCGGGTGTGAGCCCGCAGCAGGTCACCCCAAGGTGATACGAGCGCCGGGGCAGGCACTCCGGTTGGACACGCCCATTGCCGCAGTTGAGCACGCGGCACTGGGCGGGATGCCGGCCTGAATTGGCGGTACCGATGCAGCGGATCCCTACTCCGGAGGCGGTTCGTCCGGTGTAAAATCGTCGCTGCTTCTCAGCGCGCAGCGATTGCCATCCGGATCGCTGAATTCGGCCGTACTGCCCCAGGCATGGTCACCCCGTGTCACGGCGACGCCGTGGCGTTCGAGATGCCGGCAATCGGCATCGAGATCGCGGGTGTTGAACCGCAGCTTCGTCGGGCACCGGTCGACGGGCTTGGTAGCACGGCTGGCGAGGCCGCCGGTCTCCACCATCAGATAGGCGCCGCCGAACTCGAAGCAGGTGAGTTCTTCATCGGCGAACAGCACCGCAAGCCCCATCACATCGCGATAGAACGCGACGCAGTCCGCATAGCGTTCGGTGTTCAGGATGACGCCGGTTCCGGCGAGATGCATCATCGCTCAGATCCCCCCATCAGGGTTCCGGATCCAGGATGGACGGCTTGGCGCCGAGTCCGATCCGGCCGACCTCCTCAAGCCCTACCTGGCCAAGCCGATGACCATAGCGAGCAAGAAGACTGGCGCCCGGCGAACGGCCCGCCGGAGCATTTCACTGAGCGTCGCTCGTATCCTGGACCTTGTTCAGACTTTTCCTCACCTGATCATAACGTGTCTGCATACACAGATCGCGGGCCCGGTTGAACAGGTTCGCGGCTTTCTCGCCTGCCTCGTTCAATTCACTCTCGGCCTTGGCGACACTGCGCATGCAGTCGCGCACCGAGGTGTAGGTCTTTTGATCGGCAATAGCCGGCTCAACTCCTATCGCCCCGATTGCGAGCGTTGCAGCAAGCAGGATCGTCCAACTGAATGCGGGCGCGGTTCCAGCGCGTCTCACGGCACACCTCCCTTCTTCTCGCGACCGACAATGGACCGATTGTCCCGGCTATAGTCGGTCGCTCCTCGCCTCACAGGTGGTACACAAGGTCCGGCAGATCAAGCAATCGTCGGGAACAGGTCGGTGCCCAGTATATCGAGCCACCGCCACAGGCGATGGCTGGACCTGTTTATTCTCTGCAAGCGTCATAAGCTGGGACGCGCATGCATCGGCAACTTTGATTCGTCCTTAAGTTCGGAGACGGAGATAAGCGACGACTTGCAGTCTGCCGATCTTCGGCGGGAAGGCGAAGCGCACGGAACGCGCGGTGCTCGCCGCAACCAGAAAGCGACGGGGCTGGGTGAACGAGAATGGAAAGAGACGCGTTATCGGACTGAACGGCTGAGAGAGTGTCAGAAAATCCGTTTGACGCTTGACCGGCTACCCGAGAGATGGTTGAAGATCAACGCTTTCATGGACAGCGCCGGCTTAGCTCAGTTGGTAGAGCGGCTGATTTGTAATCAGTAGGTCGGGGGTTCGAATCCCTCAGCCGGCACCACAACAATTCCCAATATATTTCAATTCATTGGGACAGCCTCCTCACCTCACAGACGAGCCTTTCGAAGGCGCCTCCGGCGGGCGTTCGGCGCCGGCCATGTCGAACGGGTCGAGATGGCCGAAAACATCGCGCAGCGCGGTGGACCAGGCCTCCGACAGGGCGAGGAAATAGGGATCGTTCTGGTCGATCCGGCGCTCCAGCGTGAGCGACAGCGTGTCGCCGCGATAGAGCACGAGATCGATCGGCATGCCGACGGACAGGTTGCTCCTGAGCGTGGAATCGAAGGAGAGCAGCATCAGCGTCGCCGCGTCGCCGAGCCGCATGTCGGTGTCCGCGATCCGGTCGAGGATGGGCTTGCCGTATTTGTGCTCGCCGATCTGGAGATAGGGCGTGTCCTCGGTCGCCTCTATGAAGTTGCCCTCCGCATAGAGCTGGAAGAGCCGGGGCTCCTCCGTGCCGATCTGGCCGCCGAGGATCATGGAGGTCGCAAAGCCGCCGGAGGCCTCCAGCGCCGGCCCGTCTATGTGGCGCACCTTGCGGATCGCCTCGCCCACCAGGCGGGCGGCGTGGAACATGCTCGTCACCGTCATGAGCGAGGAGCGCGCATCGTCGGCGACCTTGATGTCCTCCTCCAGCTCGGAGATCACCGCCTGGCTGATCGCCAGATTGCCCGCCGACAGGAGCACCAGAACGCGCTCGCCGGTGCGCTCCAGCGTCCACACCTTCCGGAAGGTCGCGATGTTGTCGACCCCGGCATTGGTCCGGGTGTCGGCCGCGAAGGCGAGGCCGTTCCGGAGCCGCATAGCCACGCAATAGGTCATGTGCTTTCACGCCTGCTTCCCGGCGCCCCGGGAATCGGGACGCCTATTGCTGGGATGTTTGCTGCTGGACCTCGACGCAAACGTCAAGCGTATCGTGGTGACCGCCGCGCCGCGTGCCGCGCACAGGCGCGGCGTCGAGCGCATCGAGCCCGCAGGCAAGCCGCACATAGATATCGGTCGGGCACATCCTGTGCACCACGTCGAAACCGATCCAGCCGAGCCCGTCGACATGAGCCTCCGCCCAGGCGTGGTTGGCCTCCGCGTTCGGGCTATCGCGGTCGAGCAGATAGCCCGTCACATAGCGCGCGGGACAGCCATCGGCGCGCGCGGCGGAGATGAAGACATGGGCAAAGTCCTGGCACACGCCATGGCCGGCGGCCAGTGCCTCCGCGCCGGGCGTAGAGGCTTCCGTGACCCCGACATTGAACGTCATGGCATCGGCCACGCGGTCCATCAGGGCATGGAGCCGCTCCACCGGATCGTCCGGTTCGAGCCCGGCGGCCAGCGCGCGGATGCGATCGTCGGGCTCGGTGAGGGCCGTGACGCGCTCATAGACACGCGCCGGGGCAACCTCGCGGGCGCCCCTCACCACGCCGGCGGCGTCCTCGGTCTCCACCTCGCCCTCCGCGACGATCTCCAGGTCGTCATGCGGATCGGCCACGGTCACGAGGTGGACGGTGTTGCCATAGCCGTCCACGAAGGAGGCCGCGCCCTCGATGCCCGGCACGGCGATCCTCCAGCCCGTCACCGACTGGCTCTCGAAGGATTGCGGCGTCAGGCGCAGGCTGTGGACGGAATGGCTGGCCGAACCGTCGAACCGGTAGCGTGTCCGGTGGCGCACTGTGATCAGCATGGGCGATGCGCTCCTCCTCAGGCGGCGAAATGATAGTCGACGGCGATCTGCTGGCTGAGCCGGTTGTTGCGGGCGATGAAATCGCGCAGGAACTCGTGCAGCCCGTTCTGGAAGATGCGGTTCATGTCGCCGTCCCACAACAGCCGCGCGGTGTCTCCCGCCTGATCGTTGCTCGGCTGGTGCGCGCCGTAGAAACGCTCCAGATAGCCGAGCTGCTCGGTGATCCGGTCGTAGCAGAAGGCGAGCGAGCGCGGCATCTGCGCGTTCAGGATCAGATATTCGCCGATGTTCCAGGAATTGTATCCCGTCCGGTACACCCAGCCATAGCTGCGGTGGGCGGCGACCGAGCGCAGGATGGCCGACCACTGGTAGTTGTCGACGCCGCCGCCGACGATCTCGTTCTCCGGCAGCAGGATGTAGTATTTCACGTCGACGATGCGGGCGGTGTTGTCGGCACGCTCCACATACAGGCCGACATGGGAGAAGAAATAGGCGTCGTTGCGCAGCATGGTGCCGCTCAGGACGCCGCGGAACAGTGCGGCGCGCTCCTTAATCCAGTCCAGGAACTCCGGCAGGGCGTTGGTGGTGATGCTGTCCGGCTTCGTGGCGGAGAATTCGAGCCAGGTGGCGTTGAGGCTTTCCCACACCTCGCGCGTCACCTCCGTGCGTACCGCGCGCATGTTGCGCCGTGCGGTGGACAGGCACGAGCGGACGCTGGAGGCGTTGTCGGGATCGAACAGCATGTAGTCGATCATGGCACGCATGGTGATGGTGTCGTGGCGGGCGAAGAAACCCTTCTCGCAGCCGGCGCTGGCGAGCGTGGAGCGCCATTCGTCGCGATGGCCCTGCCCCTCATGCGGCATGAGCGCCATGCGGTAGCCGACATCAAGCAGGCGGGCCATGTTTTCCGCCCGCTCCATGTAACGCGCGAGCCAGAACAGATCGTTTGCGGTACGCGACAGCATCTTGGATCCTGAAACCTCCCTCCCCTCGTGGCCGGTTGCGCGGCCCCTCGTTCAGTCCCTCAGCACCCAGGTGTCCTTGGTGCCGCCGCCCTGGCTCGAATTGACGACCAGCGACCCGTCCGGCAGAGCGACGCGGGTCAACCCGCCCGGCGTCAGCCGGATCTCGTCGCCGACCAGAACGAAGGGGCGCAAATCCACATGGCGCGGCGCCACACCGCCCTCGACCAGCGTCGGGCAGGTGGACAGGGCAAGCGTTGGCTGGGCGATATAGTTGGCCGGCCTGGCCTTCAGCTTGGCGGCGAAGGCCTCGCGCTCGGCCTTGCTCGCCGCCGGGCCGATCAGCATGCCGTAGCCGCCCGAACCGTGGACCTCCTTCACCACGAGATCCTTCAGGTGCTCCAGGACATAGGCGAGATCGTCCGGCCTCCGGCAGTCATAGGTCGGCACATTGTTCAGGATCGGCCGCGCGCCTGTGTAGAACTCCACGATGTCGGGCACATAGGCATAGATCGCCTTGTCGTCGGCGATGCCGGCCCCCGGCGCGTTGACGAGCGTCACATTGCCGGCCCGGTAGACCTCGAAGAGACCGGCCGCGCCGAGCAGCGAATCGGGCCGGAAGACGAGCGGGTCGAGGAACGGATCGTCGATGCGGCGATAGACGACATCGATCTGTTCGAGCCCCTGTGTCGTCTTCATGTAGAGGTAGCCGTCCGCGACCTCCAGATCCTGCCCCTCAACGAGCTCCACCCCCATCTGATCGGCCAGGAAGGAATGCTCGAAATAGGCGCTGTTATGGATACCGGGGGTCAGCACGACAATGGTCGGCTCGCGGTCGAGACCGGGTGGCGCCACGCTCACGAGCGTCTGGCGCAGCTTGTGCGGATAGTCCTCCACCGGCGCGACCCTGTGGCTTGCGAACAGGTCCGGGAAGAGGTGCATCATCGTCTCCCGGTTCTCCAGCATGTAGGAGACGCCGGAGGGGGTACGCAGATTGTCCTCCAGGACGAAGAACTCGTTCTCGCCGGTGCGCACGATATCGACGCCGATGACATGGGCGTAGATGCGCCGCGCCGGCTCCACGCCGATCATCTCCGGCATGAAGGCCTCGTTCTGGATGACGAGTTCCTTCGGGATGCGGCCGGCCCTGAGGATCTCCTGGCGGTGATAGATGTCGTAGACGAAGGCGTTGAGCGCGCGCACCCGCTGCTCGATGCCGGCGGCCAGCCGGCGCCATTCGGGCGCCGACAGGATGCGCGGCACGATGTCGAAGGGGATGAGCCGCTCCGTCGCCTCCTCCACGCCGTAGACGGCGAAGGTGATGCCCATGCGCCGGAACAGCTCCTCGGCGTGGCGGCGCTTGCCCTGAAGCCCGTCGACCGACTGATCGTCCAGCCAGCTGTTGAACAATGAATAGGGCTGGCGGATATCGCCCGCGCCCCACATCTCGTCGAATGCTTTTCCCGTCATGGCTGTGCGTAACGCAACCTCCCTCTCCGGACAGACAACGCGGGCCGGCCGCCCATGGTTCCCGCCCGGGTCGGATTCCGGGACAGGACGGGCCGAAATGCGGGCACGCACGCGCCTTCGCACACACCGATACCGGTTGCGCGAGATGCCGTGCCCGATCTGGAGGGAGTGATCGTCACGATAAACGGGCCCGGCGCGGATAGCCGGACCCGTTCATCACTCTAGCACCAAAATTCGCTCACCGACAGAACCGCAACCGACCGGAATAGGCCCTGTAGCGCCCCGTGCGGGGATTGAAGGTGCGGTACTTGGCACTGCAGCAGCGGTACCAGGGCGTGCTCCAGCGTGCAAAGCGCGAGCAATTGTTGCTCGGCGGTGCCGCATAGCCGCCCGAATACCCTCCGGAATAATAGTTGTCGTTGTAATAGGGTCGCGCGGCGAGCGCCGACAGGCCGAGGAACAGGCCGGCCGCGCCGAGCGCGATCCCCACACCATTATCGTAATAGTCGTTGTCGTAGTAGTAGTAACGGTTGTGGCGGTGATGCCGGTAGTCGTAGTGGCGCTTGCGCCAGGCCCGATGGCGATGCCGCCATTTCCTGCGCTGCCAGCGGTCGCGCCCGCGCCAATGTTTGCGGTACGCCCTGCGATTGCCGCGCCACTGTTCGGCGACCTCGATGAGATCGGACGTTTCCGCCACCGGCAGAACCGCCTCGCCGGCGCGCGCACCAACCGATGCACCCGCCGCCGCGGCGGGATCGGAGGCTGCCAGCGCGAGACCGCCGGCGACGAGTCCCGCAGCCACTGTCCTCGATAGGGTCATTGGGTCGCTCCCTGTTCGGAGCACCGTCCCACCCCGGCTCACACAGGAGTCAAGGAAAGCACTCCAACATATTGAACCGACCAGATGTTTCTCGGAAGCGCCGTGCTCCAGAAGCACTGGTCCAACGCCCCTCTCGCCATGTCCGTCTGCCGGACACGAAACCGCCCAATCGGGCTGTCCACCCGCTGTTAAGCATAGTTTACCACGATGGCGTCATTGTGGTAGCTGGCGGATGGTGGCCGGGTTGCGCACCACCCTAGCGTGCCGCTGCATCGCTCGCGCGTGCGGGCCGTCCCTCGACCGGCATGGTGATCTCGACCGCGCCGGCGCGACGGAAATGGAGCGTGACGGGAATCTCGGTGCGCTGTGCGAAGGTCGCCTTCAGCCCGAGGAATTCCAGATAGGTGCCGCCGGGCTTGAGTGCCACGGTCGCGCCCGGAGCGATCTCCACACCGTGCCCGGTGTCGCTCCGCGCAGGGCTATCCGGCCCGGCGGGCGCGGGGCGAAGCTCCACGGCCCGTGCCGCCCGGCTCTCGCCACCGGTCAGCCTGTCCGCCACGCCACCGGCATTCGTGATCGAGAGATAGCCGGCTCCAGCCCCTTCCTTACCCTGAAGCGGCCGCGCCCAGGGATGGTCGATCTGCAGGCTGCTGCGCGTGAACTGGTGAGCCCACGCGACGAAACCGCCAGCCGTCAAGGCTGCCGCCAGGGCAAATTGCACAACCATCCGCATTCGGGACACTCCGTATCGGGCCGCCGCGACAGGGGGCTCTCCACCGGACGCTGCCAAGGCCTGCGGGCAGGTATCGCGCCATCTGCCCGTCCTCGGTCCCATCATCTACGCCGGCTTTTTTGATCGTCATCAATGCGACCGATCATCACCGTCCGCGATGTTTGCGTATGCCTTCCGCGCCGGATCGGCGGCGATCCTCCGAGCTGCAAGGTCCGGAATTGCGCAAGGCTTCGCCGCCGCCCGGCCGAATGCGGCACCGTCCAACGGCTTCGAGAAACCATTCATTCGAATTCTTCTAATTCTAACATAATGATTTAAAAGGATTTTTGCGACACAAGGTCGCGAGAAACGCTTCCCCGTTGAATATGGAGCTGTTAGCCTTCTATGACCAACGAACGTGGTCGGGAATTGGCCTATTTCCTTATCCGTCCTCAAGCAGGGTCGATCTGGACGGCAAGGTCGGGCAACGACGATCCGGAGAAATCGAGACCCCGGAGAACATGACGATGAAGCTGAGAAACACGGTAGCGGGCATCGCGGTTGCCCTCACGGTCGGTGTCGGCACGATGGCGGGCGCACAGGCCGAGGAAGTCAATGTCTATTCCTATCGCCAGCCCTTCCTGATCAAGCCGCTGCTCGACGCCTTCACCGAGAAGACCGGCATCGAGACGAACGTGCTGTTCGACGACAAGGCGCTGATCGAGCGGATGGTGCAGGAAGGCCAGAACAGCCCCGCGGATCTCCTGCTCACCGTCGATATCGGACGGCTGGAGAACGCGGTGGCCAGCGGCGTCACGCAATCCGCCGAGTCGGAGGTGCTGGAGAAGAACATTCCCGCCGCCTATCGCGACGAGAATGGCCAATGGTTCGGCCTGACGACGCGCGCCCGCGTGATCTTCGCCTCCAAGGACCGGGTCGAGCAGGACACGATCACCTATGAAGAGCTCGCCGATCCCAAGTGGAAGGGCAAGATCTGCATGCGCTCGGGCCAGCACGTCTACAATGTCGCGCTGATCGCCTCCATCATCGCCCATGACGGCGAGGAGAAGGCGGAGGAATGGCTGCGCGGCGTGAAGGCCAACCTCGCGCGCAAGCCCGCCGGCAACGACCGCGCCCAGGTCAAGGGCGTCTATACGGGCGAATGCGACATCGCGCTGGCCAACACCTACTACATGGCCAAGATGCTGCAGAACGACAAGGAGCCCGAGCAGAAGGAATGGGCCCGCTCGGCGCGGATCATCTTCCCGAACACGGACGGTCGCGGCACGCATGTCAACGTGTCGGGCGTGGCGCTCGCCAAGAACGCGCCGAACCGCGAGAACGCCGTCAAGCTGATGGAGTTCCTGTCGAGCGACGATGCCCAGCAGATCTATGCGGAGGTCAATAACGAATATCCGGTCAATCCGGATGTGGAGGCCTCCGAACTCGTGGAATCCTGGGGCGACTTCAAGCGGGACCCGTTACCGCTTGACCGCATCGCGGAGCTGCGCAAGAAGGCCAGCGAGCTGGTCGACAAGGTCGGCTTCGACGACGGGCCGGAATCGTAAGCCTTACGCCGGCTTCGGCCGGACAGGGCCATATGCAGGAGACACCAGGCCGGAGGGGCGCCCGCACGCCTCTCCGGCTTCTGGCATTGAGAGCAGGGTAGCAGACGCGGCATGCAGGGACCGACACCCGGACAGGAGCCATCCATGGCGGCGGGCACGACGCTCCGCGGCACCGGTTCCGCGCGCCCCGCGATGGCCCGCCGGCGCCCATGGCCCGCCCTGCCCGGCTGGACGCTCGTCGCCCTTCTTGTGAGCGCCATCGCGCTGGCTCCGATCATTGCACTCCTGCTCATCGCGGTGACCAATGCGGAAGGCAACGCCTGGCCGCATCTCCTCTCCACGGTGCTGCCCGCCGCCGTGATGACGACGGTCTGGCTCATGCTTGGCGTGGGCGCGGTCGTGCTGTTCGTGGGAACGTCGTCGGCCTGGCTCGTGACCATGTACGACTTCCCCGGCCGGCGCGTCTTCGAGTGGCTGCTCGTGGTGCCGCTCGCCGTTCCGACCTATCTGTCGGCCTTCACCTATATGGAGCTGTGGGACTATTCGGGCTGGGTGCAGACCGCGCTTCGCGCGCTGTTCGGCTGGCAGAGCGCCGCCGACTACTGGTTTCCGCAGATCCGCTCGCTCGGCGGCGCGATCTTCGTCATGGCCTTCGCGCTCTACCCATATGTCTATCTGACCGCACGGGCGAGTTTCGTGCAGCAATCGGTCTGCGTGCTGGAGGCGAGCCGCATGCTCGGCCATTCGCGTGGCGAGACCTTCCGCCGCATCGCCTTGCCATTGGCGCGTCCCGCGCTCGCGGCGGGCGCCACGCTGGCGCTCATGGAATGCCTGAACGATATCGGCGCGGTGCAGTTCTTCGGCGTCAACACGCTGACAGTCAGTGTCTATGCCACCTGGCTTCAGCGCTCCAATCTGGGCGGTGCAGCCCAGATCGCCTGCGTCATGCTCGTCTTCGTGCTGTTCCTCCTGTGGCTTGAGCGCTGGAGCCGGCGCCAGCAGCGCTTCCACCACACCACGAAGCGCTACCGGAACCTGCAGCGCACGCCGCTCTCCGGGCTCGCCGGGCTCCTCGCTGCGGCGTCCTGCGCCCTGCCCATCCTCATCGGCTTCGGCATTCCCTGCATCGTGCTGATCGACGCCGCCCTCACCCACTGGGAAGTCGGCTTCACAAGCGAATTCTGGGGCTATGTCTTCAACACGCTGACGCTGTCGAGTGCGGCCGCCGCCATCGCCGTGGTCGTCGGCATCGCGCTGACCTATGCGCGCAAGATGGACGAGCGGCCTCTGGTGCACATGGCGACCCGGCTCGCCTCCGTCGGCTACGCCGTGCCGGGAACCGTGCTCGCCATCGGCATCCTCGTGCCGCTGTCGGCGCTCGACAATCTCGTCGACGGCTGGGCACGCACGCTCCTCGGCGTCTCCACCGGCCTCATCCTCACCGGCAGCGCGGCGGCCATCATCGCGGCCTATGTGATCCGCTTCCTCGCCGTCTCGCAGGGGGCCATCGAGTCAGGCTTCTCGAAGGTCTCGCCCAATCTCGACGCGGCGGCGCGCACGCTGGGCCGCACCACGACGGGCACGCTGCGCGAGGTGCACCTACCGCTGCTCAAGCCCGCGCTCGGGGCCGCCGCCGTCCTCGTCTTCGTGGATTCGATGAAGGAGCTGCCGGCCACATTGCTGCTCAGGCCGTTCAATTTCGACACGCTCGCCACGCATATCTACACGCTCGCCTCCTTCGACCTGTTCGAGCAGGGCGCCCTGCCCGCCCTCACCATCGTGGCGGTCGGCTGCGTACCGATCTTCTATCTCCAGCGTCTCCTGATCGCCAACCGGACGGGCGAGCCCGAGCGCACCGTCTCCGCATCCGCACTCTCCGGCCGCAAGGCCACGGCCC
The DNA here is from genome assembly GCF_015482775.1 of Kaustia mangrovi. Classification (GTDB taxonomy): domain Bacteria; phylum Pseudomonadota; class Alphaproteobacteria; order Rhizobiales; family Im1; genus Kaustia; species Kaustia mangrovi. Next base: position 41,656 of record NZ_CP058214.1, on the reverse strand, counting down.
CATAACGAAAACGCCCCGGACCAGACGGGCCGGAGCGTCGTTCATGCCTTGCCTGCCGGTCCGCGACCGACAGAAGCGGGATCCTAGCCGATCCTATTCGCCCTCGTCGGCGGCGCCGGCCTGGAGCTGGCCGTAATTCTCGATGCCGATGGACTTGATCAGGTCGAGCTGGGTCTCCAGCCAGTCAATATGGCCTTCCTCGTCGGAGAGCAGCTCCTCGAAGAGGTTCTGGGAGACATAGTCCTCCTTATCGCGGCACACGCCACGCGCCTCGCGATAAAGGGCGCGCGCGGAATATTCCGCCTTCAGGTCGCATTCGAGCGCTTCCTGGATGTTCTGGCCGATCATCAGCGGGTTGAGCTGCTGCATGTTCGGGAAGCCTTCCAGGAAGATGATGCGGTCCACCAGCTTGTCGGCGTGCTGCATCTCCTCGATCGACTCCTCGCGCTGCTTCTTGGCGAGCTTGGTGAAGCCCCAGTCGTCCATGAGCCTGTAGTGCAGCCAGTACTGATTGACCGCAGTCAGCTCATGGGTGAGCGACTTGTTGAGATATTCGATGACGTCCTTGTCGCCCTTCATGGAATGCTCCCGTTCCGATTGCTGCGAACCATCAGGGTTCCTGTTTGCAACCTCGGGCGGGCGACGTCAAGCTCTGTTTTGAACGATTCTAACCTTCGGCAAGCTCGGGCTCGCGTATATCCGCGCCGGCCATGCAGGCGCATCCGCCCGCCTGGCAGCAGCATGGCTGCGCTCCGGCGGCGGCCTCTTCGGCCGGCAGGCCGTGGATGATCTGGACGACATGGGAGAGACACCCGCCGCAGCGCGGGCGGTATCCGAGGCTGCGGTAGACGAGCCCCGGTGTCAGGACGGAGTCCGGGGACATCGTACGCAGCCGGTCAATCGCGTCGCGGATTTCCCGGTGTGTGATCACATTACACGAACAAACGATCATCGGGGTTCACCCGTCGTGGCCTTCGGCAAACGGCTCAAGCCCTATCCGCCCCGTCCAATTACACCGGCAAGGGCGCGCCGTCCACCCCGGAAGGGGGCTAGAAATTGAAAATAGGCGACAAGACGCCGGTCTTTTTGTCGCAGGCATCCCGAACACTTCCCGCACCCTTTAATTCGAATTATTATAATTACAACATGTTGATTTTATTTGATTATTTACATCACTTCGGCGCACAATCACTCCGTTTCAACCGTTGAAACCGCACCGCTCAACCAAGAGATCCTGACTTGTTAGGTAGGGTATTGGAGGCGATGCTTCAACGCCAATCAGTCGAGGGCGAAATGTCACTCACGACCGCACGGTTCGCTATCGCGCCGCGCCTTTGCAGGAGACCGGCATGACGAAGCGCGACGCGGCACGGGCCGGCCTTGCCGCCGGGTCCCGTCGGGACTGTCCCGCGGGCGGAACCTGCCAGCTTCTGGCGCGCCAGCCGGAACGGCTCGTCGTGACCGGCTTCCGCTGCTGGATGGCCGGCTACGAGTTCGGCGACATCGATTGCTGGGAGCATGCCTGGCGCGTCTTCTCCAACGAGCTCGGCGCGCGCGACGGGCGTACCGCGGTTACCGATCTCCAGTTCTGGGTCCGGGCGATCCGCCAGTCGAGCCAGCGCCCGATCCGCTGCTTCCCGGCCTGCTGCCGCCATGTCTGCCGCGACGAATGCATGGCGCTATCGGCCATCTCGGCCATGCAGAACGACGAGAACGGCACGGCGCATATGGCCGCCCACTACCTGACCGGGGCGGAGAGCCATATCGCCATCGGCCATGTGATCGACGCCTCGCGGGACTTCGCCCACACCCTCGCCGGGATCGGCCAGCACCTCGTGGCCGTGACGCCGGAGGTGGTCGAGGACATCGCCTCGCGCGACGAGGCCGGTCCGCCGCCGGTGGTCCATTAGGACGAGCGGCCACGGGCGCATGACGGGGGCACCGACAATGACCAACCAACCAAGGGAAATTTGATGAAACGACAGATCGCGGCCGCGGTTTTCGCCGCCGGCCTTCTCGGCTTCCAGGCAGGAGCAGGCAACGCTGCGGAGCCGAAAGACGTGCTGAAGACCTATGCCGACATCGCGCATGCCGGCTACGAGGACTCGCTGATCACCGCGAAGGCCCTCAAGGAGGCCATCGCGGCGCTGGTGGACAGCCCCAGCGAGGAGACGCTCACGGCCGCCCGCGAGGCGTGGCTCGCCGCCCGCGTGCCCTATCAGCAGACCGAGGCCTACCGGTTCGGCAACGCCATTGTCGACGAGTGGGAAGGCAAGGTGAACGCCTGGCCGCTCGACGAGGGGCTGATCGACTATGTCGACACCTCCTATGGCATGGAGTCCGACGCCAATCCCTATTACGCCGTCAATGTGATCGCCAACGAGACGATCGAGATCGGCGGCGAGACCATCGACGCCACCGAGATCACGCCGGCCTTCCTTCAGAGCCTCCACGAGCTCGGCGGCGTGGAGGCGAATGTCTCCACCGGCTATCACGCCATCGAGTTCCTGCTGTGGGGCCAGGACCTTCACGGCACGGATGCCGGCGCGGGCGAGCGGCCCTATACAGACTACGACACGGCAAACTGCACGGGTGGGCATTGCGACCGCCGCGCGGCCTATCTGACGTCGGCGGCGGACCTCCTGATCACCGATCTTGAGGAGATGGTCGCCAACTGGGCCGAGGGCGGCAAGGCCCGCACCGGGCTTCTCGACGGCGATCCGGACGCTGGCCTGCAGACCGTCATGACCGGGCTCGGTAGCCTGTCCTATGGCGAGCTCGCCGGCGAGCGCATGAAGCTCGGCCTGCTGCTGCACGACCCGGAGGAGGAGCACGACTGCTTCTCCGACAACACCCACAACTCGCACTATTACGACGAGCTCGGTATCCGCAACGTCTATCTCGGCAGCTACACGCGGATCGACGGCAGCGAGGTCAAGGGCGCCGGCATTTCCGAGCTCGTCGCCGCCAAGTCGCCGGAGGCCGACAAGGCCCTGCGCGGCAAGCTCGACGCCACGGTCGCCGCCATGGAGGCGCTGCGCAAGCGGGCCGAAGGCGGCGAGGCCTACGACCAGATGATCGGCGAGGGCAACGAGGACGGCAATACGGCGGTCCAGGCCGCGATCGACGCCCTTCTGGAGCAGACCCAGGCCATCGAGCAGGCGGTGTCCGCGCTCGATCTGGGCGGTATCGCCTTCGAGGGGTCCGACAGCCTGGACAGCCCGGACAAGGTGTTCGAATAAGAGACCGATCCCCTGCCCGGCCGCCAGCCCCCCATGAGGGCGTGGCCGGGCAGGCTCGCCGCCGGCGCGGCGTATCCACGCGCCCCCGCGCGCTTGTTGCACATTGCGTTTCGACACAGACGCGTTATTGACCCATTCCATGCCGATGTTCGAACGAGACCGCCGCTCCTGCCGTTTCGCCGGCGGTATTGCGCTCGCAGGCCTGCTTGCGGGCGTTTTTGCATTTCAGACCGCTCTGCCCGCATGGAGCGGCGAGAAGGCGCCGCGCGCCGCCGAGATCGCACCGACACGGGATTTCTCCAGGCCCGAGCCCGGCGAGGCCTTTCCCGGCGGCGAGGCGACGAGCACGAAGCCCGTCGATGCCAACGCCTTCTCGCATGCCTCCGGCAACATGCCGTTCAAGCGCGAGTTCGACTTCAAGATCGGCAACGGCATCTTCAAGAAGCTGTGGGTCTCCTCCCCCTCCTCCACGACCGCATCCGACGGGCTTGGACCGTTGTTCAATTCGCGCGCCTGCCAGCGCTGCCACCTGAAGGACGGGCGCGGCCATCCGCCGGCGGCCAACTGGCCCCATGACGACGCGGAATCCATGCTCATGAAGCTCGCCGTGCCGGCCTCTTCCGCCGACGCCGAGCGCGACGCGCTTGCCGACTATCTCGCCGCCGCCACAGCGCCCGAGCCGACCTATGGCAACCAGCTCCAGGACGTCGCCGTGCCGGGACTGCCCGCGGAAGGCCATATCCACATCGCGTACGAAGACATTCCCGTCACACTCAATGGCGGACGCACGGTCACGCTCCGCAAACCGGTCTATTCCGTCAGCGATCCCGGTTACGGGCCAATGGCGGAGGACGCGATGATGTCGGCCCGCGTCGCCAATCCGATGATCGGGCTGGGACTGCTCGACGCCATCGCGGCGGAGGACATTCTGGCCTGGGCCGACCCCGACGACGCCGATGGCGACGGGATCTCCGGCAAGCCCAACCGGGCGATGAGCCACGCCCATGGCGAGCGCATGCTGGGGCGCTATGGCTGGAAGGCGGCCCAGCCGACGGTGCTCGACCAGGTGGTCACCGCCTTCAACACCGATATGGGCCTGTCGACCCGGCTGGTGCACCGTCCGCATGGCGACTGCACACAGAGGCAGACGGAGTGCCTCGCCATGCCGACCGGCGAGGGCAAGCGCCATGACGGGCTGGAGGTCTCCAACGAGATGCTCAGGCTCGTCGACTTCTATTCGCGCAATCTCGCCGTCCCCGCCCGGCGCGACGTGGACGACCCGCAGGTGCTGGAGGGAAAGCGGCTGTTCTACGAGACGGGCTGCATCTCCTGCCATCGCCCGAAATACAGGACCCGCGCCGACGCCGACATACCGGCGGAGCAGCGCGACCAGCTCGTCTGGCCCTATACGGACATGCTGCTGCACGATATGGGCGAGCGCCTTGCCGATGGCTTCCCCGAGGGTGCGGCAACGGGCAGCGAATGGCGCACGGCCCCGCTCTGGGGCATCGGCCTCACCGAGACCGTGAGCGGCCACACCCGCTTCCTCCATGACGGGCGCGCGCGCAGCCTGCTGGAAGCCATCCTGTGGCATGGCGGCGAGGCGGAGGCCGCGCGACAGCGCGTCATCGACATGACGGATCGCGAACGCGACGCCCTGATCGCGTTCCTGAACTCGCTATAGGGCTTACCAAATCCCGGACATAAAGGAGGCGCGAGACACCATGGCCACCATCACCGGACACCGAAGCCCGCCTGTCGTCCTTGCCGGGCTTCTCGCGCTCCTCGGCCTTCTCGCCCTTGCCGTTCCCCTTGCCCGGCAGGCCGCCGCGCAGGACGCGTCCGGGCGCGAGGCGCTGCGCCGGGAGATCGCACGCGATCTCGTGGTCCATCACGCCCTGCCGCGCTACGAGGCGCTGACCGCTGAAACGGCGGCCCTCGACGAGACCGCGCGGACCTTCTGCGCCGATCCCGCCCCCGACGGCCTCGCCGCCGTGCACGGGGCCTATGCGGACGCCTTCGAGGCGTGGATGGCGATCCAGCATGTCCGCTTCGGCCCGGTCATGCGCGAGGATCGCTACTACCGGCTCGAATACTGGCCGGACAAGCACGGCCAGGGCGGTCGCCAGCTCCGCAAGCTCTTCGCCTCGGGCGACCTGTCCGCCATGACGCCGGAAACGCTCGCCGACAAGAGCGTGGCGCTCCAGGGGTTCCCGGCGCTCGAACGCATCCTCTACGGCAAGAACGCCGAAAGCCGCCTGACCTCCGGCGACGAGACCGCCGCCGGCCTGTGCCGCTTCGCCACCGCGATCACCGGAAACCTCAAGGCCATGGCCGCGGCGACGGAGACGGAATGGCGCGATGGCCCTGCCGCACTGGCGGACGACATGGATGCCGAAACGGTCGACCAGACGCTCAAGGACTTCTTCCAGGCCTTCACCGACGAGTTGCAGTTCATCCGGCTGTCGAAGCTCGGCGAGCCCCTGGGCGACACGCCGAGACAGGCCAATCCGCGCGCGGCCGAAGCCTGGCGCAGCGGCCTGTCCCTGCCCGCGATCCAGGCCAATCTCACCGGCCTCCACGAAGCCTTCGCCGGCAATGAGGGTGCGGGCTCGAAAGGGCTCGGCGCCGCCCTCAACCGCGACGAGGCCGATGGCGACTACCGCCGGTCGGTGGCGCGCGGGCTCCTCTATGGCATCGACTTCATCGACGGCCATCCCGACCTCCTCACGACCGACCTGAAGAGCGAGGAAGGCCGCAAGTCCGTCGCCTTCCTCATGCTGCATCTCGACGGTGTGCGCGAACGGGCCGCCGGCACGCTCGGCGGCGCACTCGGCGTCGATCTCGGCTTCAACGCGATGGATGGAGACTGACCCATGATCGACCGCAGGACCCTGCTCTCCGCCCTCGCCGTCTCCGCCCTCCTTCCGCCCGGCGCCGCGCTCGCCGGGGCGCCTGAGGAAAGGCTCTATCTGAGCGCCTTCGACGACGACAACCGCAGCCACCATGCCGCGGTGTTCGATGGCGAGGGGCGGATCCTCTCCACCATCCCCCTGCCCGACCGGGGCCATGGCGGCGCCTTCCACCCCACGCGCGGCGAGGCGGTAGCCTTCGCCCGCCGGCCCGGCGATTTCGCCGTGGCGTTCGAGGCGCGCACCGGGCGGGTCGTCGCCACCATACGCTCGCCTGAGGGCCGGCATTTCTACGGCCACGGCGTCTTCACCGCGGATGGCCGCCTGCTCTATGCGACGGAGAACGACTACGAGACCGGCGACGGCGCGATCGGCATCTGGGACGCCAGCAACGGTTACAGGCGCGTCGGCGCCTTCGCATCGAACGGCATCGGCCCCCACGAGCTGCGCTTCATGCCGGACGGGCGCACGCTGGCGGTGGCCAATGGCGGCATCCTGACCCATCCCGACAGCGGTAGGCGCAAGCTCAACATCCCCGACATGGATCCCACGCTCGCCCTGATCGATTCGACGGACGGCACGCTCGTGCGCGAGACGCGCCTGCCGCGCGAGATGCACAAGCTTTCCATCCGCCACCTCGCCGTGGCCCCCGGAGGCGAGATCGGCGTCGCGCTCCAGTATCAGGGGCCGAAGGAGGACCGCCCGCCGCTCGTCTTCCTGTGGAAGGACGGCGAGGCCCGCCTGCTCGACCTGCCGGGCGACACGCTGGAGCGCATGGAGAACTATTGCGGCTCCGCGGCCATGGACCCGGCGGGCCGGGTGCTCGGCATCTCCGCGCCGCGCGGCGATCTCGCGGCGTTCTTCGCGGTCGAGGACGGCCGCTTCCTGGAATCGGTGAAGCTCGACGATGGCTGCGGCCTTGCACCGGGCGCGGGGCCCGCGGACTTCGTGTTGTCCAGCGGCAACGGAAAGCGCCTCCTCCATACCGTCGGGCGCCAGGGCGACGACCGCATCCTGCCCGCCTCCGCCGCCCATTGGGACAACCACATCACCCCGTGGCGCGCCTGACGGACGACGCCGGGAACGCCTCGCGGGACGGGCAGCCCCTCCCGGACCGCCTGGGCTGCCACATTCTCTCCGCGTTCGTCCGGTCAATGTCGCGCCCCGGCTAGGGGGAAGCGATGTTTGACAACGACCCCCGCGCCCGTTTAGCTGCCGCGGCGTAACATCCCGACGGAGACCGGCAAGGCCTCGTCCCAACGAACAAGCGGATCAATGAACATCACGGTTATCGGCACTGGCTATGTCGGCCTCGTCACCGGGGCATGCTTCGCCCATATCGGGCTCAATGTGACCTGCGCGGATATCGACAAGGGCAAGATCGACGCGCTCAATGCGGGCCGCATCCCGATCTACGAGCCCGAACTGGAGGAGATCGTGCGTGCCTCCCACAAGCAGGGGCGGCTCGACTTCACCACCGACGTTCCGGCAGCCGTCAAGGGCGCGGATGCAGTCTTCATCGCCGTGGGCACGCCGTCCATGGCCGATGGCCGGCCCGATCTCACCGCGGTGATCGCCGTCGCACGCACCATAGCGCCCGCCCTCGACCCGGAAACCGTGGTGGTCGTGAAGTCGACCGTGCCGGTCGGCTCCGGTGCCTATGTGGAGCGCGTGCTCCGCGAGACGGCGCCCGACGCGGTGTTCTCCATGGCATCCAATCCGGAATTCCTGCGCGAGGGCTGCGCCGTACAGGACTTCCTCAATCCCGACCGCATCGTCGTCGGTGTCGGCGACTGCCATGCCCGCGACGTCATGACCGCGATCTATGCGCCCTTCGGCCAGGACGGCGTGCCGGTGGTCGTCACCAACATTCCCACGGCGGAGCTCATCAAATACGCCGCCAACGCCTTCCTCGCCGCCAAGGTCGCCTATATCAACGAGATGGCCAATCTGTGCGACGCGGTCGGTGCCGATGTCGACCAGCTCTCCCGCGCCATCGGGCTCGACGAGCGTATCGGTCCGGCCTTCCTCAAGCCCGGTCCCGGCTATGGCGGTTCCTGCTTTCCGAAGGATACGCTCGCGCTTACCGCGCTGGCGCACGAGGCCGATTGCCCGGTGCGCATCGTGGAGGCGGTCATCTCCTCCAATACCTACCATATCCGCCGCCTCGTCTCGCGCATCGAGGCGGAGTTCGCTGCCGCCTGGACAGAGCGCGGCTATGGCGATACCAAGCTGCACGGCAAGACGGTCGCGCTCCTCGGCCTCGCCTTCAAGAGCAACACCGACGACATCCGCAGCGCCGCGAGCCTCGTGATCGTACCCCATCTGCTGCGCCGGGGCGCACGTATCCGGGCCTACGACCCGGCCGCCATGGACAATGCCCGTGCGCTCATGCCCGAGCTCGACTATTGCGAGAGCGAGGCCGATGTCCTGGCTGGCGCCGACGCCGCGCTGCTCCTGACGGAGTGGCCGCAGTTCAAGGAGCTTGACTGGCCGGAACTCGCCTCGTCCATGGCGGCACCCGTGCTGTTCGATCTGCGCAATCTCTATGCGCCCTCGACCATGGCGGAGATGGGATTGGCGTATTTCTCGCTCGGCCGCCCGGCAGCGACCGAAGAGGCCTTGTTCAGCGCTCGATGACCGTATCGCCGCGACCCGAGGGCGGTCCGCCGGGCCGCTCCGGCGCGGTGCCGGGAACGCGGGTCGTCCCCGGTGGCGCGGCATTGTTGCGGGTGACGCGCCGCAGATTGAGGGCGAGCTTCTCGTAGCGGCGTCCGCTGCCGGCCTCCTTGGCCCTGATGACCGTGCCGAGCCGGCGGTCGCCCCGGTTGAGGAGCAGGATCCAGAGACTGTCCTCCGCCGCGAAGGTCTCCTGCGCATTGCGTGGGCTGTATTCGCGGCGCGACAGGGTCACATGGAGGGCGCGCCCCTTCACCTCGCAGGTCGCATAGGCGCGCCCGATGATCGAGGACCCGTTCACATAGCCCGTCAGCACGTCGCCGGAGGACACCTCGAAATAGCCCGAGGCGTGCACGCCGCCCCCGCCGCCCTGGCAGGACAGCGTGTGTTCGAGCCGCCCTTCCCGCCGGCTCCAGTCGAGCAGAAGCGTGCAGTCCACCCGCTCGACCGGACCGCCGCGACCGCGGCGCACGGTCCCCTGGCCGGCCCATAGCCCGTTGAGCGCATCCAGCATTTCCGCGCTGTTCGATGCGGGCGAACGCGTCTGCTGTGCCGACGCCGTGCCATGCGGCGTCAGGCCGAGCGCCAACAGGACAACGGCGCCCAATGCCCCTCGTCGTGCCTTGTGCAGGAGCCCTCCCCCCGATCCAGACCATGCCGGACCCGATACGTTCTCTTCGCGATAAATGGCATTACCTTACCAGCCGCCCCGCCCCATATTCAATCTTGCCGCCCGCCGTCAAGCGGTTCGTTGCCGGCTGGGACTGGCCTTCCGGGCGCAAGGCGTGGATTATAGGCGTGCCGGCGCCTCGTCCGCCCGGCCGCCTTCCATGGGGAGTGCGAGGCAGGTTCGGAAGGACGCCACAAGGAGGAGGGTTCCGACGATGACAGCGGCTTTTCCCGCCACGCCGCGCCGACCATGGCTGAGCGCTGCGGTCCCGGCCGCCGCACTCGCCATTCTGGCCATGACCGCCCTTTCGGGGCCGGTCCACGCTCTCGGCACGGAAAGTCCGCCAACACCGACCACCGATGGTGACGACGACACGACGTCCGACGACGAAAGGCGGATCCTCGAGAAATGGAGCACGGAGAGCGGCGACGAGCTCGACGCCACCGCCTTCCAGGGCTACAGGCGTGCGGAGATCCTCATAGGGTTGGGAGAATACGCCGCCGCCATAGACGCGCTGCGGGCACTCGGCCGGCCGGACGACGCCAATGTGCTCAACCTGCTCGGCTATTCCCACCGCAAGCTCGGCCTGATCGATGTCGGCATCGCCTATTACACGAAGGCGCTCAAGCGCAATCCGGCGCACAGGGGCGTGCACGAGTATCTCGGCGAGGCCTATCTGCAGAAGAACGAACTCGGCAAGGCCCATCTGCTGCTGGAGAAGCTGGAGGCCTTGTGCGGGGGCACGCAGTGCGAGGAGTACCGCGCCCTGTCGGAGGCGATTGCGGCCCACGAGACCGCCGGCCGGATCTGAGCGTGGGCCGGGGCGCCTACCGCGCCGCCGTCTGCGCCGCGATCCAGTCGATGAAGGGCTGGCTGCCGCCGGCGAGCGGAACGACGAGGACGGCCGGCTCGTCATAGGGGTGCAGGCGCGCGATCTCGGCGACCGTCTCGTCGGCGCGGGCCTTGCGGGTCTTCACGATCATGGCGACCTCGTCGGCGCGCTCCACATCGCCCTGCCATTCATAGAGCGAGACCATGCCCGGAAAGATGTTGACGCACGCCGCAAGCTTGCGGTTCACCAGTTCGTATCCCAGTTCTTCCGCCTCCTCCATCGCGCCAAAGGTGGTATAGATGAAGACAGGCGCGTCCTGTTCGCTCATATCTCCTCCCAGGGGTCGCAAGGGGTGCAGGGTCCATCCGGGTCCCGACCCTATCCCGTCACACGCCAACCGTTAAGAGCAGCCCATCATGCCTCATCGCTCCAAGATCGCCTTTCTGGCCAGCGACGCTCCGGAGGCGGAGGACGCCCGCATGCGCCTGGAGGCACGATACGGCCACACCGAGCCGGACGAGGCCGATATCGTCGTCGCGCTTGGCGGCGACGGGCTCATGCTGCAGGCCCTGCACCGTTTCGTGTCCATGGGCAAGTCGATCTACGGCATGAACCGGGGGTCGGTCGGCTTCCTCATGAACGAGTTCGTCGAGGAAGATCTTCCCGAACGGCTGGCGCAGGCGGAGGTGACCGCCGTCCATCCCCTGCGCATGAGGGCGGAGGACCGCACCGGCCAAGTCTACGACGCCCTCGCCTTCAACGAGGTCTCCTTGCTGCGCGAGACCTATCAGGCCGCCAAGCTGCGCATCGCCGTCGACGGGCGGGTGCGGCTGGAGGAGCTCATCTGCGACGGCGTCCTGGTGTCGACACCGGCGGGCAGCACGGCCTACAACCTGTCCGCCCACGGGCCCATCCTGCCGATCAACTCGCCGCTCCTGGCGCTCACCCCCATCAGTGCGTTCCGGCCGCGGCGCTGGCGCGGCGCGATCCTGCCGCGCGAGGCGCAGGTGCGCATCGAGGTGCTCGAGCACGAGAAGCGTCCGGTCAGCGCGGTCGCCGACCATACCGAGTTCCGCGATGTGACGGAGGTCTCCGTGGAGGAGGATATGAGTCTGAGCGTCAACATGCTCTTCGACCCCGGCCACAATTTGGCCGAACGCGTGTTGAACGAGCAGTTCCGATATTAAAGCAATCTGTGCGGCGAGGACGGTTCCATGCTCGATCATCTCAAAGCGAACAATCGTGCCTGGGCGGAACGGATGGTTTCCGCCGATCCCGGCTTCTTCGAACGGCTGGTGGGCCAGCAGGCCCCGGAATATCTCTGGATCGGCTGTTCCGACAGCCGGGTGCCGGCCAACGAGATCGTCGGGCTCGATCCGGGCGAGCTGTTCGTCCACCGCAATGTCGCCAATCTCGCCCCGCCGCAGGACGCCAACTACCTGTCTGTGCTGCAATTCGCCGTCGACGTTCTGAAGATCCGGCACATCATGGTGGTGGGCCACTATGGATGCGGCGGTGTCGCAGCCGCCGTGGACGGCCAGCGGCGCGGGCTCGTGGACCACTGGCTCCATCCGATCCGCGAGGTGTTCGACGAGCATCGCGGCGAGCTCGAGGCCATCGTCGACCATCATCGCCGCCTCGACCGGCTGTGCGAGCTCAATGTCGTCCGGCAGGTCCGCAACGTCGCCTCCGACGTCTTCGTCCGCGACGCCTGGGCGCGCGGCCAGGCGCTGTCGGTGCATGGCTGGGTCTATTCCCTGTCCAACGGTCTGGTGACCGATCTCGACGTCACGGTCAGGCGCCCGGAAGACATGCGCAAGCTCGGCTGAGAGGGGGCACGCGGAGGCAATTTTTAACGCTGGATTAACACCTTGTGGCCGGTTCTTCGATCCTTGCGCCGCTAAGGAAAAATTAAGCAGCGCCCCCTACTCTCCAAATCCGTGAGTAGCGTACCGAGTGACCGCGTGGCGGTCATATCCTGCGTATCTCGTGCCGGGGCAAGGCCCCGGCACGTCCCCCTCTCCCCGATCTCCCGACAGACAATGCGCTCAACGCGCCTCGCCGGCCGGCGCCGGCTGGCTGTCGCCATTCTCCCGCTCGCCGTCGCCTGCGGCGGCCGCTTCCGCCCCCGCCTCCACAATCTCCTCCGCGATCGCCTGGGCCGTGACCTGTGTCGTCCTCGGTGCGACCAGCACGAACTCGCCCTGATCCTCCACGGGCACGACCTCCGGCCGGCGATACATCCGGTAGACGACATAGATCCCCATCAGCCCGTACAGGGCGCAGAGATAATAGGCGAAGCCCGCCGCGCCGACGAACCGCATGGCGCCACCGGCCAGAAGCGGCCCGACGATCGCGCCCACACCGTAAAGCAGGATGAGCTTGCCGCTCGCCCCGAGCATCTGGTCGGGTTCCAGATGGTCGTTGGCATGGGCGAGCGTGATCGAATAGAGCGGCAGGGACAGGGTGCCGAACAGCATGAAGAGCAGGATGACAGCCTCCTCCGACCGGCCCGTGGCGAGCGCGCAGCCGGCCGCGATCACCGCGGAGACGAAGGACAGGACCGCCAGCATCAGACGCCGGTCGTAGCGGTCCGACAACAGACCGATCGGATATTGCGACACGACGACGCCAAGCGGCGGCAGGGCCATGAGGACCGAGGTCTCCGCCACGGTGAAGCCCGACAAAGTGGCGTAGACGGCGCCCATGGAAAAGAAGGCCGCCTGCCCCGCCCCATTGGCGAAGCTGGCGATCACCGCGAGCGGCGAGCCCTTGTAGATATCGGCAACCGCTACCGCGCGCGGATGGGTAATGTCGGGCGCTGCCGTGCGCACCAGCGAGATCGGCACCAGCGCCAGAGAGACCAGCGCGGAGACCACGATGAACAGCTCGAAGCCGCCCGGATCGGCGAGGTTCAGGAAAAGCTGGCCGAGACCCATGCAGGCATAGGTGATCGCCATGTAGACCGATAGCAGACGCCCCCGGTTCTGGTTCGTCGAGACGGAGTTGAGCCAGCTCTCCGCCACAATGAACAGGCCGGAGATGCACATGCCCGCAACGAACCGCATGACGAACCACCAGACGGGGTTCACGAAGACCGCCAGCAGCAGAACGGCGGTCGACACGACGGAGGCGAGTGCGGCGAAGACCCGGATATGACCGACATAGGAGACGAGAGCGGGCGTCGTGATCGAGCCCGCCAGCAGGCCCAGCGAGTAGCCCGCCATGACGATACCGGTGACGAGCGGTCCGAATTCCTCCATGGCGGCCCGTACGCCGAGCAGCGTGCCCTGCAGCCCGTTGCCGAGCGTCAGGAGCGCAAAGCCGAACAGCAACGCCCAGAGCGACCGCACCCCGCCAGACAGCATCCTGCGCCTCCCGAAATAGCCATGACTATAGGCATAAGCGATGCGGGTTCGTACACCCGGCGGGACCGTACCTATTCCCCCAATGCGACCACCGATGGGCGATAGGCGTCAACTTGCGCCCATGAACCGCGGCAATCGGGTGGGAATGAGGTCAGCCCATGGCGGCGACGGGTGCGGCCATCGTTTCGACGAGGCCGAACTGGTTGAGCTTGAAGTCCAGCACGTCACTGTCGAACGGCTTCATCAGGCACTCCGTGGCGCCTTCCCAGATCGCCGTCCCGATCGCCTCGGCATCGGCATCGCGTGCACAGATGAAGACCACGGGCTCCAGGCCGCGACGGGTGGACCGCAGGCGCCGGATGAAATCGAGCGCACTGATGCCGTCGAGCCGGTCGGATACCATGATGAGATCCGGCATGTCGCGCCGGCACCGTTCCAGCGCGGCCACGCCATCGCCGGCGATATCGACCGCGAAGTCATAGGGCGCAAGGAGATCGGCGAGCTGGCGACGATCCGGGGCCGAGCCGTCTATGATCAGGCATTGGGTCATATCGTCTTTCGCCTCGAGGGCCCTCGCTTCAGGCGACGTCCTGTTGCGCCTGATACGAGTCCTAGGGAGTCGCGGCTTAATGATCGGTTAACAGGATATCCACAGACGTGACCGTTTGTTTTTCTCAAGAAAAACAGATAGTTAACGAAAGAACGAGAGATATCCACAGCCAACAGATTGTGGAGAAAATGGGGCCGGCGTTAACGGATCGGGCCGACTCGGAAGATTCGCCAAACAATCTTTAGTTGATTCGTGTTCTTCTTTTTCCCTCCTGGGGATGGGCCCGTCGGCCACCAGGCGTCCCCATCACGCATCAAGCGGGTTGCGAAACCGTGAACGAGGGGCAAGGATCGGCCCGACCGTCCGCAGCGCGGGTCCCCGCGCGCGGCGCGACATCCGAATCAATCACGACCATATGGGGAGATCTCGGCAATGGCCGGACTTTACTTCGAGGATTTCGAGATCGGCTCCGTTCACGCCCATCCACTGCGCCGGACCGTGACGGAGATGGACAACATGCTGTTCTCCAATCTCACCCTCAACCCCCAGCCACTCCATATCGACCGGCATTTCTGCGAGACCGAGACCGAATGGGGCCAGCCGCTGATGAACAGCCTGTTCACCCTCGGCCTGATGATTGGCATCTCGGTGAACGACCTGACCGTCGGCACCACCATCGCCAATCTCGGCATGACCGATGTGCGCTTCCCCAACCCTCTCTTCCAAGGCGACACGGTGCATGTGGAGACGGAGATCGTATCGAAACGCGAGAGCCGGTCGCGCCCCGATGCGGGCATCGTTGAGATGGAGCATCGCGCCTTCAAGCAGGACGACACGCTGGTCGCCGTCTGCCGCCGGCAGGCCTTCATGCGCAAGCGTCCCGAAGGGAAGGCCTGATCCGCCATGCGTTCCCTCCTCTTCGTTCCCGCCGACAGTCCGCGCAAGATCGAGAAGGCGCTCGGCTCCGGCGCCGACGCGATCATCCTCGACCTCGAGGATTCCGTCGCCCTCGACAACAAGCCGTCGGCCCGCGAGACGGTAGCACGGCTCCTCCCCGGGCTCTCGGCGGATGAGCGCGCGGACCTGCCGCGCCTCTATGTGCGCGTCAACGCGTTCGACACCGGGCTCACCGAAACCGATCTCGACGCCGCCATGGCGGGCGCGCCGGACGGCATCATGCTGCCCAAGGCCTGTGGCGGACGCGATGTCCAAAGCCTCTCCGCGCTCATCGCCGCGCGCGAGGCGTCAGATATCCGCGGACGCACGCGCATCCTCGCCATCGCGACGGAGCATGCCCGCGGCGTGCTCGCCCTTGCCGACTACGACAGTGCGGGCGAACGTCTCGAGGGCCTTGCCTGGGGCGCGGAGGACCTCTCCGCCGATCTCGGCGCGCAGGCGATCCGCGAGGCCGACAACCGCTATACCGAACCCTTCCGCGTCGCGCGGACGGGCACGCTGTTCGCCGCCGTCGCCGCAGGTGTCATCCCGATCGACGGCGTCTACGGCAATTTCCGCGACGATGCGGGGTTACGCCATGAATGCGCAGAGGCCGCGCGCGACGGCTTCACCGCGAAGATGGCGATCCATCCCGCCCAGGTGCCCGCGATCAACGAGGCGTTCACGCCGTCGGGCGAGGCGGTGGCGCGCGCGCGCCGGATCGTGGACGCCTTCGCGCAAAGCGGCAATGCGGGCGTGATCGGCCTTGACGGAGAGATGCTCGACAGGCCCCATCTCACCCGCGCCGAGCGGCTCCTGGAGCGCGCGCGCCGCTACGGGCTCGCCTGAGCCCTCGAAGGGGCGGATCGCCCGGCGGTTCCGTCCCCGACATCCCGTTTCGAAGGAGGCCAGCGATGAGACCGGCGAGCGAGATCCTGCTGATTGTCGACGTCCAGAACGATTTCTGCCCCGGCGGAGCACTGGCCGTTCCGGAGGGGGACGCGGTGGTGTCCGTCATCAACGCCCTCATCCCGCGTTTCACCCATGTCGCGCTGACGCAGGACTGGCACACGCCCGACCATACCTCCTTCGCCTCCGGTCATGCCGGGCGCGCACCCTTCGAGACGGTCGAACTCTCCTACGGGGAGCAGGTGCTGTGGCCGGACCATTGCGTCCAGGCCAGCGAGGGCGCGGCCTTCCACCCCGAGCTCGACACGACGCGCGCAGAGCTCGTCGTCCGCAAGGGCTTCCGGCGGCATATCGATTCCTATTCAGCGTTCTTCGAGAACGACCGGACGACGCCCACCGGACTTGCCGGCTATCTCGCCGAGCGCGGCATCGACACGATCTGTCTCGCCGGGCTCGCGACCGATTTCTGCGTCGCCTTCTCCGCACTGGACGGTCGGCGGCTGGGTTTTGCGGTGACCGTGATCGAAGACGCCTGCCGCGCCATCGATCTGGACGGCTCGCTCGCTGCCATGCGCGACGAGATGGACCGCGCCGGCGTGGCCTTCACAACCGCCGACGAGGTGTGAGCGTCATGAACGAGCCGATACTCGGCCTCACCGTCGACGGCAGGACCGCAGATATCCGATGGCAGTTCGGCTCGCATCCGGCATCTGCTGCTTGTCATTCCCGCGAAAGCGGGACTCCACAAGCGACCCCAAAAACATGGATCCCCGCTTTCGCGAGGATGACAGTCGTAGGTGGGATCGAGGAATAAGACCAGGTTTCACTCAAGTTGAATGAAACCGCTCACGTCGTTTCGCGCTCCACGATCGCGCCGCGCTCTCCGTCGACATCCGGCCGGCGCATCTGGAAGAGCTCCGTGACGACCGCGTAGTCCATATAGCCGCAGCGCGCGATGGGCTTCATCGCGGCGGTATCGACCAGGCCGTTGCGGATATAGCTGTCGTCGATATGGATGCCGACCACCTTGCCGAGCACGATGGCATAGGGGTGATGCCCGTCGGGGCCCTCCGCGCCCTCCAGCGTGATCGTGCGGTCATAGACGCATTCGAGCGCGGCCGGCGCCTCTTTCACGCGTGGCGGCCTGACCCGCGCGCACGGGGCCGGTGTCAGGCCGGCGAGCGCGATCTCGTCCACATCGGGGCGCACGGCGGCGGAGCTGCGGTTCATCTCCTCGCGAAGATCCCATGTCGCCAGATTGCAGACGAATTCCCCCGTCTCCTCGATATTGCGCTGGCTGTCCTTCCGCCCGCCGCTGCCGAACAGCACATAGTGCGGATCGGTCGCCATGGCGTTGAAGAAGCTGTAGGGCGCGAGATTGACCGTACCGTCGGGGGCGAGGCTGGAGATCCAGCCGATCGGGCGCGGCACCACCAGAGCCTTGAAGGGATCGTGCGGCAGGCCGTGATCGTTTTTCAGCGCGTCGTAGAACATGGGAGACGGTTTCACCCTTCCTTTGGCAGCGCGGCGGCCTGTGTCTCGGCCAGTCGCGGCAGATGGGAAATATCCTCGATCACCGCATGGGCCAGCGGGGCGAGGTCGTCATGGGCCGAATTGCCCGACAGGACGCCGATCCTGAGCCCGGCGCCGGCGGCCTCGGCCATCTCCAGATCGTGCATGTTGTCGCCGATGACGGCGACTTCGGCGGGCTCGAGACCGCAGCGCTGGCAGAAGGCATGCACCATGTCGGGCGCGGGCTTGGCGCGCTCCACGCTGTCCCAGCCGATCACCGCGTCGAACATGTCGCGCACGCCGAGCTGGGCGAGACAGCGCTCCGCCGACAGGGCGGCATCGTTGGTCGCCACGCCGAGCCGGAACCGCCCCGTGGCGGCGAGACCGCCGAGCACCGGCGCGAGATCGCAGACCGCGACGGCGGTGGACGACGCCGTCTGCACGATCTGCGCATCCATATGCCCGACGGCAGCCTTGCGCGCCTCGCGGTCGAGATCGGGCTGCCAGAGCTCGACGAGATCCACAGTGGTTCCGGCCGCGATGACAGAGCCTGCGCGAAACCGGCCGGCCGCCTCGTCATAGCCGGCCTGCTCCAGCAGGCGGGCTGCATGGCCCGCATCGCCGCCGGCGACCTCGAGCGCGAAGCGTTCGAACAGCGCTTGCCAGCTCGCCTCGAAGTCGATCAGCGTGCCGTCCTTGTCGAACAGCAACCCCCGGATGGCCTGCCAGTCCGCCGCCGCCATGATCTCAGCACCCGTATTCGCTGACGAGCGCGTCGAGATCGGGGCGCGGCCGCTCCATCGGCGCCTCGCGCGCCGTGCCCATATAGACGAAACCGGCGATGCGCTCGCCCTCGTCGAGCCCCATGGCGCGAACCGTCTCCTCGTCGAAGGCATACCATTCCGTCAGCCACTGCGCCGCATAGCCCATGGCGGCCGCCGAGATCAGCATGTTCTGGCAGACCGCACCGGCGGACAGCACCTGTTCCCATTCGGGAATCTTGGGATGAGCGCGGGCCGTGGAGACCACACCCACGACGACCGGCGCGCGCAGGAACCGGCCGCACTCGAAAGCCAGGGTCTCGCCGCTCGCGTCCGGGTGAAGCGCCCGGTAGCGTGCCTGAAGCACCTCGCCAATGGCCTCGCGGGCCCCGCCCCGGAACAGGATGAAACGCCACGGCGCGAGCTTGCCGTGATCGGGCACGCGCGCCGCCGCCTTCAGGATCGCCGTCAGCGCATCCCCTTCAGGCCCCGGCTCGCCCATGAGGGCAACCGGCGTGGAACGCCGCGTTGCGAGAAGGCTCAATGTGCTGGTGCGGTCGTTGAGGCGGGCGGCGGGCGCATCCGCGGCCATCGCGTCTTGCTGCATGGGATCATCGTCCTCCGTGTTGGCATTCTGTGCTGGAAGAGGCTCCGGCGAAAGTCAATATGGCCGGCCCGGAACAGGATGTCGCGCTGCGGGAATGCGCGAGACCGCCCTCGCTCAGGCGAGCCCGCCCCCTTCCGGGCCGATCGCGTCTCGCCGGTTGGGCGCGATGATATCCGAAAAGGGCCTGCACTTTCCGGCATCATGCCCTAAGGTCGCGCCGGTTGGAACGCGGAGCGAGCGCAGGCCCCATGAAAATAGACCGTTTCACCCTGTTCCTCGACGGCTTCGAGATCGAGGCGGAGATCGGCATTCACGACTTCGAGCGGGGCCGGCGCCAGCGCATGCGCATCGACATCGCGCTCACGCTCACCCCGGACAGCCTTGCCGGCACCGACGAGCTCGACGACACGCTCGACTACGACTTCCTGCGCGAGGAGATCGCCGCGCTCGTCGCGCATCGGCGCTTCAACCTCCAGGAGACGCTCGCCCGCGAGATCGTCGCGCTGATCGCGCGCCGGACCGATGTCGAGGCCGGCACGGTGCGCGTGTGCAAGCCGGATGTCTATCCGGATGCCGAGGCCATCGGCTGCGAACTGGCCTTCTCGCGGCGATAGGCCCCACCCCGTCGAAGACGGGATGGGGATGGTTCTATCGTCCGGTTCCCTCAGGCCGCCTTCGACGCCTCCTCGCGCTGGCGTCTGACATCGGGCGCCAGGGCCTCGTCCACAATGCCGGCAATGGCGGCGTCGAGCGGCAGGGCCGACTGCTCTTTCACGCCGAGGCGACGGATATTGACGGCGCCATCGTCGACCTCGCGCTTGCCGACCACGAAGATCACCGGGATCTTGGCGAGCGAGTGCTCGCGGACCTTGTAGTTGATCTTCTCGTTCCTGAGATCGACATCGGCCCTCAGGCCCGCAGCGCGGCAGGCGTCGCGGACCTTCAGCGCATAGTCGTCGGCATCCGACACGATGGTCGTCACCATGACCTGCACCGGCGCGAGCCAGAGCGGCATGTGGCCGGCAAAATGCTCAAGCAGGATGCCGGTGAAGCGCTCCAGCGAGCCGAACATCGCCCGGTGCAGCATGACCGGCGTGTGCTTCTCGCCATCCGCCCCGATATAGAACGCGCCGAGCCGGCCCGGCAGGTTCAGGTCCACCTGCACCGTGCCGCACTGCCATTCCCGGCCGATCGCGTCGCGCAACACATAGTCGAGCTTGGGCCCGTAGAAGGCGCCATCACCCGGATTGTGCACGAAGGTCTGCCCGGCCGCCTCGCCGGCTGTGCGCAGGGCGGCTTCAGCCTTGTCCCACACCGCGTCGGAGCCGATGCGCACCTCGGGGCGGTCGGAGAACTTGATGACCACGTCCTCGAAGCCGAAGTCCTTGTAGACCGACAGGATCAGATCGTTGAGCCTGACCGCCTCCTGGGTGATCTGCTCCTCGGTGCAGAAGACATGGGCATCGTCCTGGGTGAAGCCGCGCACGCGGAACAGCCCGTGAAGCGCACCGGAAGGCTCGTAGCGGTGCACCGCACCGAACTCGGAGATCTTGATCGGCAGGTCGCGATAGGACTTCAGCCCGTTCTTGAACACCTGGACGTGGCCCGGGCAGTTCATGGGCTTCAGCGCGAAGACACGCTCATCCTCCGTCTCGGTGATGAACATGTTCTCGTGATACTTCTCCCAGTGGCCGGACGCCTCCCACAGCGCCCGGTCGAGGAGCTGCGGGGTGTTGACCTCCACATAGTCGTTCGCCTGCTGGCGGCGGCGCATATAGCCGATAAGCTCCTGGAACAGCGTCCAGCCCTTGGGATGCCAGAAGACGACGCCCGGCCCCTCCTCCTGGAAGTGGAAGAGGTCCATCTCGCGTCCGAGCCGGCGATGGTCGCGCCGTTCGGCCTCCTCCAGCCGCTCCAGATAGGTCTTGAGGTCCTTCGGGCTCGCCCAGGCGGTGCCGTAGATGCGCTGGAGCATCGGGTTCCTGGCGTCGCCGCGCCAATAGGCCCCCGCGATCTTCATTAGCTTGAAAGCGTTGCCAACCTTGCCGGTGGACGGCATGTGCGGCCCGCGGCACAGGTCGAGCCACTCGCCCTGGCGATAGATGCGGATCTCCTGGTCCTCAGGGATCGCGTCGACCAGCTCGACCTTGAACTGCTCGCCCTTGTCGGCGAAGAAGCGCTTGGCCTCCTCGCGGCTCCAGATCTCCTTGGTGAACGGCTTGTCGCGCGCGACGATCTCGCGCATCTTCGCCTCGATCTTTTCCAGATCCTCCGGATGGAACGGCTCGTTGCGGGCGAAATCGTAGTAGAAACCGTTCTCGATCACCGGGCCGATGGTGACCTGCGTGCCCGGATAGAGCTCCTGCACAGCCTCCGCCATCACATGAGCGGCATCGTGCCGGATCAGCTCCAGAGCCGTCTCGTCGTCACGGGTAACGATGCTGATTTCAGCGTCGTTCTCAATAGGATCGGCAAGATCCTTAAGAACGCCGTTCAGCTCGACCGCGACCGCCTTCTTGCGGAGGGAATTGGAAATGGATGCCGCGACATCGGCGCCGGAGACGCCGTTCTCGAAGTCGCGCTTGTCGCCGTCGGGAAAAGTCAGAGTGATCATCTGTCATCTCCTGCTCACTCGCTGCATACCAACGCAGGTAAGCATTCTCGGGTTGTCACTTGGGGCCGGTCCGGCCACCGCGCAAGGCGCGCGCCCGCTTCTTGCCCCTTTCGGTCCGCGCCGTCAAGCAAACGCCCCGGCAAGGGCCGACGCCCTCAATCCTCGAAACGCTCGGTGATGTGGCGCCCGGTCCAGCGCCCGTAGCGCCAGAAGCGCCAGCCGTGGTCCGGCAGGCTGTCCGGCACGGGGTCGAGCCCGTGGCTCCCCCAGGGATGGCAGCGCGCGACCCGCGAAAAGCCGAGCCAGAAACCGCGCCAGGCGCCATGCCGCCGCACGGCCTCCGCGGCGTATTCCGAGCAGCTCGGCATGTGCCGGCATGTCCGGCCCATCACCGCCGACAGCGTGAGCTGGTAGAGACGGATGAGACCCAGCATCGCCCGGCCCGCCGGAGTGACGGGACCGGCGACCGGAGGCTCGTGCTTGTCGGTGATCTCGGTCATTGTTTCTCGTGCCAGCAATCCTGCTCTCCTAAGGTGCGCCCGCCCCTGCCCTCCCGCAAGCCCCCGGGACGGGGCGTGCCGATTTCCGGACCGGCCGAATTACGCTACAGTCGCCCCGCTGGGATTGTTGGAGACGATGTGCGCCCGCGCGCCTGCGGACAAGCGGGTCCGCACACCTCATAACGGGGCTTTGACATGAGCGAACGGACGCAGGACGAGACGGTCGTGCTTGTGGCGGAGGCTTTCGACTTCGCCTGTCGCCATCATACCAACCAGCGCCGGAAGGGCCGGCGCGAGGACCCTTACGTCAATCACCTTGCCGAGGTCGCCCGCCTCGTCGCGCGTGGCACAGCCGGCAGGGACCCCGTCCTGGTCGCCGCCGCCTTGCTGCACGACGTGGTGGAGGACACCGACGTCACCGAGGCCGAAATCGAGCAGGCCTTCGGCGAGGATGTGGCCCGCCTCGTGATGGAAGTCACAGACGACCGGTCTCTGCCGCAAGCCCAACGGCGCGAGCGCCAAATGGAGCAAGCCGCCAGGATATCGCCGCGGGCCCGGATCATCCGCATCGCCGACAAGATCTCCAACATGAACGACCTGTCGCAGAGCCCGTCGAGCGAATGGCCCGACGAAACGGTCAAGGCCTATTTCAACTGGGCCCGCGAGGTGGTGGACCGGTGCCGGGGGGTCTGCCCGAGGCTGGAGGCGGAGTTCGACACGACCTATGGCGAGGGGCTCGTCAGGCTGAGGCGGCGCGCCTCCTGACCGCGACAATCGACCGCAGGGCGGCCAATGGCGGGACGGACCGCCTCAGGCGGTCTCCGCGACGCCGGCATGCGTCTCCTCGACCATCGCGATGGCCTTGCAGACCGCATCGAAGGTCAGGAGGGTGGAGGCATGGCGGGCCTTGAAATCGCGCACCGGCTCCAGGATCGCCAGATCTGCCCACTTGCCCGTGGGCGCCGGCCCGCTCTCCTTGAGCATCGCATACATCTCCTCGCGGACCCTGCGCAACTCGTCGGCCGTCGAGCCGACCACATTGCGCGCCATGATCGAGGAGGAGGCCTGGCCGAGCGCACAGGCCTTCACGTCGTGGCCGAAGGCAGTGACCACATCGCCGTCCATCTTGATATCGACGGTCACCTTGCTGCCGCACAGCTTGGAATGCGCCGTCGCCGTCGCGTCCGGATCGTCGAGACGCTCGGTTAGGGGGATATCGGCGGCGAATTGCAGGATGCGCCGGTTGTAGACGTCGTTCAGCATGGGTCCACTCATCGCGCCACTCTGGAGCGACCTTTCCGCGGTCGGATCGTGCAACCCGACGGCAGGTTTATCTCGCAGACCCCGCATCCACCGGCGCCTGCCACCGCAAGGTCCCTTTCGCACCCGGTCGCTTGAACCGTCCGCGCGAGGGCTCTATATCGAGATTGGCGAATGGCGCCGTGCTGTCAAGGCGGGGCTCATGCTTTTCTGGCATGCGGCTTCATGCTATGCGGGGTCCTTCGCGCAGGCATGCGACATTCAATTTTGTGCTCGAATCTCGTGCTTAAGAGTGATCCTGCCCGCCGGAAACGTCGTACCTGGTAACTCGTGACAGCGACAAAGCGCGAAATCATTGACCAACAAGCCTAGGGAAGCCGATCTCATGGATGCGATTGTCGAACGCATGCCCCGGCGCGACGACGATTCCAACAAGGACTCCGCCGTGAAACGCCCCACGCAGGAAGAGGCCGAAGCCGCCGTCCGTACCCTGATCGCCTGGGCCGGAGACGATCCGGCACGCGAAGGGTTGCTCGACACGCCGAAACGTGTGGTGAAAGCCTATCGCGAGTTCTTCCGCGGCTATGAGGAGGATCCCATCGAGGTGCTTTCGCGCACCTTCGAGGATATCGGCGGCTATGACGACATCGTCATGCTACGCGATATCGACATGAACTCGCATTGCGAGCACCACATGATCCCGTTCATCGGCAAGGCGCATATCGCCTATTTCCCGACCGAGCGCGTGGTCGGCATCTCCAAGCTCGCCCGTGTGGTGGAGATCTATGCCCGCCGCCTGCAGACGCAGGAGACGATGACCGGACAGATCGCCGGCGCGATCGACGTCGCGCTGAAGCCCAAGGGCGTCGCGGTGATGATCGAGGCGGTTCACCAGTGCATGTCGCTCCGGGGCGTTCAGAAGCCGAATGTCGCCACCGTCACGACCCAGTTTACCGGCGAATTCAAGACAAACCCGGCGCTCCAGGCCCGGTTCCTGGAGCTGATCCGGATGAATTCCGGCAAGTAGGTGACGCCGATCATGACCGACAATGCCTTTGCGCCGCGTCTCACCGTCGAACAGGTCGAGGAGGGCGATCAGCTCGCCCCGAAATTCGACGGCGACGGCGTGCTTCCCGTCGTCACCACCGATGCCGGCACGGGCGAGGTGCTGATGCTCGGCTACATGAACGCCGAGGCCTTCAAGCGTACCGTAGAGACCGGAGAGGCCCATTACTGGAGCCGCTCGCGCAAGACCCTGTGGCACAAGGGCGCGACCAGCGGGCTTGTCCAGAAGGTCGTGGACTTCAGGATCGACGACGATCAGGACGCCGTGTGGCTGCGGGTCGAGGTCGCGGGGTCCGGCGCGAGCTGTCACGTCGGCTACCGCTCCTGCTTCTATCGCTCGGTGCCGGTCGGCAAACCTGTCACGCCCGAGATGAAGCTGACCTATCGCGAGGACGAGAAGACCTTCGACCCGAAGGACGTCTACGGCGACGCGCCGAACCCCACGCAGCTCTGAGCCGACAGGCCTTCGATTCCAGGTCTCGCCGTTCACCGGACACTGTGTTCGACGTACCCTCGCCGATCATTGTATCGTGAGCACGCGCAAGTCCGGGGAAACACGGCCATGTTCTGGTGGAATTCGCAGAACGGCGATACGGAGGCGGACGGCGCCAGCGGCCCCTCCTCCCACCGCCCGATCGTCGGCGTCGCACTCGGCGCGGGCGCGGCCCGGGGCTGGGCCCATATCGGCGTGATCGAACGGCTGGTCGAGGCCGGCGTGCCCATCGACGTGGTGGCCGGCACCTCAATCGGCGCGCTTGCCGGGGGATGCTTCGCGGCCGGCAAGCTGGAGGAACTCAAGACCTTCGCACTCGAGCTGACGCGCCGGCGCGTCTTCTCTCTCCTCGACTTCTCCTGGCAGGGCGGCGGGCTGATCTCCGGCGACAGGCTGAGCGAACTCCTCCGGGACCATCTCGGCGACATGACATTCGACGATCTCGGCCGCCCCTTCATCTGCATCGCAACCGAGCTTCTGAGCGGTCACGAGCTCTGGCTGAACGAAGGCGTCGTTGCCGATGCTCTGCGGGCTTCCTGCGCGCTGCCCGGCGTCTTCAAGCCCGTCGAGCGGGACGGTCGCTGGCTGATCGACGGCGCGGTCGTCAACCCGATTCCCGTTTCGGCGTGCCGGGCCATGCAGGCCAATATCGTCATCGCCGTGAATGTGAACAACGACGCCTTCGGCGGCACGGTTATTCAGACCAAGGACCTGCTGTCGCTCGACGTGAACGGAAGGCGGGGGCACAGGCGCGGCAAGAGCCCTCCCCCGGCGTCACCACCGTGCTCGTCGCCGCCTTCAACATTTCCCAGGATCGTCTGGCACGCTCGCGGCTCGGGGGCGATCCGCCGGACGTCACGATCTTCCCGCGCACCCCCGAGGTCGGCCTGTTCGACTTCGACAAGGCCGAACTCGCCATCCAGGCCGGCCGCGACGCCGCCGAACGGGTTCTCCCGGAGATCGAGGACGCACTCGCACGGCTTACCCGCACCGAGGCATTCTGACGGCGGGTCCGCGCCGCGCGTGCCGCCATGCCCCTGTCAGCCGGAGGTGATGTACTGCTTCATCGCCTCCGCCTCGAGCTCGGCCTCGGCGATGCGCGCCTTCACCACATCGCCAATCGAGACGATGCCCACGAGCCGGCCGTCGGCCAGAACGGGGAGATGGCGGATGCGGTGCTCCGTCATGACACCCATCAGCTCCGCGACCGAATCGTCCTCCCCGCACGCCAGCACCGGGCTGGTCATGAATTCGCTCACCGCCTCGCCGAGCGTGGAGGGCCCGTGCTCGGCCACGGCGCGCACGATATCGCGCTCCGAGATGATGCCGACGACCTGCCCCTCCGGCTCCGCGATCACGATCGCGCCGATCCGGCGCGAGGTCAGGCTGTTGGCGATGTCCAGGAGCGTGGTCTCGGGCGCGGCTGTCGCCACGTCGCGCCCCTTCGACTTCAGGATGGCAGAGACGGTCATGGGTATCCTCCGCTGGATCGCCTGCACCTGCCCGCCGACATGCCCGCCCGCGTGCAGGAGCCGATCGGTCCTTCCTTGTTCCGGCAGGTCATCCTGCCATACGGTCAGTGTAGGACGTTTTGGCGGGAAGGGAAATTGCGCCGCCACGGATCGAGCGGGCCGAAGATCGCAAGCCCCGCGAAGAAGCCGGCGATATGGGCCTCCCATGCGATCCTCTGGCCTTCTCCCAGGAAGGCGATCCCGCTGAGTCCCATAGCGAAGTTGAGGCCGACCCAGACGAGGATGAAGATGAGCGCATTGGGCGTGCCGAAGGTCTCAAGGAGACCCAGCACCCGGACATGCGCGGGATGCATGCGCGAGGCATGGAACAACCCGCCGGGCGCGCTGAAGATGAAACGCGTCGCCGCGCCCATTTGTCCGGAAATCGCCGCGGACGCGCCGATGACCGGCACGAGCTCACCCCAGTAGATCGCCAGGTGCGCAAGCGCGCCGGCGACGCCGGACACCGCGCTCAGCACGAGAAAGCGCCCCGGCGGCAGCCTGCGCGCGACGACCGTTCCGAAAGCCAGCATCCACAGGCAGTTCACGAGGAGATGGGTGAAATCCCCGTGCAGGAACATGTGGGTGACGAAACTCCAGTAGTCGGCCCCGATGCCGCCGGGAATGAAGTCCGGCGGATAGGCCGCCGTGTCCGCATAGCGCGCCGGAATGAAGGCGAAGGCCAGGAGCATCCATACGCCCTGCCGGTCCGGCAGCATCATGCGGACCGCATGCACGGCCACGAATGTCGCGATGAGGACAACCACGACCCGCGGTGCGTTGATGGCGCGGTCGCGATCTGGCGGGGTTCTGTGATCCATGGGTGGCAATCGGGCTCGCAAGCAGCCTTCGGGACAAAATCGGTAGCCTGTCCGCCCGGCGACCTGTCCCATTCTGACTTGCCGCAGCCCGCGGGATGACCACCCTCGTGCCTGCCTAGTACCGCATTCTGACAGATCTTTGAACCGCGGATCTTGTCCCGGAGGCTTCCCCAAGGGCGGGTCCGCGCACAAAGCCTCGTCCGGGCGCGCAATGGCGGGAACTGGCACGGGCTCTGCAAAGCAGAGACGACACGAACATGCAATCATCAGCAGGCCAAGGCCCACCCACACCATGGCGGACGCCCTGAACACCCTCATAACCGCCGTCGAGCGCTTCCAGCATCCCTGGGCCCGCAAGCTCTACGTCATATGGAACGACTGGCGCGGCGACCGGCGAATGCCGGTCATCGGCGAGGAGCCGGACCTCGCCGGGCTGTCCGCCCTCCTGCCCTACATGCTGTTGCTGGCCCCCGGCGCACTGGGCGCAAGCTACCGCTTTCGCCTGTCGGGAACGGGCTTGCGGCTCCTGGCCGGCACCGATCTGACCGGCCGCGACATCCTCGATCTCCTGCCCGAGCTGCCCGAACGCCGGGCGCTCGCCACAGCGCTCCGGGAGGTTGTCGGCGACCATCGCCCGGTGATGCTGCGCCTGTCCGGGGAGGCGGCGGACGGTGCCCGGCTTGCCCTGGAGATGCTGTGCCTGCCGGTCCGCTTCGGTGCGCATAACAGGGTGCACATAATGGGCGTGCTACTGCCCTGCGGCGAGGCGCCACCGCTCGTCTCCCTCCCGATCACACGCTACCGCCTTCTGGAGCGCATCGCGATCGGGGGGCCAGTGGCGCCCGCCGCCCCCAGCGGAACCGCTGGACGTTTCGTGCCCGCCCCTATCCCGCGGATCGTGTGATCTGCGCCGCCGCCGGGTGCGGCGCCCCGCTGTTAGGATTCCGGTTAGGTTATCGGATCATTACTTGGTTTTACTCACTCGTGAAATTCATATTCCATAAATGCTCTTTTCCGGTTCCCGGTTTTATTAATCTTCTCCCCACGACCGCCCCCTAGGATCGCCCCGACAAGACCTTGGAACGGGGCGTCCATCGATGATCTGGAGACTACTGTGCGCGACAAGCGCGCTCATCATCGGCCTTGGGGGGCCGGGCTGGACGAACGAGCGCACGGCCGGGCCGGGCTCTCAGCAGCGCTATGCGCGCTTTGCCACCATCTATGGCGAAACCCTGCCGCCTATCGGCTATGTGGAATTCTGCGAGCGCTACGAGCAGGAGTGCCCGTCGCAATCCGTCCGGCCGCGACGCGTGGTGCTGACGGCGGAGCGCTGGCGCCAGCTCACCACCGTCAACGAGAACGTCAACGGCCAGATCCGGCCGGTGACCGACGCCGAGCTCCATCACGTTCCCGAATACTGGGATTTCCCGACGCGCGAGGGCGACTGCGAGGACTTCGTCCTCCTGAAGCGCCAGTATCTTATCTCCATGGGCTGGCCGAAACAGGCACTCCTCATCACCGTCGTGCTCGACGAGAACGGCGACGGGCACGCCGTCCTCACCGCGGTGACCGACCGGGGCGACTTCGTGCTCGACAATCAGAGGCCACGGGTCGAGCCGTGGCGCTCCGTGCCCTACCGGTTCCTGAAGCGGCAGTCCGCCAGCAATCCGAATGTCTGGGTGTCGCTCGACCCGAACGCGCCGCCGAATTCCGCGCCGATCGCGGGCCGCAACCGCTGAGCGCCCCGCCTGCCGGGCGAGCCTAGACCAGCGCCCTCACACCGCGCGAATAGCGCTGCCAGTTGGCCACATAATGTTCCGCCGACAGGGCAAGCCCTTCCACCTCCTCCGGCGTGAGCGCGCGGACGACGCGGCCCGGCATCCCGATGACGAGGGAATTGTCCGGGATCTCCTTGCCTTCCGGGATCAGCGCATGGGCGCCGATAATGCAGTTGCGCCCGATCCGGGCATTGTTGAGGATGCAGGCCCCCATCCCGATGAGCGACTGGTCGGCAATCGTGCAACCATGCAGGATGACCTTGTGGCCGACGGTCACATTGGCGCCGACGGTCAGCGGGCAGCCCTCGTCGGTGTGCAGGACCGAGCCGTCCTGGACGTTGCTGTTCTCGCCGATGCGGATGAGCTCGTTGTCGCCGCGCAGGACCGCGCCGAACCACACGCTCGCATTGCGCTCCAGCATCACCCGCCCGACGACGTCCGCCGACGGCGCGATCCAGTAGTGCCCGTCCTCGGGGAGAATCGGCCGCACGCCGTCCAGTTCGTAGATCGCCATCTGTCAGTCTCTCCTTGCCCGCGTCGCTCAGCGTTTCCGGCCGGCAGCATACGGGGATGGCGGCCGCGATTCCACAGTGCGCGCGGACAATGCCGCATCATGGCAAGGCCGGCCCGGCGGCTCGCGTCACTCCGGCAGGTCGATGTCGAGAATCGCCATCTGGAACTGGTAGGAGAGGTCGCCGTCCTCATCGTCGCGGAAGATCACGCCGATGAACTCGTCGCCCATATAGACCTCGGCCGAATCGGTCTTCTGCGGGCGCCGGCGCACCGTCAGAGAGGGATTGAACCGGGTCTTGAAGTATTCCGTCAGCTTGCGGATTTCGTCTGGATGCACGCTCGCGCTCCCTGGCCTGTGTGATGTGTCTCGACGCCTGCGGAACGACAGAGATCACCGGCAGAGTCGGCAACGCGATCCCGGCACCGCCGCTCCGCCGACGACAGCTGGCAAGGTGGTAGCAGCGCTTGCCCGCACCCTCAAGGGTCGACCGCGGGAATGTCGTCCCCCTCGCCCTCGTTTTCCTCAGGCAGGCGATGGTCCATGCGCCGGGACGGCTCCGAGCAGCCCGCATAGCCGACGACCTTGGCCGGAACGCCGGCGACCGTGCGGTTCGGCGGCACGTCGTGGAGCACCACGCTGCCGGCGGCCACGCGCGAGCAGGCGCCGATCTCGATATTGCCGAGGATCTCCGCACCCGCCCCGATCAGCACGCCGCGGCGCACTTTCGGATGCCGGTCTCCATCCACCTTTCCGGTGCCGCCGAGCGTCACGCTGTGGAGCATCGACACGTCGTCCTCCACGACCGCGGTCTCGCCGATGACGATCGCATGGGCATGGTCGATCATGATGCCGCGCCCCATGACGGCCGCCGGATTGATGTCGACCCCGAAGACTTGGGAGGACTGGCTCTGGAGATAGAAGGCGAAATCGCGCCGCCCCATCTTCCAGAGGCGGTGCGCCATGCGATGGGTCTGGATCGCCTGGAAGCCCTTGAAGTAGAGGACCGGCTCGAGATAGCGCGAGCATGCGGGGTCGCGGTCATAGACGGCCGTGATGTCGGCGCGCATCGCGGCCCCGATCTCCGGCTCCTCCTCCAGCGCGTCCTCGAAGGCCTGCACGATGAGCTCGGAGCACACATCCGCATTGCCGAGGCGCTGCGCCACCCGGTGACTGACCGCCTGCTCCAGCGTGTCGTAGTTGAGGATCGTCGCGAAGATGAAACCGCCGAGGCTCGGATCGGTCTCCGTAACCCCCTCCGCTTCCTCGCGGATCTGCGACCAGACCGGATCGAGACGCTCGATCGCCTCCGCAGACGGTGCGTGGCGCGCCATGGCTCGCTCTCCTTGTCCTTCATGGACACCGCGCGGGCGGCGTCGCTTCTCGTCGATCAAGCATATGTAGGTGAACCATCGCCTGTCTACCATAGCGAAACACGCCACGCCGGAAACGGGCCGCGCCGCAACTCAAGGGCCCAGCACCGACAACGCGGGCCCCGCGCCCGTTTCCAGTACCGAAGCCCGCCCTGTCTCTTCGTCATTCCCGCGACAGCGGGAATCCAAAAGCGTCCCCAGAGACATGGATCCCCGCTTGCGCGGGGATGACGAACCAGGAATGCCGCATGCCGACCGAATAATCACCGGGCCCCCGGGACCTGGCCCCTCAGCGGCAGCAGGCGCCGGCGGGGAGGTTTGAGAGGAAATCGAGCACCGCGTCGGCGAAGACGTCGTTCTTGTCTCCGGCGACCATGTGCCGGGCACCGGTCACATCGGCAAGGCGCGCCTGCGGCACAAGCTCCAGGAACGTCCGCGCC
This sequence comes from Kaustia mangrovi, assembly GCF_015482775.1. Lineage (GTDB taxonomy): Bacteria > Pseudomonadota > Alphaproteobacteria > Rhizobiales > Im1 > Kaustia > Kaustia mangrovi. Next base: position 10,312 of record NZ_CP058214.1, on the reverse strand, counting down.
TCCGCCTCGCCGACAAGCTCGCTTTCGCGGCCCCGCACCAGGAGAACGGGCAGGTCGAGCCTCCTTGCGGCAGCCACGAGCCGTGTTTCCAGCTCCGGCCTGTGGCCCTTGCCGTCGGTTCGCTCCCTCGCATCGAGGAAGCGCGGATCCCAGTGCCAGCGATACCGTCCATCCGGATCGAGCCGGAGGTTCTTCCGCAGCCCGCTCAGGTCGCGCGGCGGCGGACGGTGCGGCAGATAGGAGGAAATGACTGCCGCGGCGTCCTCGAGCGAGGAGAACCCCTCCTCCACATGTGCGCCCATGAAATCGAGAACCCGCGCAACGCCGTCCGACTTCATGGTCGGCGTGATGTCCACCAGCACCAGAGCCGAGGCCGGGGCGGGCTCGTCCCGGCCGGTCGCGACCAGCCCGGCCATGCCGCCGAGCGAGGCGCCGATCAGCGCCGGCCGCTGGCCGAAGCGGTCCTCGATGTCGCCTGCCACCGCCGCGAGATCGGCGGCATAGGCTTCCAGGGAATAGTCGCCATCCGCGATCCAGTCGCTGTCGCCATGGCCGCGCTGGTCGATAGTGACCGCAAGCCAGCCCGCTTCGGCGAGCCTGCGGGCCGTTCCGCGCCAGGAATGCCGCGTCTGCCCGCCGCCATGGGCAAGGACGACGGCACCGCGCGGCGCGCCGTCCGGCGCCTCGTGCAGATCGCCGGCGATCCGGTTGCCCGCCGATCCGGTGAACGATGTGCGCCTGTGTGCGCTGGCCCGCTGCTCCATGGAAAGCCCGATCCCGTCCGCTTGTCCGCCAGACTTTGACGTTAACGTCAACTTGTCAAGACTGAAAGGACCGCAGGAAGTCGAGCACGCCCTCCTTGTAGCGCTTGTCGCCGACGGTACGCATGTGGTCCCGTCCCTCGATGACAAGCCCCGTGGCATTGGGCAGAAGCTCGACCAGGGGCGCCACGGGGCCCGCCGTGTCGTCGTCGGACCCGGCGACGACGAGGGTCGGCGCCCTGATGCCGGCGACCTCCTCCGCCTTGATCTTCTGGCGCGAGGAGCGCATGCAGGCGGCGAGCGCCTTCAGGTCGCTGCCCGTCTGCTCGGCGAACAGGCGGAAGGTGCGCGGCATGCGCTCCGTCACCCGGTCGCTGCTGTCGGCCTCGAGCGCCTGGGCGACCTCCTCCGCGCCGCCCACACCCTTGACGAGATTGTCGGCGAGACCGGCGAGGATGACCCGGCGCACACGGTCGGGGTGCTTGATGGCGAGGAAGGCGGCGATGCGCGCGCCCATGGAGTAGCCCATCACGTCGGCGCGTTCGAGGCCCAGGTGATCGAGCAGCCGACAGGCGTCGTTGGCCATGATCGGCGCGCCGTAATCGGCCGGATCGTAGAGCTTCTCGCTGTTGCCGTGACCGCGATTGTCGACGGTGATGACCTCGCGGCCATCGCGCACCAGCGCATCGACCCAGCCCGTATCGACCCAGTTGACCCGTCCGTTTGACGCGAAGCCGTGAATGAGCAGGATCGGCTCTCCGTCGCCAGCGATCTCATAGGCGATGGTCACTCCGTCTGATTGAAAGGTCGGCACGAATTGACGCTCCTTGAAAGGTTTCGGCCGCAGTTTGCGGGACACATTGTCCAGGCGGCCTTTGCGGTTCGGTCCAGATATGCTATCCGCCGGTTCGGCAATCCTCGTCACGGGCTCAAGGTAGGGTGGACATGGCTGATCCGGTCGTTCCCAAGTTCCACAACGACGCTGGCGTCGACATCGTCGAAATCGGCGTCAAGGAATTCGAGTGCATGGGTGCGGCACCGCCTCATGACCATCCTCACGTCTACCTCGATATGGGCGATGAAACGGAGATCATCTGCCCGTATTGCTCAACGGTCTATCGCTACAATCCGGCGCTGAAGCCGGAAGACTCAAAGCCCGCCGACGCGTTCTACCGCGCCGCGCACACGCCCTGACCGCGATCACGTCAGGGTCTCCGCGAGGAAGGCCCGGGCGCGCGCCGGCGCCATGACGGTGTGACCGGCGCCCTCAAGCCGCGCGACCGTGGCCGCGACGAGTTCCTCGTTGCTGCCCGCCACCCGGCCGTCCGGCAGGTGGAGATTGTTCTCGAAACCGACACGCACATGCCCGCCGCGTTCGGCGGCCGCGCATGCGCATTCGCTCTCGCGCCGGCCAAACGCACACAAGGCCCAGGGCAGATCCTCGTCACCCAGCGCATCGAGAAACGGGTCCAGATCCTCCGGCGCCGATTGCTGGTCGCGCGCATAGCGCCCCAGGACGAACAGCGCGAACGGCCTTGCGAAGGGCACGACACCCGCATCGCGCATCGCCAGGAGGCGTTCAAGCTCCTCCGGGCCGTAGACGATGAATTGAGGCGCGATCTTTTCTGCCCGAAGCCAGGCCAGGAACGCCGCGCCCGCGGCCTCGTGGGCCTCGTCGGGGATCAGCTCCTTGAGCGCCAGCGAAACCGCCTCCGGACGCACCTCGCGCACGCATGCCATCTGCTCTTCCGGCGAGTACAGGCCCACCGCCTCGGTCGTGATCTGAAGGATCGCGTCGGGCCCGACCGCCTCGCGCGCGAGCGTAAGCGCCTTACGATAGCGTGCGGCATCCAGGCTGTGCCGCCCTTCGCCGTCGCGGACATGGAGATGGATCGCCGCGGCGCCGGCGTGCACGCAGGCACCGGCCGTTGCCGCAATATCCTCTTCCGCGATCGGAAGGGCCGGGTGGTCGAGGCGTGTCCGGCGCGCGCCGTTGGGCGCTGCCATAACCATAACCTGACCTGGCGCCATGGGCCGTCTCTCGCCTCGCTTCGGTGTGAGCATCGTGCCGTACTGGCCGGAGACGGCGAGATTACCAATGACAGCTCCGGCGAGCTATGCCGCATCCGCATGGCACCTGCCCGGCGAGCGTCTGGAAAACCGGTTCTATCGGGTCGCGATGGCGGCCGCCGCGCCAGCCATGGCCGAAGCGCCGACACGGTTGGCCGCGCGCATGGCCCGCGGGCTCCTCAGAAAGCGGCGTGCCTGGGCCGCCGTTGCAACCCACACCAGATCGATGGCCACGAGAACGGCGATCATCGTCGCGGTCAGAAGGGCCCCGGCGAAAATCGCAAGCGAAGACACGTCCACCGAACACCTCCCCTGCCTCAACCATGACCGTCGCCTGTGAAACGAACGGCGATGCTACGGTGTTTCCCCGGCGATCGTCTCTGCCAATATCGATCTCAGATCGCCGTCGCGTTCTCCATAGCGGATATTGTCGACGCGCCAGCCCTGCGCGGACCGGGAAAGCACCAATATGTCAGTCCACCCCATCTCGGGGGCGTCGGCATACTTGTAGCGGATCGTCACTTCCGGGCGCTCGGCGGTGCCGGACACGGAGCCGACCTCGCAAGTGCCGGCGGCGTCCTGCACGCCTTTCCAGGGCACGCCGTCGCCAAGCGGCGACTTCTCGCCCGTCGCCTTCTCGATCCTGTTGCCACGGTCGCGCGCCTCTTCGATCTGGCCGGCGAGCTCGCGCGTGACAAGCGGGCCGAACACCGCCGGATCGTCAGGGGGCCAGCTGTCGTATTCGTTCGGGTCGTAGCGGGCGATATCCGGGATCAGCGTCTTGCAGAATCGCCCCGCCATTTCGGCTGCATCCCTCTCAGAAAGAGAAGAGGACCCGGCAATTGCCGCCGAACCCAATGACACCGCCGCAGTTGCCGCAAGGAGTATCCGCCCTGGCATGTCTTCCCCGTTTTCATTCCGGCCATCGTTGTACGACAGCGGTTGTGGTGCCGATCCGGATCGGCGGCGAAACTCTAGCACCGCGAATACCCACGTGGAATACAGCCCTCCCTCCGGATCGACCGACCCGCCCCGCTCGTCGCGGACCAAGCCGATTACCGGTTGATGCCCGATCCGCGAACCCCTATCCTGTCCGGCGATTGCCCACGGGGTGCCCTTGCTTTCAGGGCTGAGAGGCGCGCGGAACGCGCCAACCCGTCGAACCTGATCCAGGTCATGCTGGCGTAGGGACTGGGGCCTTGCCGGTCACTCAAGGACCGCATCGATGCCCGCGGACGCTTCCTGAACGGCCTTCCCGCGGGCGACCTCCCCAAGGACCAGCCGAAACCGGCATGACGGGATGGCTCCGCTCGCCGGGCGGAGCGGTCATGCGATGTGGAGGCCTGCATTGTCCAAGACGCCGACCGAGATCGTCACAGCCGAACGGGCCGGGCTTCTGCTCGCCCGCCTGCGCACGCAAGGCCCTCTCGTCCATTGCCTCACCAATACAGTGGCGGCGAACTTCACCGCCAATGCGCTGCTCGCCATCGGCGCCTCGCCCGCCATGGTCGACAATACCGAGGAGGCGCAGGCCTTCGCGCGCGCCGCCGGTGCGGTGCTCGTCAATCTCGGCACGCTCACGCCCCAGACGGCGGCGGCCATGCGGCTTGCGGTCAAGGGCGCGCGCGAGGCCGGCCGCCCCTGGGTGCTCGACCCCGTGGCCGTCGGCGCGCTCGACTACCGCACGCGCCTTGCCGCCGATCTCGTGAGCGAGGCGCCAACCGCGATCCGGGGCAATGCCTCGGAAATCCTGAGCCTTGCCGGCGAGACCGCCCAGGCCGGGCGCGGTGTCGACAGCGCGGCCTCCTCCGCCGACGCCGTGGAGGCCGCACGCAGCCTTGCGCATGCCACCGGTGCCGTGGTGGGCGTGACCGGCGAGCGGGACTATGTGAGCGACGGCGCGCGGCTTGTCGCGCTCGCCAACGGCCATCCGCTCATGCCACGGGTCACCGCGCTCGGCTGCGCGCTGAGCGCCATCGTCGCGGCCTTCCTCGCCATTGCCGACGAACCTGCGGAGGCCACGGCAGCCGCGCTGCTGACCGTCGGCGTCGCGGGCGAGATGGCCGCCGACGGCGCCCGCGGGCCGGCAAGCTTCGCGACCGCCCTTGTCGACACGCTCTACACCATGACTGCCGAAGATCTTGAGAAGAGAGGACATATCGAGCCATGCCCGCACGCCGCACGATCGACCTTGCGCTCTACCTCGTGACCGATCCGGAGCTCTGCCGCGCGCATGGCATCGCGGAAACCGTGCGCGCCGCCGTCGCCGGCGGGGTCACCGCCGTGCAGCTGCGCGACAAGACGTCGGAACGCGGCGATGTCTACGAGACGGCGCTCGCCCTCAAGGCCGCGCTCGACGGCTCCGGCGTTCCGCTCATCGTCAACGACCATGTGGATATCGCCATGGCGGTGGGGGCCGAAGGCGTCCATGTGGGCCAGACGGACATGCCGCCGGAAGTCGCCCGCCGGCTCGTGGGGCCGGATGTGGCGATCGGCTTTTCCACCCATAACGAGGCGGAGATCGCCCGGCTCGATCCCGACATCGTCGACTATGCGGGGCTCGGCCCGTTCTGGCCGACCGGAACGAAGGCGAATGCCTCCCCCGCCCTCACCCCTCCGGGCGCGCGCCCGCGCTGCGCCGGCTCATCCCGGTGCCGACGGTCGCCATTGGCGGCATCACCGCGGACAGGGTGCCGGATGCGATGGCGGCGGGCGTGGAGGGCGTGGCCGTCGTCTCCGCCATCTGCGGCACGCCGGACCCGCAGGCTGCCGCGCGCGCCCTGCGCCAGGCCGTCGACCGGGCAAGGGAAAGGCAGGACGCATGAGCTGGCCAACGGCACTGACCATTGCCGGGTCCGATTCCGGAGGCGGCGCGGGCATCCAAGCCGATCTGAAGACCTTTTCCGCGCTCGGCGTCTATGGCGCCTCCGTCATCACCGCGCTCACCGCCCAGAACACGCAGGCCGTGACCGGCGTGATGGACGTGCCGGCGGATTTCGTGACCCGCCAGATCGATGCGGTCTTTGGCGATATCGCCGTCCATGCGGTGAAGATCGGCATGCTGAGCCGGGTGGAGACGATCCGCGCCGTCGCCGATGGCCTCAGGCGCTACCGCCCGGCCCATGTGGTACTCGACCCCGTCATGATAGCCAAGAGCGGCGACGCCCTGCTTCGCGACGAGGCCATCGCGGTCCTGTGCGAGGAGCTTCTGCCGCTCGCCACGCTGGTCACGCCCAACCTGCCCGAGGCCCAGCGGCTCGCGGGCGCGACCGGTCCGGTGAGCGAGGACGACATGGCAGGCCTCGGCGCCGCGCTTCTGGCGCTCGGCCCCCGGGCCGTGCTGGTGAAGGGCGGACATCTGAACGGCCCCGAGAGTCCCGATCTCCTGTGTACCGGCGATGCGACGACGTGGCTGCCGGGCCCGCGCCTTGCCAGCCGCAACACCCATGGCACCGGTTGCACCCTGTCGTCGGCCATCGCCGCCCTGCTTGCGCGCGCGAGGATCTCGCCGGCGCGGTACGCGGCGCGAAGGCCTACACCACGGCCGCTATCGCCGGGGCCGACCGGCTCGACATCGGCGGCGGGCATGGGCCCGTGCACCATTTCCACGCGCTCTGGGACACCGTCGCCCCCGAAACCGACGGAGGGGCATCATGACCGGCCCGAGCCGCAGGACCCTTCTCGGCACCGGCGTCGCGGCTGTGGCCGGGATTGCCGCCCCGGCGGTCGCGCGGGGCCAGACCCGGAAATGGCGCATGGTGACGTCCTGGCCGAAAAACCTGCCGGGCCCCGGCGTCACCGCCCAGCGCCTTGCCGACCGCATCACGGCACTGTCGGGCGGGCGCATCGCGGTGGAGCTCTATGCTGCGGGCGAGCTGGTCTCGGGCCTTGAGGTGCTCGACGCGGTCGCCGGCGACCTCGCCGAGATCGGCCATACGGCCTCGTTCTTCTGGACCGGCAAGATGCCGGCGGCGGCCTATTTTACCGCCACGCCCTTCGGCCTCACACCGCTGGAGCATATCGCCTGGATCGACCATGGCGGCGGGCAGGCGCTGTGGGACGAGCTCTATGCGCCCTTCGGCGTAAAGCCCTTCATGGCCGGCAATTCTGGCATGCAGATGGGCGGCTGGCTCAGGCGCGAGATCGAGACGCTCGATGACATGAAGGGGCTGAAGTTCCGCATTCCGGGGCTTGGCGGCGAGGTCTTCGAAAAGCTCGGCGCCACGCCGGTCGTCATCCCGCCCTCGGAAATCCTTACCGCGCTCCAGACCGGCGCCATCGACGGCACGGAGTTTCTCGGCCCCTGGAGCGACCGGTCGGCGGGCTTCTACAAGGTCGCGCCCTTTTATTACTGGCCGGGATTCCACGAGCCGAACGGCACCGGCGAGGCCATCGTCAACCTGACCGTCTGGCAGGAACTTCCCGACGATCTGAAGGCCGTCGTGGAGACGGCCTGCCGCGCCGTCCAGATCTGGGCGCTGTCGGAGACGGAATGGCGCAATTCGGAGGCGCTCCAGGCGCTGCGCGACGACGGCGTGACGCTCAGGCGCTGGCCGGACGACGTTCTCGCTGTCGCCCCGGTCGGCCTCCCGCGAGGTGATGGAGCGGTTCGCCTCGGGCAGCGACATCGAGCGCCGCATCCACGCCTCCCATCGCGCCATGCTCGCCCGCGCCTATGACTGGTCGGAAATTTCCGCCAAGGCCTTCCTCAGCGTGCGCAATCCGGACGCGGTGTAAATCGCATGTCGCTGTTTGCGCCCCCTCACCCTCCCATCGTCTGGCGACGATGGGCCCCTCCCTCTCCCGCAAGGGGAGAGGGAAATGAGGCGATCCCGCTACCTAACCCTCTCCCCTTGCGGGAGAGGGGGGCGCCGAAAGGCGCCGGTGAGGGGAAGTGAGCCTGCAACAGGCGATTGCCTCACCCGTCAAGAGAACGACGGAAGACGACCGCCCCCCGTCCTCACGCCGCGTCGCCATGGGCACGGGCGGTTCGCTCGTTCAGCGCGCGCAGGGCGTCGAGCTCCTCGGCGCGCGGCGCCGGCGTCTCCTCCAGCGTATCGGCGAACTTCACCGCCCAACCGGTGTTCTCCACCACGTCCTCGCGGGTAACGCCGGGATGGAGCGCGGTGACCGTAAGCTCCTTCGTCTCCGGATCCGGCCGCATGATGGCAAAGGTCGGTGACGATGAGCGTCGGCCCTTCGTGGTCACCCCGTGGCCTCGCGGTCGCCGCCGCCCGAGCCGTGGCCCAGCGAGGTCACGAAATCGACCTTGTCGACGAAGCTGCGCTTCGACTGGCGCATGACCACGAAGATCTCGCCGGCCGAGGTGGCGATCTCCGGCGCGCCGCCGCCGCCCGGCAGGCGTACCTTCGGGTCGTCGTAATCGCCGATGACGGTGGTGTTGATATTGGCGAACTTGTCAATCTGCGCGGCCCCGAGGAAGCCGACGGTGATGCGCCCGCCCTGCAGCCAGTAGCGGAACATCTCCGGCACGGAGACCGTGGTCAGCGCCGTCTCGCACAGCTCGCCGTCGCCGATGGAGAGCGGCAGCACGTCGGGCGCGTGTCGAGCGTGCCCGATTCATAGACGAGAGCGACCTCCGGCGCGTGGGTCAGCCGCGCCAGATTGGCCGCGGCGGACGGCATGCCGATGCCGACGAAGCACACATCCTCGTTCTTCAGCGCCCGCGCGGCGGCGACGGTCATCATCTCCGTTGCGGTATAGCCGGTCATGCGCCTGCCCCTTCCTTCATGCTGGCATCGACGAACTGCGCGAAACGCTCCGGCCCGCCCTTCAGGACATGCTCATCGATCCAGGCGGTGAAGGCGTCGCGGTCGCGCGAGATGGCGTCCCAGGCCTTGTAGAAGGCGTTGTCGCGCTTGTAGTAGCCATGGGCATAGGAGGGATGCGCGCCGCCCGGCACGACGGCGATGGCCGACACCGCCCAGCTTGGCAGGACGACCGCATTGGGGCTGCGCGGCCCGAAGCTGTCGACGACCTCCTCCACCGTCACCAGCGAGCGGCTTGCGGAGAGCACCGCCTCCTTCTGCACGCCGACAATGCCCTCGATCAGCACATTGCCCTCTCGGTCGGCCTTCTGGGCGTGGACGACCGCGGCGTCGGGGCGGATCGCGGGAACGGCGGCGAGCTTCTCGCCCGTGAACGGGCAGGTGACGGACCGGATATTCGGATTGACCCTTGCGAGGTCCGCCCCGAGATAGCCTCGGAATACGGCGCAGGGCAGCCCGGCCGCGCCCGCCTCATAGGCGTTGGCCATGGCGGCATGGCTGTGCTCCTCCGCCTCCAGCGGCGCGGGCCAGCCCTTCTCGATCGCCTCGCGCATGCGATGCAGCGATCCCACCCCCGGATTGCCGCCCCAGGAGAACACGATCTTGCGCGCACACCCCGCCCCGATCATCTGGTCGTAGACGATGTCGGGCGTCATGCGGATGAGCGTCAGGTCCTTGCGTCCCTGACGGATGGTCTCGTGGCCCGCGGCATGGGGAATGAGGTGGGTGAAGCCTTCCATCGCCACGGTATCGCCGTCGCGGACGATATCCTCCACGGCGTCGGCGAGGTCGAGGAATTGTGCCATTGCTGCCTGCCGGTCGCTTTATAGGTTCGCAATGCGAACTTTTTTGCTACAATGCGGTCACCGTATTGACCGCCCTCCCCTTGTCAAGCCGAGGACCTCCGAGCGCCATGACCATGCAGGACAGCAGGACCGACCCGCCGGCGGAGGCCGACCGCCGGGACCATGTGAGCTCGCTCGCCAAGGGGCTCCACGTCATGGAGGTGCTCGCCGCGCGCCGGAAAGCCTGACGCTCACCGAGGTCGCCGACGCCGCCGGCATGTCGCGCGCGACGGCCCGCCGCTTCCTGCTGACGCTTGTCGATCTGGGCTATGCGGCACGGACGGGCAAGCGCTTCGCGCTCACCGCACGCCTGCTCGCTGTGGCGGGCTCGCGGCTCGGCATGGGGCTTCTGTGGCACCTGGCGAACCGCATTTGCGAGCCGTGAGCCGAACGCTCAACGAATCCTGCTCGGCGGCCATCCTCGACGGGCCGGATGTGGTCTATGTGGCGCGCGCCGCGGCCAATCGCGTCATGTCGGTCAACCTCACCGTCGGCTCGCGCCTGCCCGCCCATTGCACCTCCATGGGCCGCGCCATACTGGCGTTTCTGGAGCCCGCCGAGCGCGCGGCCGCCCTCTCCGCCCTGAGCCTTGCCCGCCACACGCCGCACACGATAACCGACCGGGCCGCGCTCGCAGCCGAGCTCGACCGGGTCGCCGCGGCGGGCCACGCGGTCGTCGACCAGGAGCTGGAGATCGGCCTGCGCTCCATCGCCGTGCCGGTCCGCCATGCCGACGGGCGCGCCATGGCGGCCCTCAACGTCTCCACCCATGCCGGCCGGTGAGTGTCGAGGAGATGACGGAGCGTTTCCTGCCGCCGCCTGCGCGAGCCGCCGGGCCGCATCGCCG